>DAMDPH010000002.1:34068-103859 GCA_032082785.1 Sphingobium sp. | reverse complement strand
CCATGTTCGAGAAGACCTATCATGCGACGCATCCCGAGATGATGGAATGCGTGGACAATGAGTCGCTGCGCGACCGTTATCTTGTAGGCGGGATGTTCGTGGAAGGGGAGGTGATCCTCAACTACAGCCATAATGAGCGTTTCGTGATCGGCGGCGCGGTGCCGGCGGGCAAGGCGATCCGCCTGCCCGAGCAGAGCGAGCCGGCATCGGCCAAGGGCCATCCTTTCCTGGAGCGTCGCGAGGCGGGCATCGTCAATATCGGCGGCCCCGGCGCGATCAGCGTCGATGGCGAGCGGTTCGAGATCGGCAACAAGGAATGCCTCTATGTGCCCATGGGCTCCAAAGAGGTGATCTTCGAAGGCGCCGAGGCGCGTTTCTACATCGCCTCGCTGCCCGCGCACAAAGCCTGCCCGATCAAGAAGATCAGCCTGTCGGAAGCCAATCCGCTGGAGCGTGGCGACCTCGCCAACTCCAACCACCGCACCATCTACCAGCTGGTGATCCCGGGCGTGTGCGAGAGCGCGCAGCTGCTGATGGGCCTCACCGTGCTGGAGACCGGCAGCGTGTGGAACACCATGCCCCCGCATCTTCATGACCGCCGCAGCGAAATCTATCTTTATTTCGATCTGCAGGGCGGCGACCGCGTCTTCCACTATATGGGCGAGCCCGACGCCATGCGTCACATCGTCATCGAGAATGAGGAAGCCGTGATCTCCCCGCCCTGGTCGGTGCATATGGGCTCGGGCACGAAAAGCTATGCCTTCATCTGGGCGATGGGCGGCGAGAATCTCGACTATACCGACATGAACGTGCTGGACATCTGCCAGCTGCGCTGAGGCGTGCTGCCGCTCCTCCCCGGTCGGGGAGGAGCGATTTCCAGACTGCATGGCGGAGACATAGAGCATGACCAACCCCTTCGATCTTTCCGGCAAGGTGGCGATCGTCACCGGCGCCAATACCGGCATCGGCCAGGCGATCGCGCTGTCGCTCGCGGCGGCGGGCGCCGACATCGCGGCGGTGGGCCGCACCCCCGCGCAGGAGACGGTGGAGAAAGTCCGCGCGCTCGGCCGCAAGGGCGAGATCGTCTCGGCCGATCTGTCGAGCATCGAGCCGGTGCAGCGCGTGGTGGACGAGACGCTGGAGAAGCTGGGCGGGCTCGACATCCTCGTCAACAATGCCGGCATCATCCGCCGCGCCGACAGCGTCGACTTCACCGAAGCCGACTGGGACGCGGTGATGGACACCAATCTTAAGGTGCTGTTCTTCCTCTGCCAGGCGGCGGGGCGGCACATGATCGCGCAGGGGTCGGGCAAGATCGTCAACATCGCCTCGCTCCTCTCCTTCCAGGGCGGCATCCGCGTGCCCAGCTACACCGCCGCCAAGAGCGGCGTGGCCGGCCTCACCCGGCTGCTCGCCAATGAATGGGCGGGCAAGGGCGTCAATGTGAACGCCATCGCCCCCGGCTATATCGCTACCAACAACACCGCCGCGCTGCAGGCCGACGAGACCCGCAACCGCCAGATCCAGGAACGCATCCCCGCCGGCCGCTGGGGCGACCCGGCCGACATCGGCGGCGCCGCCGTGTTCCTGTCGTCCAGCGCCGCCAACTATGTGCAGGGCCATCTGCTCGCCGTCGACGGCGGCTGGCTCGCGCGCTGATCGGATGATCGCCCGGGCCGGGCTTGGCCGACAAGCGGCTACCCGGCCCTGACTACAAAGGCGACCATCGCCACGCATGACATAAGGATGAGGATGATGCCGCAGATGGACAGGCGAGGTGCGTTGGGCGCGGCGGGCGTGCTGGCGGCGGGCTTGGCGATGCCGGCCTTCGCCGCACCGGCATCGACGGTCGTCCGAACGACGGCTGGCCGCGTCGCGGGTACACGCGAGAGTGGGCTCCATGTCTTTCGCGGCCTGCGCTACGGCACCGACACCAAGGCCAGACGCTTCCAGGCGCCGGTCGCTCCCGAAAGCTGGAAGGGCGTCACCGAAGCAAATCACTTTGCGCCGTCCTGCCCGCAGCGCAGCGATCAGGAGGCGACGAGCGAGGATTGCCTGTTCCTCAATGTCTGGACACCCGCGCCCGACATCAAGGCTAAGCGGCCGGTGATGCTCTATATTCATGGCGGCGCTTATTCGAACGGCAGCGTGGTCGATCCGCTCAACTATGGCGACCGTCTGGCCGCGCGCGGCGATGTGGTGGTGGTGACCGTCAACCATCGGCTGAACGCGCTGGGTTATCTTTACCTCGCCCGGCTCGATCCGCGCTTTGCCGACAGCGGCAATGTCGGGCAGCTCGACCTTATCCTCGCGCTTCGCTGGGTGCGGGACAATATCGCTGCCTTCGGGGGTGACCCGGACAATATCCTCGTCTTCGGCCAGTCAGGCGGCGGCGCCAAGATCGCGACGATGATGGCGATGCCGGCGGCTAAAGGCTTGTTCCACAAGGCCATCACCATGAGCGGCCAGCAGGTCACGGCCAGCGGTCCTCTGAACGCATCGCGCCGGACGGCGGCCTATCTGGCACGGCTGAACGTCGCCCCTACCGATCTGTCGCCGCTTTTGACGATGCCTGTCGAGCGGCTGATAGAGGGGCTGTCCGCGGAAGACCCGATATTGGGGGGCGGCGTCTATATGGGGCCGGTGCTCGACATGAATTGGCTGGAGCGTCATCCCTTCTGGCCGAATGCCGCGCCGCAAGGCAACGCCATTCCCATGCTGCTCGGCAATACGCATGACGAGACACGCGCTTTCATCGATCCGCACGGGCAACTGCTTCGAGGACTGGACTGGTCGAACATTGCCGAGCGTATGGCCGGCGAGTTGCGCATGGACCTGCCGCCTGAATGGGTCGTCGCGCAATATCGAGCACACTATCCCGACTGGTCGGCCGAACGTCTTTTCTACGCCGCCACCACAGCGGGGCGGAGCTGGCCCGGGCAGGTGCTGGAGGCGGAAGCACGCGCGCGGGCGGACGCGCCAAGCTGGGTCTATCAGGTTGATTTCGCGTCACCTGTAAAGCCGGAACGAGGTGCTCCGCATGGCATGGACATTCCGCTCGCTTTCGGCACGCTCGATGCCACCGGGTCGCTGACGGGTACGGGTGCAGGCGCACAGGCCGCCAGTGCGGCGGTGATGCAGCGCTTCATTGCCTTTGCCCGCACCGGCAGCCCCAATGGAAACGGCATGAG
Organism: Sphingobium sp.; assembly: GCA_032082785.1. Lineage (GTDB taxonomy): Bacteria > Pseudomonadota > Alphaproteobacteria > Sphingomonadales > Sphingomonadaceae > Sphingobium. Next base: position 100,668 of record DAMDPH010000002.1, on the reverse strand, counting down.
CGCATGGCCGCAATATCGGCTGGACCGACGCGCGACGATGATCTTCGACAGCGAAAGCCGGGTGCAGGACGATCCACGGGGGTGGGAACGCGAGTTGTTCGCCCGCGTCCCCTATATTCAGCCGGGGATATGAAGGGAGGGGGAGTAGCCGGCGCCGTGGTGAGGACTACTATAAATCATAGGCCTGCCCGCCCCACCGGCTATGTCTTCGGCTTGACCGGGTAGGAAATGATGAGCGTCAGCGGCTCGTCTCCCATCTGCTTGATGCCGACAACGGCACGGTCGTAAAGATAGGCGGTCATCCCCGCCGTCAGGGTGCGCGTCACGCCGTCAGAAGTAACCTCGCCCGTGCCGGACAGGACATAATAAACTTCGTCATGCGCGATGGGGTGGAGGCCGATGGCCGCCCCCACATGCAGCACCCTTTTGCGGAACTCCATTGTGCGGGGCTGCGGCGCGGCATCGCTGATGCGATAGGCTGTGCTCATGCCAATATTTCCGTGCGGCGGTGGTTCGTCCCTCACGACCTGCTGCTCGTCGATGACGACCATTGGCGGGGCAGCGCCGGCGGCAGCGGAAGCCAGCAAAGACAGTAACATGGTCATGGTCTCTCCTCTCGATTAGGCAGGTCGCGCGCCGCTCTGGCAGGCCCGATTAGCCTTGAATTAGGGCAGTGCAGGCCGCTTTGCCCCTTCTTGACATCGACGGTGCCGGGCTGCAAGGAGTCATGACACCGGTGTCTAGAATGGCGCGCCAGACGTCAGCAGCGAAGCTCCGGTCAACCAGGAAGGGATGTCTTTTATGTCCGTATCGTCGTCAAATCCATCCATGCTCCCAAAGGGCGTGCGTCTTTCCGTCGTGTCCTTGGCTGCATTATCAGTAGCTTGTGCTGCTCCCGCGTGGGCGCAGGCAGATCAGCCTGCTCCCCCTGCTGAGGATGCTGCTGCGGCTGATATCGTAGTAACCGGTTTCCGGCAGTCGCTCGGCGCTGCAATCAACCTGAAGCGCCAGTCGGTGAGCGCCGTTGATGCTATCGTCGCGGAAGACATAGCCAAATTCCCTGATCAGAACCTGGCCGAATCGCTTCAGCGTATTCCGGGCATCTCCATCCAGCGGGACGGCGGCGAAGGCCGGGCCATCACCGTGCGCGGCCTTGGCGCTCAGTTTACACGCGTGCGCGTCAACGGGCTGGAGACGGTTGCCACCTCCACCGATGGCGCCAGTTCCAATCGTGACCGCGCTTTCGACTTCAATGTGTTCGCGTCCGAACTGTTCAGCTCGCTCGTCGTCCACAAGACCGCCGAAGCGTCGCTCGACGAAGGATCGCTCGGCGCGGTTGTCGACCTGAACACCGGAAACCCCCTTGCCGGCAAATATGGTCTGACGTTCGTGGGTTCGGCGACCGGCTCCTATAATGATCTGAGCAAGAAATGGGGGCCGCGCCTCGCCGGCCTGCTGTCGTGGAAGTCGCCGGACGGCCAGTTCGGTGTCGCCCTGTCTGCGGCCTATTCAAAGCTCGACACGCTGCAGATGGGCAACAACACTGTTCGCTGGTCGCAGGCGCGGTTCGATTCCGTTGACGGCACGCCCTGCTTCACGACCGCGAACAGAGGCGGCGACTATCTGCCGAGCGAAGCCTGTAACGACGGAGCTCTGGCCTTCCATCCACGCATCCCGCGCTATGGCGAAATTGCGCAGGAGCGCGAGCGGCTCGGTCTTACAGGCTCGGTGCAGTGGGCGCCGTCCGATGCGACCAAGCTTTCGATCGATGGCCTTTATTCCCGCTTCAAGGAACAGCGCGAGGAAAAATGGGGTGAGGTGCTGCTGCGTTCGAACGAGCGGTCCATCGATGTCCTGAACCCCGTCTATGACGATAATGGCAATATGGTTTCGGCGACGCTGAATGATGCCTGGGTGCGGACGGAAAGTTACAGGCGCCGCTCGCAAACGGAATTTTATCAGCTGGGCGTGACCTGGGATCAGGATCTGAGCGACAGCTTCCGCTTTACCCTGTTGGGTGGCTTCTCGAAATCGGATGCGTCCATCCCCGTCGAAACCACACTCATCTTCGACGATCGCGACGCGCAGGGCTATAGCTTCGACTATAGCAATATGCGCCGTCCGGTGCTGAGCTTTGGCACGAGTGTTAGCGATCCCGCCAATTTCCAGCTGGCTGAAATCCGGGATCGGCCGTCCTCCACCGTCAACAAGTTCCGCACTGCCCAGTTGCGGACGGAATGGGACGTGACCGATGGCTTCACCGTGAAGACGGGCGCTGTCTATCGGCGGTTCAACTTCGATACCGAAGGCTTTACCCGTGACACCGCTGTATGCGGCAATGGCGGCGTCGACCGCGTGCTGGGTAGCGTTACCTGCTCCCCCAACAATACGTTCGGGCCGGGCGCGGTCTACGGCCTGCCGGTGACGGCTGACCTTGCCGAACTGTTCACGTTGAAGGGGGCCGACGCTCCAGCGGGCACAACCACGCAGTGGCTTGTTCCCAATCTCGACGCAGCTGCCGATTACACCAACCTCTATGACCGTGCACTAGCGGTCGACGCGGGCAATACCCGGAGTGTCGTGGAAAAGACGACGGGCGGCTATCTGCAGTTTGACGCCAAGGGTGACGTTTGGGGTCTGGACTATGCGTTGAACGCTGGCATTCGCTACGTCCGTACCGATCAAAGGGCCACCGGCCTCCTGGCCGGCGTGAGTCGTACAGTCGAACGATCCTATTCCGACTGGCTGCCGGCCATGAACCTGGCGCTTTTCCCACACCGGGATGTCATCATCCGCGCATCGGTGGCGGACGTCATGACCCGGCCGTCGCTGGGCAATCTGACGCCGGGCGGCTCGGTCGACGGGTTCAACTATAATATCCGGTTCGGCAATCCCGACCTTCAGCCCTATCGGGCAACGGCCTATGATCTGGGCGTCGAATGGTATTTTGCGCCACAGTCGGTGTTCTCGGTCGCTATTTTCAAGAAGGATGTGTCGAGCTTCCCGATCAGCGATACGGATACCGGCAGCTATGCTTCCACCGGCCTCCCGCAGTCGATCATTCCGCCCAGTTCGCCGGCGGCTTCAAACCCGGAAGGACGGGTTTGGAACATCACCCGACCGATCAACGGCACGGGCGCCAGCCTCAAGGGCGTTGAAGTTGCGCTCCAGATGCCCTTCACCTTCCTGCCGGGCTTCCTTTCCAACTTCGGTGGCATTTTCAACGCGACCTTCATCAAGTCCAAGGCCACCTACACCACGCCGGGTCCCATTTTGGACCCCTGTGTCGGTGGCGCTCCTGGCTGCGCGCTTGGCCCCAATGTTGCGGTAACAAGAACGGCAACGCTGTCCGGCCTTTCCAAGAAGGCGTTTAACGCAACGCTCTATTATGAGGACGACAAGTTCAGCGCGCGCGGATCGGTCAGCTATCGCGGCCCCTACATTGATGGGACGAGCGGCACGGGTAATGTGTTCGAAGGCTATAACAGCACCCTCAATGTCGACGCATCGATGCGGTACAAGCTGACCGAATGGATCGAGCTGTCGCTGGAAGGCATCAATCTGACCGATGAATATCGGGATCGCTACACCGATATCGATGCCAATCGAAATTATGAGCAGCTGCATTTCGGTCGCACCTTCCAGATAGGCGCGCGCTTCAAGCTCTGACCTTCAACTCTTCCACTCTCCAGCCTTTGGAGAGCGGAGCCGTGGCCAGCCATCGTCTGCACGCGATGGCTGGCCCTTTTTTTGCCCGCCATTTGCCTCTGCGCCGACCTCTGGGCATGAGGGCGGAATGGATCATGCAACCGCTTCCGCTTTCCCCTTTGGGACGCTTGGCATCATCGGCACCGGCCGTACGGCACGCGCCTTCGGCCTGGCTCTCGCTCCTCATTGCAAGGGGAAGCCCTTGATCCATGGTCGGTCCCCTGAAGCCGTCGCGGAGCTTTGTGAGATGGTCGGCGGGGTTACGGCGCCCGACGCTCAGGCACTGCTCTTGACCTGCGATCTTATTGTCCTGGCGGTGACCGATGACGCTATGGATACACTTGTTGCGCAGCTGTCGCACGACGCCGCCTTTGCAAGAGCACCCTTCATCTTTCATCTGAGCGGGCGCAGCGGAGCAACGCCGCTGGCGCCGTTGGCGCGGGCCGGCGCGCACATCGCCGCAATCCATCCCGCGATGACCTTCATTGGCGATAGCAGGGCGGAAGCGGCACGCATGGCAGGTGCCTGTTTCGCGATCAGCGCGCCAACGCAGGCTGCACAAAAATTGGCGCAAATCGTCGTGGAACGGCTGGGTGGCAGGCCGATCTTCATCGCTGAGGAAAAGCGGGCTCTTTATCATGCGGCGCTGACGCATGCGGCCAACCATCTCGTCACCCTGATCGCCGGCGCTTCGGATGCGCTTGGGACCGCGGGCGTGCCGTGCCCCGACATGGTCCTCGCGCCACTGGTGCGAGCGGCGCTGGAAAACAGCCTGGACAAAGGGATGGGCGCGTTGTCCGGACCGTTGCTGCGCGGTGATGAGGCGACCATCGGCCAGCATCTCGCTGCTTTAGGCGCTGATGCGCCGGCCGTGCTGCCCGCCTATTGCGCGATGGCGGTCGAGACCGCCAGAAAGCTGCAAGCGCAGGAAAGGGGCGTGCCGGAACGTCTCGACAACATTCTGAACATGCTAAGCGACGATCACTGAACGCCTCTTGGCACGAAGCATCGCGACGGCTATGGCGTGCCTGTCCAGCAGCTTAAGCTGCGGACATAGATCGCGTCGGTGCCCCGAGAGGGGCTTTAATGGGAATGCGGTGCGGGTGCCTTTAGGGCGTCCAATTCCGCGGCTGTCCCTGCAACTGTAAGCGGCGAGCGCGATGCACAGGCTCTGTTTCGGCAGGGCAGCCACTGGACCGTTGGTCTGGGAAGGCGTGCATCAAGCCCTGACCCGCGAGCCAGGAGACCTGCCGGCGTATGGTCGCTCTTGCCTTGGTCCAGGGGATGGCCGCGGCACGGTATGTCTTCCGTCTGAGCGACGACATGTGCGGCTGGGGCTGCACGTTGCGTGGTGCCGGGCGACATGTCGCGCCCGCCCGTCGTCGCGCGCCGACCGATGCCGATCCGGCACCGGCAAGCCCCGCCTTCGTCGTTCCGGCGCGGGAGACTTGCATTGGCCGATCTTGCGAAATTGCCCGTCACCATCATCACCGGCTTTCTGGGCGCGGGTAAGACAACGCTCATAAGCCATTTGATCCGGGAAGCCGCCGGACGTCGATTGGCGGTCATCGTTAATGAATTCGGCACTTTGGGAGTAGATGGCGACATCCTCAAAAGCTGCGCCATTCCCGACTGCCCGGCCGAGAATATCGTCGAACTCGCCAATGGCTGCATCTGCTGCACTGTCGCCGATGATTTCATCCCGACAATAGAGGCGCTGCTGGCGCTGGAGCCGCGCCCCGATCACATTCTGATCGAGACGTCGGGCCTCGCCCTGCCCAAGCCTTTGCTCAAGGCCTTTGACTGGCCGGCAATCCGGTCGCGCGTTACGGTGGATGGCGTCATCGCACTCGCGGATGCGGAGGCGGTCGCCGCTGGTCGCTTCGCGCCCGACATCGTCGCGCTGGAGGCTCAGCGTCGCGCCGATCCCGGCATCGATCATGAAACGCCGCTGTCGGAACTATTTACCGACCAGCTGGCCTGTGCTGACCTGATCCTGCTGACCAAGACCGACCTTGCGGGCGCGCAAGGCGTCGCGGCTGCACGCGCCATCATCGCCGACCAGGCACCGCGCCCGCTGCCGCTCGTCGAACTGGTCGATGGCGTCATTGATCCGGCCATATTGCTCGGCCTCGACGCCGCCGCCGAAGATGACCTGGCTGCGCGTCCTTCACACCATGATGGCGAGGATGAGCATGAGCATGAGGATTTCGACAGCATCGTTGTCGAACTGGAGGAGGTCGACGATCCTTCAGCGCTGACACAGCGCATCGAGCAGCTTGCACGCGAGGCCGGCATTTTGCGGGTGAAGGGCTATGCGGTCATCGCCGGCAAGCCGATGCGGCTGCTGGTGCAGGCGGTCGGCGCGCGGGTGCGCCATCAATATGACCGGCTCTGGCGTGCAGGCGAGCCGCGTCGCACTGCATTGGTCGTCATTGCCGAACATGGCTGCCTTGACGATCCGCAAGCAATCAGGGCCGCGCTTCAGGGCTGAGCACCTCCCATGCATGTCATCTTCCGCGAGACCCATGGGATCGAGGAAGCGTCTGTCCCGCAGGATCTGGGGCAGACGCCCGCCGATCTCGTCATCCTCTCCTTCTCCGATAGCGATCTCGGCGCCTTTGCTGCGGCCTGGCGTCAAGCGCGGGCGGCTGGGAAAGCGATGCCGACGCTGCGGCTAGCCAATCTGGCCGCGCTGACGCATCCGCTGTCGGTCGACACCTATATAGACGCGACGCTGCGCGGTGCCAAGGCGATCCTGATCCGGCTGATCGGCGGCGCGTCCTACTGGCAATATGGTCTGCAACAGGTGGAGGCGCTGGCCCAAACGCAGCGGATCGCGCTGGCGGTACTTCCCGGTGACGGGGCACCCGACGCGCGACTGACGGCTGCTTCGACCATCGCTGCACCGTTGCTGGAAGAAATGGCCCGAGCCTGTGAAAGCGGTGGGGCAGAAAGCGCCCATTATGTGATCGGTTTGCTGGCGCGGGCCGCCGGTCTGGCTGAGGCGGCCGATCGATCGATCCCGCTACTGCCCATGCTAGGCGGCTGGACAGGCGGGGCGGGTCCGTCCTGCCCCGCTGCCTTTGCCTTGACGTCTATGCGTCCGCGCCTCCTGCTGATTTTCTACCGATCCTATTTCGCAGCAGCCGACGTCGAGCCATTCGCAGCGTTGCGCGACGCCTTTTGTGCCCGAGGCTATGATCTGATCGGCCTCTTCATTCCATCGCTCAAGCCTGCCGATGTTGCCACTTGGGTTGCTCGCTGGGTCTTGGCGCTGGAACCGGCAGCCATCCTCAACGCAACTGCGTTTTCGGCCCTCAAGGCTAACGGCGGGACGCCGCTCGACGGCGCAGGCGTTCCGGTCTTCCAGATAGCCCTGGCCACTTCGAGCCGACAAGCCTGGCTCGAAGCGTCGCGTGGACTCTCGCCCGCAGACCTGGCCATGCATGTCGTGCTGCCTGAAGTAGACGGCCGGCTGTTTGCCGGCGTCGCCAGCTTCAAGGAGGCGGAAGCTCTTGATCCGCTGCTGCAATTTTCAAGAAACGCGCATCGGTCCGACAGCGCGCGCATCGCCGCAATCGCAGATCGGATCGATGGCTGGGTGCGGCTCGCACAAAAGCCTGCAAGCGAGAAGCGGCTGGCGCTGATCCTGTCCACTTATCCGGGCAAGGCGCACCAGATGGCGCATGCCGTGGGGCTCGACGCCTTGGCCTCCGCCGAAGCGATGCTCGTCGACTTGGCCGCGCAGGAATATGACACCGCTCCGGGCGAGGCTCTTTCGGAGTGCTTGCAGATCGAGCGGCTGCATTGGCCCGTTGACTATTATCGTCGCGCCTTGGCGGCGCTGCCCCAAAAGCTGCAACAGGAAGTCCAGGACAATTGGGGACCGGCTGAGCAGGATGAGGATGTTCGGAACGGCGCCTTTCATTTTGCGGCAGTTCGCCGGGGTAAAGTCCTTGTCGCGTTGCAGCCGGAGCGAGGGCGGGTCCAGGGGCGGGAGGACAGCTATCATGATCTGAGCCACTGTCCTCGCCACGCCTATATAGCCTTCTATCTCTGGCTGCGCGCGCAGGGGTTCGATGCGCTTGTCCATATCGGCGCTCATGGGACGCTGGAATGGCTGCCCGGGAAGGCGGTGGCGCTCTCCAACGGCTGCTGGCCTGACGCGCTGGCTGGGGCTATGCCGATCATCTATCCCTTCATCGTCAATGATCCCGGCGAGGCCGCGCAGGCCAAGCGCCGGACTGCCGCTCTCACGCTGGGCCATGCACCACCCCCCTTGGTTCCTGCAGCGCGAGGCGCCGGGCTGGGCCGGATCGAGGCGCTGCTGGATGAATTTTCCAACGCTGAAGGATTGGACCCGGCACGTCGCCGTCGCCTGCAGGACGACATAGGCGAGGAGGCCGCCCTGTTGGGGCTGGAGGCAGAACTGGAATTATCGCAAGCGCTGTCGCCGGCCGAGATGATCGGGCGGATCGACCGCTTTGTCTGTGACGTCAAGGAAAGCCAGTTCGGGGACGGACTGCATATTTTCGGGCGGGGCGAGCAGGGGCTTGCGGAGCGGGACGGATTGCTAGCCGCCCTGGCCGGTCGCTGGGTCGCGCCCGGCCCTTCCGGGTCTCCCCACCGCGGCCGGCTCGATGTGCTGCCCACGGGGCGCAACCTCTTCATGGTCGATCCGCGCGCGGTGCCGTCCCGCACCGCCTATGATCAGGGTGTCCGACTAGCCGAGGAACTGATCCGCCGCCATCTGCAGGACCATGGCGACTATCCTCGCACCTTGGTGGTCGACCTGTGGGGGTCGGCGACGATGCGCACCGCAGGCGAAGATTATGCCATGGCGCTACATCTGCTGGGCGCGCGCCCGCTATGGGACATGGCGTCGGAGCGTGTGACCGGTGTCGAGATCCTGCCACTGGCATTGCTCGACCGGCCGCGCCTTGACGTGACGCTGCGCGTCTCGGGCCTGTTCCGCGATGCCTTTCCGACGCTGCCGGTGCTATTTGGCCAGGCTGTGCGCGCGCTGGCGCAACGAGACGAACCGCGCGACTGGAATCCCTTTGTCGGCACGATAGTCCCCCAGCGTGTCTATGGTCCCGCGCCCGGTGATTATGGCGTATCCATGGGCGACGCCATCGAGCAATTTGGCAACGTCGCGCGTCAAGCTGCGGGAGAGGCGTGGCTGGCCGCGTCGAGCCATGCGCTGGGGCTGGGTGACGCCGTCGAGGACAAGGTAGGCCTTGTCGAGCGCGTGGCCGCTGCCGACAGTTTCGTCCACATGCAGGATCTGCCGGAAACAGATCTGTTGCTTTCCGCCGACTATGCCGCGCATGAGGGCGGGTTCGCTGCGGCGCAGGAGGTCACAGGCGGCAAGGCTGCGCTTTACCATCTCAATGCGCGTGACGCGGCCAAGCCCGTCGCGCGGTCTCTTACGGAGGAAATCGCCCGTGTCGTGCGGGCGAGGGCGGCGAACCCGGTCTGGATAGACGGAATGATGCGCCATGGCTTTCGCGGTGGCGCTGAAATAGCCGCCACTTTAGATCATCTGGGCGCCTTCGCTCAACTGACCGGACAGGTGCCGTCGCAACTGTTCGACCTCTACCATGATGCGACCTTGGGTCGGCCGGAGGTGCTGTCCTTTCTTTCCCGCACCAACCCCGGCGCCCTTGCCGCCATGCAAGCGCGCTTTGCCGCCCTGCATGCCGCGGGGCTTTGGATTACCCGACGCAACAGCATCGTCGCCAGTCTGGAGGCAAGCGCATGAGCCGCATCAAGGGCTGGTGCCCCGACGCATGGCACCCGATGATGGCGGGCGACGGGCTCCTGCTCCGCCTGCGTCCGCCGCTGGGTCGGCTGACGAGCGCGCAATTGCTTGGCCTCGCCGAAGTTTTGCCGGCCGATGCGCGGATAGACCTCACCAATCGGGCCAGCCTGCAAATCAGAGGCGTGAAGGAGGAAGAGCGGACGGGGCTGCTTGGGCGATTGATCGACCTCAGCCTTGTGGATGCCAACCCGGATCGCGAGGCGCGTGGAGCGTTGCTGGTTGCACCCGATTGGCAGGACGATGATGATACGGTGCGCATCGGAACGGCACTATTGGCGCGCCGCGATGCCGTGCCGGTCCTCCCGGCGAAAGTCGGCTTCCTCATCGATGCCGGAGCGGACCGGCGCCTTGCTACGGCTTCAGGGGACTTTCGGGTCGAGAGGAGCATGACGGGCGGCCTCATCCTCCGCGCCGACGGGCGGGAGCATGGCGTTGCCGTGTCGGCTGCCGAAGCGGCAGACGCGCTGCTGGAAATGGCGCAATGGTTTCTGGCAAGCGGCGGTGCCGAAGCGGGCCGCATGGCGCGGCACAGCGTGTCTTTGCCCGGCTGGGCCAAGGGCACCGATCTGCCGGTCACTCCCGCAGCCGGCCTTCAACCCGGGCCTCATCCAATCGGCGCCATCTATGGCGCAGCCTTTGGCGTGATCAACGCACGGCACTTTGCTTCACTGGCGGAAGCGGGCAGCGCGGTTCGCCTGTCTCCTGATCGGCTCATCCTCGTAGAGGGGGGAGATGGTCGGCCGCTGCCAGGCCTGCTGCATCGGCGCGATGATCCGCTCCTGCGGGTCGACGCCTGTCCCGGCCGACCCTCCTGCCCTCAGGCCAGCGTCGAGACGCGCGCCCTGGCGCGACGGCTGGCACCCCATATCGCCGGGCGGCTTCATGTTTCGGGATGCGCCAAAGGCTGCGCGCGCGCTGCGCCGACCGATGTCTGCCTTACCGGTGAGGAGGGTCGCTTCGCACTCGCCCGCAACGCCCGCGCCGGCGCGGTGCCGAAGCGCCGGGGGCTAAGCACCGCCGACCTCCTTTCGCTGTTCGGAGCAAGCTGATGCCCCATGACTATGAAAAAGACGGCGCGGCCATTTACCGCCAGTCCTTCGCCATCATCCGTGCCGAGGCGGCGCTTGATCGCTTTGTTCCCGAAGAGGAGCCCGTTGCGGTGCGGATGATCCACGCCGCTGGCATGGTGGAGCTGGCGCCGCACATCCGTTTCTCCACCGGTTTCGCCGATGTCGCCCGAACCGCGCTCGCCCGCGGTGCAGCTATTTTGTGCGACGCGCGCATGGTGTCCGAAGGCGTTACGAGGGCGCGTCTCCCTGCCGACAACCCGCTGATCTGCACGCTTGGCGATGCGGCCGTGCCGGAGCTGGCGCAGTTGATGGGCACCACGCGATCGGCGGCGGCGCTGGAATTTTGGCGTCCCTATCTGGACGGTGCGCTGGTGGCGATCGGCAACGCGCCAACGGCGCTCTTCCACCTGCTCACCATGCTGGAGCAGCCGGACTGTCCGCGTCCTGCCGCCATCATCGGCTGCCCCGTTGGCTTTGTCGGCGCTGCGGAATCAAAAGCCGCGCTTTGGGCTGCGCAGCCAGTGCCCTGCTGCATCGTCGAAGGGCGACTGGGCGGGAGCGCCATCACTGTGGCGGCGATCAATGCTCTTGCGAGCAGAGCCGAATGAGCGCGCCCGGAACCGTGCATGGCGTCGGGCTGGGGCCTGGATCGCCGGACCTGATGAGCGTGCGCGCGGATCGGCTGGTGCGGGGCGCACGCCATGTCGCCTACTTCCGCAAAGCCGGCCGCCCGGGTCAGGCGCGGCGCATCGTCGAGGGCATGCTGCACCCGCAGGCGTGCGAGATCGCCATGGACTATCCTGTCACGACTGAAATCCCGGTCAGTGACCCGCGCTACAATGCAAGCCTCGCCAGCTTCTATGCCGATTGCACCCATACCCTCGGCAAGCTCGCACTCGCCGGCGAGGATGTGGTGGTATTGTGTGAGGGCGATCCCTTCTTCTTCGGCTCGTTCATGCATCTGCACAGCCGGCTGTCAGGCATCGTGCCGGTATCCGTCGTTCCCGGGATCAGCGGCATGGCCGGCGCCTGGACCGCATCGGGGACGCCGATCGGCTGGGGCGACGATGTGCTGACCGTGGTGATGGCGACGCTGCCGGAGGAGGAGCTGACGCGGCGTATCCGCGACACCGACGCCCTGGTGGTGATGAAGATCGGGCGCAATCTGCCCAAGCTGCGCCGCGCCGTCGCCGCAGCCGGGCGCGAGGCGGAGGCATGGCTGGTCGAAAAGGCGGCCATGCCCGAACAGAAAGTGGTGTCGTTGCTACAGGCGGAGGCGGTCACACCCTATTTTTCCATCCTGCTGATCCATGGCGGAGGGCGGCGCCCATGAGCGGATGGATAGCGGTCGCAGGATTGGGGCCTGGCAGCGACGCGATGGTGACGCCGGAGGTGAGCGCAGTGCTGGCGGCTGCGAGCGATGTGCTGGGTTACATTTCCTATGTCGCGCGCGTTACGCCCCGCGCCGGTCTGCGCCTTCACCCCTCCGACAACCGCGCGGAACTGGACCGCGCACAGCAGGCGTTGCGCATGGCAGCCGAGGGGCGGCAGGTGGTGATCGTGTCCTCCGGTGATCCGGGCATCTTCGCCATGGCATCGGCGTTGTTCGAAGCGCTGGAGGCGGGGCCTCTGTCCTGGCGCGATCTCGACATCCGCATCCTGCCGGGCATCACCGCCATGCTGGCAGCGAGCGCAAGAGCCGGCGCGCCGCTCGGCCATGATTTTTGTGCGATCAACCTTTCGGACAATCTCAAGCCCTGGTCTCTGATCGAGCGGCGGCTTCGGTTGGCGGTGGAAGCGGATTTTGCAATCGCGCTCTACAATCCCCGGTCGAAGGCGCGGCCCGATGGCTTTGCGCGCGCGCTGGATCTGCTGCGGGAATGTTGTGAAGATACCCGGCTGATCCTGTTCGCCCGCGCCATATCCACGCCACAGGAGGAATTACAGATCGTCACATTGTCCGATGCCACAGCGGACATGGCGGACATGCGCACGATGGTCATTGTCGGTTCAAGCCAGACACGCCGCATCCCACGTCGTGAGGGCGCTTTCCTCTACACGCCGAGGGCGGCGTCATGACCGATCCAGCGCAGCACAGCTTCGGGGCTATGCAATTCCTGGCGGTCCGGCAGGGGCGGACGATCGATCATCACCACGGGGAGGCTCAGTCGCCGCGCGGCGTCCAGCTTCGCTTTTGCGCCCTCGCCACCGGCATTTTTGCACAGGATCAATTCTGTACCATGTGCCTGCATCAGCCGCATATCGGCCTCCATACCGAACGGTCCGCGATCGATAACCAGTTGGTAATGGGGCAAGGCCGGGGGTTCTGCGGGTGCGTCGACAAAGCGCAGCAGATAATGATGCTGCGGCGCTGCGAGAAAAGCATCGACATGCATCCGCCCCAAAGCAAGCATGATCCGCGCTGGCGGTCGATCCAGCAGCGCCACCGCCGCGTCGAGGCTGGGCACATGGGTCCAGCTATCGCCCATCTCCGCCTGCCAGGCTGGCCGGGTCAGCGCGACATGCGCAACACCAGCCGCCTCCGCCGCTGCAACGGCGTGGCCGCTCATCCGCGCGGCGAAGGGATGGGTCGCGTCCACCAGATGCGTCACCTTTTGCTCCCGCAAATAGGTGATCAGGCCTTCAATGCCGCCAAAGCCGCCGACGCGCACCGGCACGGGCTGCGCGCGAGGGCGCTCCACGCGACCGGCATAGCTGAGTATAGCGCGCAGGCCGCTGGCGGCCACCAGCCGCGCCAGTGCGCTCGCTTCGCTTGTCCCACCAAGGATCAGGGTATTGGGCATGTCTGATCGGGGCAGGGACGTCACTCCGGCACAGCCATGGCTGACGATCGTCGGCATCGGCGAGGATGGAAGAAGCGGTTTAAGCGCCTCGGCGCTGGCGGCGCTCGACCGAGCCGAATTTATTATGGGATCGGCTCGCCATCTTGCGCTGCTGGGTGAGCATAAGGGCGAGGCGCGCCAATGGCCAGTGCCCTTCGCCGATGGGCTGGAGCTCTTGCTGGAGCAGCGCGGACGACGCGTGGTGGCGCTCGCGTCGGGCGATCCCTTCTGGTTCGGCGCCGGAAGCAGCATCACGCAGCAGCTGTCACCGCAGGAGTGGATGGCGTATCCGGTCGCCTCTAGCTTTTCGCTCGCCGCAGCGCGACTGGGGTGGCCGGTGCAGGCGACAAAATGCCTGGCGCTACATGCCGCGCCGCTGGATCAGCTACGGCCTTATCTCTCGCCGGGCACCCGCATTCTCCTGCTCCTGCGCGATGGCGGCGCGGTGGCTGAGGCGGCCACCTATCTCACGCACACCGGCTTTGGCGAGTCCATGCTCCATGTACTCGAAGCGCTGGGCGGGCCGCGCGAACGACTGCGGCAGGCGCGCGCGAAGTCCTATGACTTCGAGGATGTCGCCCATCCGGTTGCGCTGGGCATCAACTGCGCTGGAACAGGCGCCGCCTTGCCCCGGACGAGCGGTATTGCCGATCATTGGTTCGATCATGACGGACAGCTGACGAAGCAGCCTGTGCGGGCGCTGACGCTATCGGCGCTTGCGCCGCGCGCGGGCGAGTTGCTGTGGGACATTGGCGCAGGATCGGGGTCGATCGGCATTGAATGGCTGCTCGCACACCCCGCCAATTGCGCCTTCGCGGTGGAGGCGGAGCCGGCGCGTGCCGCCCGCGCCGTTGCCAATGCCGCGCGGCTTGGCGTCGATCGTCTGGAGATGATCGTCGGTCGCGCGCCGGACCTGCTGCCGGCCGGTCATCCGGACGCGATATTCATCGGCGGCGGCCTGTCGGAAGCTCTGCTTCAGGCGCTCTGGCCTCGTCTGCCCAGCGGCGGCAGGCTGGTCGCCAATGCGGTGACGCTGGAGTCCGAGACATTGCTGGCGCAGTGGCACGAGGCTAAAGGCGGGCAGTTGTTGCGGATCGACTTGGCGCATGCCGAACCGCTGGGCAGTCGCCGGAGCTGGCGTCCTAGTCTGCCGCTCGTGCAGTGGAGCGTCACCCTATGATCGTGGCCGGCTTTGGCATGCGGAACGGCGCCTGCCTTGCATCCTTGCATGCAGCCTTTATCCACGCATCGGCGGGCCAGCCTCCCGTGGACCTGCTTGCCGTGCCGCTGGACCGCCAAGCCAAGCTTGTGCCGCTGGCTGAGGCGTTGGGCTTGCCGATGATCGGCATCGCCCCCGCCGCTCTCGCCGCCGTCGAGACGGAAACCTACAGCAACGCAAGCCTTCAGGCGCGGGGCGTCGGCAGCGTCAGCGAAGCGGCGGCGCTGGCCGCTGCGGGGCCGGGTTCCCGGCTTCTAAGGCCCCGCTTCATCGCACCCGATCGCATGGCGACATGCGCGCTTGCCATGGGATATCCTGCATGACCGTTCATTTCATCGGCGCCGGCCCCGGCGCGCCCGACCTTCTGACGCTGCGCGGGCGCGATCGCATCGCCGCATCGCCTGTCTGCCTCTATGCTGGCTCGCTGGTGCCGGCGGCAATGCTCGACCATTGTCCGTCCGATGCCCATATCGTCAACACCGCGCCCTTGTCTCTTGATGAGATCATCGCCGAAATGGCCAGAGCGCATGGGCTGGGGCAGGACGTCGCCCGCCTTCATTCCGGCGATCTTTCCATCTGGTCGGCCATGGGCGAGCAAATGCGACGGCTTCGTGCCCTGAATATCGATTACACCATCACCCCCGGCGTCCCCGCCTTCGCCGCCGCCGCCGCGGCGCTGGAGGCTGAGCTGACGCTGCCGTCGCTTGCCCAATCGGTTGTCCTCACGCGGACGCCCGGCCGCGCGAGCCGCATGCCTGAGGGCGAAAGCCTGAGGCGTTTTGCGGCGACCGGCGCGACGCTCGCCATTCATCTATCGATCCACAATCTGGCGCATGTGGTGGCGGAGCTGGCGCCTGTTTACGGTGCCGACTGCCCAGCAGCCGTAGTCTGGCGCGCGAGCTGGCCGGAACAGCGGCTGGTGAGGGCGACGCTGGGCACGCTGGAAGAAGCCGTCGCCGGCAGCATGGAACGGACCGCGCTCATCTTTGTCGGCCCCGTTCTCGACGCATCTGATTTCCCGGAAAGTAGCCTCTACGCGCCGGACTATGACCGTCGTTTCCGGCCGCAACGCGCGGACTCTTCTTTTGCGGGGCGCGTCGAATGAGCGTGCCCGGTCTCATGATCGCTGCACCCGCTTCGGGCAGCGGCAAGACGGTCGTGACGCTCGGCCTGCTGCGCGCGCTGAGCGATGCCGGGCTGCGCGTGCAGCCATTCAAGAGCGGACCGGACTATATCGATCCCGCCTTCCACCGCGCAGCCTGCGGGCGCCCCTCCTACAATCTCGACAGCTGGGCGATGTCGCGCGAATTGCTGAGCGGGATTGCCGCGCAGGCGGGTGATGCGCAGATGGTGCTGGCTGAGGCATCCATGGGTCTGTTCGACGGCGTGGCGACGAGCGGTGCGAGCGGCTACGGAGCCAGCGCCGATATCGCCCGGCTGATGGGCTGGCCAGTGCTGCTGGTGCTGGACGTCTCGGGGCAGGCCCAGTCTGCGGCCGCCACGGCGCTCGGCTTTGCGCGCTATGATCCGGCGCTCCCCTTTGCGGGTGTCATTCTGAACCGGGTCGCCAGCCCGCGCCATGAACGGCTGATCCGTCGCGGGATGGAGGCGATGGGCATCGCCGTTCTGGGCGCGCTGCCTCGCCGCGCGGATATCATCCTGCCGGAGCGGCATCTTGGGCTGGTGCAGGCGGTCGAACATCCTGAACTTGATGATGCGATCGCCGCCTATGCGACATTGTTGCGGGATCATGTCGACCTGGATGCGATAGGCAGCGCCGCAGCCGCGGTTGATGCAGTCACGCCTTCCGGCCCTCTGCCGTTGCCGCCGGCGCAGCGCATTGCCCTGGCGCAGGATGAGGCTTTCTCCTTCACCTATCCCCATCTTCTGGAAGGATGGCGCCGAGCGGGGGCGGAAATCCTGCCATTTTCGCCCCTGGCCGATGAAGCTCCCGCCGCCGATGCGGATCTGATCTGGCTGCCCGGCGGCTACCCCGAACTGCATGCCGGCCGCATCGCGCAGGCACGGCGCTTCATGGACGGGTTGCGCCGCCACGCCCGAACGCGTCCCGTTCATGGCGAGTGTGGCGGCTATATGGTGCTGGGCAGGGCGCTGGTGGATCGGAATGGCGCATCCCATGCCATGGCCGGGCTGCTGGGGCTGGTCACATCGCATGCGCAGCGCCGCATGCATCTGGGTTATCGACAGGCGACATTGCTCCGACCGCTGGCCAACATGGCTGCGGGCACGAAACTGCGCGGACATGAATTTCACTATTGCAGCATCATCGAGCAGCCTGATGCGCCACTGGCCAGGGTGACGGACGCCGATGGCGGCATGGTGGCGGAGAGCGGGTCTGTCCGCGGCGCGGTAAGCGGCACTTTCTTCCACATGATCGCGCCCACGCAATGATCGAACTTACGCTTATCGGCATGGGGACCGGAGACCCCGACCAACTGACCGGTGCCGCCATCCGCACCATGAACACTGCCGATCTCATCCTGCTGCCGCGCAAGGGGCAGGCCAAGGATGAACTGGCGGAGGTGCGTCGCCGCCTTTGCGCGGCAGTGCTGACGGGCAAGACGAATATAGTCGAATTCGACCTGCCGGTCCGCGATCAGGATGGCGAGTATCTGGACGCGGTGCAGGATTGGCATGACGCCATCGCCACCTGCTGGGCGGAGCAGATTGCGGCGCATCTGCCTGAAGGCGGCTCGCTGGCGCTGTTGGTCTGGGGCGATCCCGCTCTTTACGACAGCACGCTGCGGGTTGCCGAGCGGCTGCGCGAAGGCGGCATGGCCCTGCGCCTTCAGGTCGTGCCGGGGATCAGCAGCCTGCAAGCGCTGACCGCTGCCCATGCCGTCACGCTGAACGCGCTCGCCGCGCCGGTACTCATCACCACCGGGCGGCGACTGCGCCGCGACGGGTGGCCCGCGGATGCGGACAGCGTGGCGGTCATGCTGGATGCCGGCTGTGCTTTCGAGACGCTTGAGCCCGCCAACATCCATATCTGGTGGGGCGCTTATCTGGGCATGGCGCAGCAGGCATTGGTCGCAGGGCCAATAGCGACAGCCGGCCCGCGCATTGCGGCTGAACGGGCGGCGCTGCGGGCGCGTCATGGCTGGATCATGGACATTTACCTGATGCGGAAGGAAGCGAGATGAATGACGCCGACGAAGCCCGGCACGCCGAAAAAATGCGCCGGAAACAGGCCGTTCAGGCCAAGATCGTCGCCAGCAAAACTCGCGAGCAGGGCTTGCTGATCGTCCACACCGGCAAGGGGAAAGGCAAGACCAGCGCCGCCCTCGGCATGGTGATCCGGGCGATCGGTCATCGCATGAAGGTCGGCGTGGTCCAGTTTGTGAAGGGCGCGATGAGCAGCGGCGAGAGCAGCGTGTTCGAGGCTTTCCCCGCGCAGGTCGAGTTCAAGCCGATGGGGGAGGGGTTCACCTGGAACACGCAGGACCGTGCCCGCGACGTCGCCGCTGCGCGGGCCGCATGGAACGAAGTGGCGCGCATGATCGCCGATCCGTCCTACGCCATGGTGGTGGCGGACGAGCTGAACATCGTGCTGCGCTACGATTATCTGCCGCTGGACGAGGTGCTTGCGGTGGTGGGCGCCCGCGATCCGATGAAGCATGTCATCATCACCGGCCGCAACGCGCCCGATGCGCTGATCGAAGCGGCCGATCTCGTCACCGACATGCAGATGGTCAAGCATCCCTTTCGCAGCGGGGTGAAGGCCCAGCCCGGCATCGAATTTTGAGCAAGGATTTTTCTGATGTTGATTGAAGTGGATGGCGGCCCGGCGGTGGTCGCCTGCAACAGCTGCCGCCATGACACTGAAAGACCGGAGGATGCACAGGGGCGGCGCGGCGGCGCACAATTGCTGGAGGCCCTGCGCCAGGTGCAGGCAGCCGATCCGCGCTATGCCGGCATCGCCGTCCAGGACATGGCATGCCTGTTCGCCTGCTCCGAATTCTGCACCGTTCATCTGCGCGCGCCGTCCAAGGTCGGCTATGTGATGGGGCGCTTCACCCCCGATACAGACGCCGCCCGGGCGATCCTGGATTATGCACTCGCCTATGCGCAGAGCGAGGAAGGCAAGGTGCCGTTCAAAAGCTGGCCGCAGGGGGTGAAGGGGCATTTCATCTGCCGCACGCCGCCTCCGGGCTTTGTTGCGCAATGAGCGAATTTGCCGACGTCCCGGCATTCGAGCGCGCGCTGCGCGAATTGACCGCCCCAGACCTTGATGCTGTCGCCGCCGCGCGTCATCGGCAGGCGCACCTTACCAAACCGGCCGGGTCGCTCGGCCGGCTGGAAGAGATCGCACTGTTCTTCGCGGGTTGGCAGGCGCGGGTGTGCCCTGTCTATGATCCGGCTCGGGCGGTGGTGTTCGCGGGCAATCATGGTGTCGCAGCACAAGGCGTCAGCGCCTTCCCGACCAGCGTCACGGCGGCGATGGTGGCCAATTTCGAAGCTGGCGGCGCGGCCATCAACGCACTGGCGAGCGTCGCCGGCCTGGACCTGAAGGTCGTGCCGCTATCGCTCGATCAGCCCACCACCGACTTCACCGCCGCGCCGGCCATGACCGAGGCGGACTGTCTCGCCGCCCTGTCGGCTGGGGCAGCAGCGGTTGAACCGGAACTGGCGCTGCTCGTCATCGGCGAAATGGGGATCGGCAACAGCACCGCCGCAGCGGCCCTCTGCGCGCATAGTTTCGGCGGCGATGGCGCTTGTTGGGCAGGGCCAGGGACGGGGCTTGCTCCTGCCGGCGTTGCACGAAAGGCAGAGGTCGTTGATCGCGCACTCGCCTTTCATGCCGCCGCGCCGGTTTCCGCCTTCGAAACGCTGCGGCGGGTCGGAGGGCGGGAGATCGCAGCCATGGCGGGCGCCGTTCTGCGCGCGCGACAGTTGCGCATTCCGGTGCTGCTGGACGGCTTCATCAGTTGCGCCGCTGTCGCGCCACTGGCGGCAGCGGTCCCGGCGGTGACCGATCATCTGCTCGCTGGCCATTGCTCGGCCGAGCCGGGTCATAAACGACTTCTGGATCGGCTGTGCCTGCGCCCGCTATTGTCGCTCGACATGCGGCTGGGTGAGGGCAGTGGCGCCGCCTTGGCGGCGGGGCTGGTGCGGGCAGCTTTGGCAGCCCATGCGCAAATGGCGACCTTTGCGGAAGCCGATGTGGCGCAGAGCCTATGACGCAAAGCCGCCTGCTTCACCTTCTACGCCATGGCGCACCGTGCCAGCCCGGTCTGCTGCTCGGTCATAGCGACAGCCCGGCCACGCCCGAAGGCATCGCGAGCTGTGTCGATCGTGCCGCTGGGCTGACCATCGGCGCGATAGTGGCTTCCGACCTGCGACGCGCATCCGTCGCGGCCGAGCGGATCGCCGCCGAGCGCGACCTGACGTTACGGCGCGATCCCCGCTGGCGTGAGTTGGATTTCGGGATCTGGGATGGCTGTGCGGTGGCCGAAGTGGATGCCGATCACTTCGCGCGCTTCCTGCAAGATCCCGATGCGGCACCGCCGCCGGGTGGAGAGCGCTGGTCTTCGTTGGTGGCGCGGATAGGGGCAGCGATCGCCGATCTGCCTGCTGAGGATATATTGGTGGTGACGCATGGCGGCGCCATGCGTGCGACGCTGGCGGTGCTGTGCGGCTTTGCACTGCCGCAGCTTTGGGCATTCGACCTCCCCTATAATGCCCTCGTGACCCTCCGCTTGTGGTCGGGCGCACAACCGACGGGGCAGATTGTCGGCCTCACCACATGACCGGCTTTTGGATCGCGATCCAGTTCCTGACCCGCCTTCCTACGCCGCCGGTGAAACGCGATACCGAGCGCTTTGCCCGCTCCATGATCTGGTTCCCTGCCGCAGGGCTTGTGATTGGCCTTCTGGTGGCCGGTGCGGGCTGGGCAGGCACAGGCATCGATAGCTGGATCGGCGCGCTGGCGGCTTTGCTTGCCTGGGTCGGCGTGACGGGCGGGCTCCATCTCGACGGGCTTGCCGATCTGGCCGATGCGCGGGGCGCGGCGCATCGGGACCGGGCGCGCTTCCTCGCCGTGCTCGCCGATCCGCATATCGGCAGCCATGGCGCCATCGCGCTGCTGTTGCAGTTGCTCACGAAATTACTGCTGCTTCATGCGCTCTTCGATCGCGCATCCTTCCTGCCGCTGATCCTGCTGCCCTTCGCTGCACGGATCGGGCCGATTGCCTGGACATTGGCGCTGCCGCCACTTCACGCCGGGCTTGCCGCACATTTTCACGCTGCGGTGGGCAAGCGCCATCTTCTGATTTGGGCGGCCATTCTTCTAGGCGCGATGCGGGCGGTGCCGGGTCTGATCGCGGCGCCCCTGCTGATATTTGGCTGGAGCTACTGGCTGAGACGGCACGTCGGCGGCATATCCGGCGACTGTCATGGCGCCGGCATCGAGCTCATCGAAAGCGGTCTGCTGATATCGCTGTTGCTGAGTATCAGCTTGTAAAGGAAACTAACGCGGCGATCGCCCAAAGCAGCAGGCAGGCGCGCCGATACAGGCGCAGCGCGGCTTTGATGTCCGCTGCTCCTGCACCCATGCCCCCATCGCCGATCCAGGGCTTTTCGTGCGCCACCCCGTCATAGCTGACTGGTCCGGCTAACCGGAGGTCCAGCGCACCGGCCATGGCGGCTTCCGTCCAACCGGCATTGGGTGAGGCATGTTCATGCGCGTCCCGCGACATCACGCGCCAGCCCCGCCCCGCAGCCAGGCAGATCAGCACGCCACCCAAGCGCGCGGGCAACAGGTTTGCGCCGTCGTCGATCCGCGCCGCGGCCCAGCCAAAGGCGCGCCATCGCGGCTCGCGATGGCCGATCAGGCTGTCGGCGGTGTTGATGGCCTTATAGACCCAGAGGCCAGGAAGCCCCGCGACAAGCAGCCAGAACAAAGGCGCGACCACGCCGTCGCAAAAGCTTTCCGCAAGGCTTTCGATAGCAGCGCGCGCGACGCCTGCTTCGTCAAGCGCCTGCGTATCGCGACCGACGATCATCCCGACCGCCTGTCGAGCGCCGATCACGTCCCCGGCGTCGAGCGCCGTCGCCACCGGCCGGACATGATCGTGCAGGCTGCGTTGCGCGAGGCCGGGATATGCCAAGCTCGCAATGGCTATCCAACTCCATCCTCCCAGCCACGCGACGAGCGCGACCTGAGCAAACCAGCAAACGCCGCCAACGCAGGCCAGCAGCAGCGCCATGGTCAGTACACCCAGCAGCCGGCGCTGCCCTGTGGAGCGTTCCGGTCTGTTCCAGTGGCGTTCTGCGGCGTTGATCGCTCGGGCAAAGGCTCCCACCGGGTGACCGATCCGACGATAAAGAGCCGCTGGCCAACCTATGGCGGCGTCCAGCGCCAGCGCCAGTAGTGCGACGGGCTCAGACATGCGCCAGCGCCCGGTCGAGCCGGTCCAGCGCCTCGGCATCGGCCGGAACGCCGATGCGCAGCCAATCGCGGGCATAGTCGAACGGGCGGGTCAGGATGGCCTTGCGCGCGAGCTTGTCGAACATGATTGCGGCATCGCAGCGCAACAGGCGGAACAAGGGGGAGGCGCCCTCCGCCTGCAAGCCGTGCCGCGCGAGCACGGCATCCAATGCGCGCGCCCGCGCAGCGAGAGCCGTCCGGGTTGCGCTGATCCAGTCACTATCCGCATAAGCAGCGCGGCCGATGACGAGAGCGGCGGCGGATAGCGGCCAGCTGCCCATTCGATCCCGCAGCAGCGCGAGCCGGTCAGGCGGACCGATCAGAAAACCGAGCCGCACGCCGGCAAGGCCGAAAAATTTGCCGAAGGAGCGTAGCACGATAATGGGATCGTCGGCGCTGAGCCATGGCACCACGCTGCCATGTGGCTGCGCGTCGACATAGGCTTCGTCCACTATCAGCCATCCGCCATTGCCCGCAATCGAAGCGGCAAGCTCCCGCACACGGTCTGGCGGCAAGAAGGCGCCAGTCGGATTTGCCGGGTTCGCCAGCAGCAAGGTTCCGCCTGCTTGCCTGTCGCTGCCGAGTTGATCCCAGGGAACGGGCTTACTCGTTGGAAAGGCGGCGGCATGGCTGGCATAGCCCGGCCAGACATGATGATGCGGCGCGGGGAGGCCAAGCAAGCCCAGCGCGCGCAACGCCATTTCAGTGCCCGGCACGGCGCAGAGCCGGTCGGGGCTGGTGCCGAAAAAGAGAGCCGCTTCCCTCTCCAGCGCCGCCAGATCTTCGTCATCGGGCAGGCGGTGCCAGTCTATTGCGACCTTGCCGGCGTCGGGCCATGGCACAGGGTTGATACCGGTGGACAAGTCCACCCAGGGACCTGATCCATCACCATAAACCCGCCGCGCGGCGGAGAGCCTGCCGCCATGTATCATCCAATCCGACAATATCTCTTTCCGCTGCCGATGTCGGGCTGCTGTTTGCCAAATGCGCGCTATAGGACAAGCCCCTTTTGTTCAGGAACAGGCGGTGATGACAGCATTTGATGACGGGAGCCTGCTGGTGCTGGGCGGCGCCCGGTCCGGCAAAAGCCGCTTTGCGCAACAGTTGGCGGAGGCGTGTGAGGGGCCGCTGCTTTATGTAGCCACGGGGCAGGCGCTGGACGCGGAAATGGTGAGCCGGATCGAAGCTCATCAAAAGGTGCGCGGCGCTCGCTGGCAGACGATCGAGGCGCCGCTGGACCTTGCCGACATCGTACGCACCGAGGGGAAAGGCGTCATGCTGATCGACTGCCTCACGCTCTGGGCGTCGAACCTGATCTTTGCCGAGCGCGATGTCGCCGCCGCGACGGCCGATCTCTGCGCCGCCATCACTGCGGCACCCGGCAGGATCATCCTCGTTTCCAATGAGGTGGGGCTGGGGATCGTGCCGGACAATGCGCTCGCGCGTCGCTTTCGCGATGTCGCCGGGACGATCAACCAGGCCGTGGCGCAGGCCGCCGACCGAGTCGTCTTCGTCGCGGCAGGCCTGCCCCTATGGCTGAAGCGTTGACAGCTCGCGCATCAGGTCGAGGATCATCGATGCTTCCTCGCGACGACAGATGAGCAGGTCCGGCAGATAGGTGTCAGCCTGATTATAGCGCAGCGGGCTACCATCGATGCGCGACACATGCAGGCCATGGGCGAGGGCTATCGCCGCCGGGGCGCAATTGTCCCACTCATATTGTCCGCCCGAATGGAGATAGATGTCCGCCTGCCCCAGCACCACCGCCATGGCCTTCGCGCCGGCTGAACCCATGGGAATGAGTTCGGCGCCGATCCGCTCGGCCACGGCGATGGCCTCTGCCGCCGGGCGGGTACGCGATACCAGCATACGCGGCCGGTCAGGTCGCGGCGCAAGCGGGCGCGGCTGATCGCTGCGCAGCAGGATGCCACCATCCAGACCGGGCAGTGCGACGGCACCGACAACAGGCGCGCCGTCGATGGCAAGGCCGACATGCACCGCCCAGTCCGCTCTTTCCTCCCCATATTCGCGTGTTCCATCAACGGGGTCGATGATCCACACGCGTGACTTTTCAAGCCGTTGAGGGCTGTCCTTCTCTTCCTCTGACAAGAGACCGTCCTCGGGTCGCAGCGTCCGCAGCGCCTCGACCAGAAACTCGTTGGCAGTGCGGTCACCGGCGATGCCAAGCGGCTTGCCGTGCAGCAGCGACGCCCCCCGTACCTCCAGCAAGATACGTCCGGCCGCTCGCGCCAGTCGCGCGGCAAGTTCGCCGTCGCTCACCTTCATGGGATGAGCCGCGCGACGATGGCATCGGCCGCTTCTTCCGCGGTCATCACGCTGGTATCAATATGAATTTCCGGTGCCTCCGGCTCTTCATAGGGGCTGTCGATGCCGGTGAAATTCTTCAACTCTCCGGCACGCGCCTTCTTGTAGAGTCCCTTTACATCCCTCCGCTCCGCCTCGGCGAGGCTGGTGTCGATATGCACCTCGATAAATTCGCCGGGTGCCATCATCTGCCGCACCATGTCCCGTTCGGACCGGAACGGCGAGATGAAGGCGGTGATGACGATCAGCCCCGCATCGGTCATCAGCTTGGCAACCTCACCCACCCGGCGGATATTCTCCACCCGGTCGGCATCGGTGAAGCCGAGATCGCGGTTCAGCCCATGACGGACATTGTCGCCATCCAGCAGGAATGTATGCCGGTTCATCCGCGCCAGCCTTTTCTCGACCAGATTGGCTATGGTCGATTTGCCCGCGCCTGAGAGGCCGGTGAACCAGAGCAGCGCAGGCTTCTGGTTCTTCAGCGCGGCATGATGCTCGCGCGTGACATCGGTCGCCTGCCAGTGGACATTTTGCGCCCGTCGCAACGAGAAGTGGAGCATGCCCGCGCCCACCGTGGCATTGCTGATCTTATCGATTAGGATGAAGCCGCCCAGCGCGCGATTGTCGGCATAAGGCTCGAAACTGACGGGGCGATCGGTCGACAGATTGGCAACGCCGATGGCGTTCAGCTCCAGCGTTCTTGCCGCCAGCTGCTCCATCGTATTGACGTTCACCTGATATTTGGGCTGCTGGATCGTTGCGCTGACCATCTGCGTGCCGATCTTCATCCAATAGGCGCGACCCGGCAGCATTTCCTCATCGGCCATCCAGACGATCGTCGCTTCGAACTGGTCAGCCGTCTGCACGGGATTGTCCGCCATGGCGATGACGTCGCCCCGGCTGCAATCCACCTCGTCGGCAAGGCAGAGGGTGACCGACTGACCCGCCACGGCTTCCCCAAGGTCGCCGTCGAGCGTCACGATCCGGCTGATGCTGCTGGTCTTGCCAGAGGGCAGGATGCGCACGGCATCGCCGGGGCGCACAGTGCCGGTCGCGATCAGACCCGAAAAGCCGCGGAAATCCAGGTTCGGCCGATTGACCCACTGAACGGCCATGCGGAAAGGCTTGTCAGCATCGCGGGCGCTGTTGACCTCGACCGTTTCCAGATGCTCCATCAGGCTCGGTCCGCGATACCAAGGCGTGCTTTCGCTGCGCAGGGTGACATTGTCGCCCTTGAAGCCGGAGATGGGAATGGCCTCGAACCGGGTGATGCCGATCTCGGTCGCGAAGGCGCGGTAGCTCATGACGATACGATTGAAGACGGCCTGATCATAGCCGACCAAGTCCATCTTGTTCACGGCAAGCACGATATTCTTGATGCCGATAAGCTCGGCAAGATAGCTGTGGCGCCGGGTCTGGGTCAGCACCCCCTTGCGCGCATCGACCAGAATGACGGCCAGATCGGCGGTGGAGGCACCCGTGACCATGTTGCGGGTATATTGTTCATGCCCCGGCGTGTCCGCGACGATGAATTTGCGCTTTTCGGTCGCGAAAAAGCGGTAGGCGACGTCGATGGTGATGCCTTGTTCCCGCTCGGCGGCCAGGCCGTCGACCAGAAGGGCAAAGTCGATCTCGCCTCCCTGCGTTCCCACGCGCTTGCTGTCCGCCTGAAGCGCTTCCAGCTGATCCTCGAAGATCATCTTGCTGTCGTAAAGCAGCCGCCCGATCAGCGTCGACTTGCCGTCATCCACCGATCCGCAGGTGATGAAACGCAGCATCGTCTTATGCTGGTGCAACTCCAGATAGGCGTCGATATCCTCAGCGATGAGCGCGTCGGTCTTGTAAATGGGGTCGGCTGTGACTTCGGTCATAATGTCTGTCCCGTCATCCCGGCAGCGACCGGGATCATGATATCTTGGGGAAGGGCGCGGCTTGCATCACTAGGCCGACGCTGAACATGACGTTCCGGAATGCGATGCACTCCGCAGCGCGTCAGAAATAGCCTTCCTGCTTCTTCTTCTCCATGCCGGCGCCACCAGCATCCTTGTCGATCGCCCGGCCCTGCCGTTCCGAGGTGGAGGTGAGCAGCGTTTCCTGGATCACGTCGGGCAAGGTGGCGGCCTTGCTCTCGACAGCACCGGTCAGGGGATAGCAGCCCAGCGTGCGGAAGCGGATGGAACGCATCACCGGCTCCTCCCCTTCACGCAACGGAAAACGATCATCATCGACCATCAGCAGCATGCCATCACGCTCGACCGTCGGCCGCTCCGCCGCGAAATAGAGCGGCACGATCGGCACGTCGTTCAGGTGGATATATTGCCAGATGTCCAGTTCCGTCCAGTTGCTGATCGGAAAGACGCGGATGCTCTCACCCTTATTCTTGCGGGCGTTATAGAGGTTCCACAGTTCGGGGCGCTGCTTCTTCGGATCCCAGCCATGACTGGCGGTACGGAAAGAGAAGATACGCTCCTTTGCCCGGCTTTTCTCCTCGTCCCGCCGCGCGCCCCCGAAGGCCGCGTCGAAGCCATACAGGTTAAGCGCCTGTTTAAGGCCTTCCGTCTTCCACATGTCGGTATGCAGCGAGCCATGATCGAAGGGGTTGATGCCGCGCTCCAGCGCTTCGGGATTGCGATAGACGAGCAACTCCATGCCGCTCTCCCGCGCCATTCGGTCGCGCAACTCATACATCGCCCTGAACTTCCAGGTCGTATCGACGTGGAGGAGCGGGAAGGGCGGGGGCGAAGGGTAAAAGGCCTTGCGCGCGAGGTGAAGCATCACCGCGCTGTCCTTGCCCACGCTGTAGAGCATGACCGGCTTATCTGCTTCGGCCACCACCTCGCGCATGATGTGGATGCTCTCGGCCTCCAGTCGCTGCAAATGGGTCAGCCGCTTGTCGTCGATCATGGTCCTGTCCTGCTACATCCCGGGCACCGGCACCCCGGCACGGGTCAGCCTCCATATGGGAGGAGTGCGGCGGGCGTCTATCGCCGCATTCATTGCGGGCTCTCCACCAAGCAGCGCCCGCGGCTCAAGAGGACATCTTCACACTGCATCTGAGCGCGTCAAAAAAATGCGTCTAAATCAATAGTTTAATGGCCACACTGAGGCAGCTTTCGCAGGCGCTCCCTTGCGGAGCGTTTGCTCACACTTGGCCTTAGCAAAGAATTTGTTGTGGCTGGAACAGCGGTCACGACGCGAACAGATCGCCTTGCCGCGCCTTTGCGGCGGGAAGCTGGCGGCCGGTGGGGTTTGCGATCAACAGACGCGCGCGGCCGGCGAGGGTATAGACCGCCTGCCGCTGTCCGCCGCGATTGAGATGGTCGACGCGGTAGCCCTGATAATGGCGTTTGAGCAGACCGGCCTTCACCAGTTCCGAGGCCGCGCGGCTGAGATTGGTCTTGCCGGAGGCGCGAACGCGGTTGCGCACCTCTTCCTGCACTGCCGCCTCATCCGCCGTCTTGTCGCCGGTGAGTTGCTCGGCTTTGCGCAGCTCGTCACGCACCCGCTCCATCAGCGCCAACCGGCGCGGATCGCGATGGCCCATCGGCGTCAGGGCGTCGCACAACCAGTCGCGCAGCGATACCAGCCCATCCTCTACTCGCACCAGCGGCCCCGCGCTGCCGTCAGGCTTGGCGACATCAGCGATCAGGGTGAGCAGCATGAAGGCATAACGCGGGCGTGAGCAACATTGCGATAGCTGGTCGAGCAGCAGCGACAAATCGCTGCCGCCGGGGATGCGAGAAGAAGCGGACCGGTGAAACATAGCAGGACCGAATCAAGCACAGAGATAGCTCAATGTGAATCCGCTTTTTTCGCCCTTGTTCATTTTGTCGACTGTGACACTTTGCCAGCGGGTAAAGTGTCACGGCCGAAACTTTAAACGCAAGGCCGGGACGGGACCGCCTCAGCGTCCAGCCCAGACAGGCTTGCGCTTCTCCACAAAGGCGCTCGCGCCTTCGACAAGATCGGCGCTCTGTTTCAGGCGCTCCATGGCAATGTCGCTCATATGCCAGAACATCTCGTCACGATCCGCTGCCACGCGCCGCACGATGGCGAGGCTCTCCTTGATGGCGAGAGGGGCGTTACCGGCGATCTCCTCGGCCAGTCTGATCGCCTCCTCCAACGCTTCGCCGGGATCGGCAAGCCGGTTGACCATTCCAAGCTCAACCGCTCGGCTCGCGGACAGGCGACCTGCGGTCAGGATCAGCTCCAGCGCGATCTTGGTCGGAATGGTCTGGGGCAACCGGAATGCGCCGCCCGCCGCAGCGATCAAGCCGCGCGCCACCTCGGGCAAGCCGAACGCGGATTCCCGGGAGGCCACAATCAGGTCGCATGCCAAAGCCAGTTCGCACCCGCCCGCCAAAGCGAAACCATCGACGGCGGCGATCCAGGGCTTGGTCCTTTTTGCCCGAACAAAGCCGGCGAAGCCCCCCGATGCCGTCATCAGATCATCGACGCCGCCGGCTGCCACCACGGCCAGGTCGGCGCCTGCGCAAAAGGCCTTGCCGCCCGCACCGGTCAGGATCGCAACCCGGATCGACGCATCTTCCTCGATCTCGCCGAGCAGTTGGTCGAGCCGCTGCGCCATGGCCGGGTTGATGGCGTTGCGCTGCTCGGGACGGTTCAAGGTCAGGATGGCAAGCCCCGGCTCCTTCCGTTCCATGAGAATGAGAGTGTCGGCCTCAGCCATATCCAGTCCCCTTTAGTAAATCTCAAACAGGCCTGCGGCCCCCATGCCGCCGCCCACGCACATGGTGATGACCGCGTAGCGCGCGCCCCGACGCTTGCCCTCGATCAGCGCATGGCCGGTCATCCGCGCGCCGCTCATCCCATAGGGATGGCCCATCGCGATTGCGCCGCCCGAGACGTTAAGCCGATCATTGTCGATGCCCAGTCGATCGCGGCAGTAAAGCACCTGGCTGGCGAAGGCTTCGTTCAGCTCCCAAAGTCCGATATCGTCGATCTTGAGGCCCGCATGACGCAGCAGTTTTGGAATGGCGAAGACGGGTCCGATCCCCATTTCATCAGGTTCGCATCCGGCGACCGCCATACCGCGATAGGCGCCGAGCGGGGTCAGTCCCCGACGCGCCGCTTCGCTGGCTTCCATCAGCAGCAGGGCGCTGGCGCCGTCTGACAGCTGGGAGCTGTTTCCCGCCGTCACGCTTGTGCCTGCCGCCAGTTGCTGACCTCCCTTGAACGCCGGGGGCAGCGATGCCAATGCCTCCATCGTAGTGGACGGTCGCGGGCCCTCATCCCGCTCAAGCCGCACCGGCACCATCTGCGGTTCGACGCCGTCCTGCGCGACATATTTCATCGTATCGAGCGGGACGATCTCTGCGTCGAAGCGGCCGGCTTCCATAGCCTCGGCAACGCGGCGCTGCGACTGGAGCGCATAGGCGTCCTGCGCCTCCCGCGATATGCCATAGCGGGTTGCGACCAGCTCGGCCGTCTCCAGCATCGCCATATAGGTAGCCGGCCGATGAGCGACGAGCCACGGATCCTGCGCATGATGGCGGTTCATATGCTCATTCTGGACCAGTGAAATAGACTCGACGCCAGCCCCGATGGCGATGGCCTGACCATCGACCATGATCTGCTTGGCGGCAGTCGCTACGGCCATGAGCCCGGAAGAACATTGGCGATCAACGCTCATGCCGGATACGGAGGCGGGGAAGCCCGCACGCAGCAGGCTTTGGCGTGCGATGTTCGATCCGGTCGCCCCCTCCTGCAAGGCGCAGCCCATGACCACGTCATCCACTTCCTGCGCCTCGACCTCGGCGCGATCGATCACCGCGCGCAGAACATGGCCGGCGAGTTGCTGCGGCTGCGTCGCGTTGAATGCGCCGCGATAGGCCTTGCCGATGGGTGTGCGGGCGGTGGCGACGATTACAGCTTCGCGCATGTCTGCGGCTCCTTGTCCTGAGGTTGGGCCTGCCACGCGATGCCGAGCCGGTCGAACAGCCGGTCGTCGGCTGCATGACCGGCATTGTCTGCTGTCAGCAACTTGTCGCCCGAGAAGATGGAGTTCGCACCGGCAAGGAAACAGAGCGCCTGAACAGCGTCGGACAGGGACTCGCGCCCGGCGGACAGGCGGACCATGCTGCCGGGCATGGCGATACGTGCGACCGCGATGCAGCGGATGAACTCGATATCGTCCACGGCCGCCATGGGTGTCCCAGCCAGCATATCACCCAGCGGCGTCCCCGCGACAAGCACAAAGGCGTTGACGGGAACGCTTTCGGGCGGCGGGTCCATGGAAGCCAGTTGGTGGATGAGGTCGATGCGGTCCTCCCGCGTCTCGCCCATGCCGATGATGCCACCGCAGCAGAGCGCGACGCCCGCCTTGCGCAGATGCGCCAGCGTCTCCAGCCGGTCGCTGAAGCGGCGGGTGGTGACGACCTGCTCATAATAGCGCGGGCTGCTGTCGAGATTATGATTATAATAGTCCAGCCCCGCTTCGGCGAAACGGTCCGCCTGATCTTGGGTCAGCATGCCCGCAGTAAGGCAGCTTTCCAGTCCGAGCGCCTTCACCGCGCGGACCATCTCGATCAGCTTGGGCATGTCGCGCTCCTTGGGGCTGCGGAAGGCAGCACCCATGCAGAAGCGGGTGGAGCCGGACTCCCGTGCCGCCTTGGCTGCCGCCACGACTGTGTCGAGATCGCACAGCTTATCGGCCTTCAAACCGCTGTCATGATGAGCGCTTTGCGAGCAATAGCCGCAATTTTCCGCGCAGCCGCCGGTCTTGATCGACAAGAGGGTAGATCTTTGCACCTGGCTGGCGCTGTGGTGCTGCCGATGCACCGAAGCGGCGCGGAAGATCAGATCTGGGAAAGGCGTATCGAACAGTTGCGTGATATCATCGCGGGTCGTCTGGGCGTCATCCTGCGTCGCGGGGGCAGGGGGCGCAAGGGCGGTCAGGCTCATGGTCATGATGGTCTCCGGCCGGGGCTTCGGGGCTAAGGGCGACGAGAGGCCGCCTCCGATTGCCTCAGAGTCTCTCGATGATGGTGGCATTGGCCATGCCGCCGGACTCGCACATGGTGAGCAGCCCGTAGCGGCCCTTCCCATGTTCAAGGGCGGAGATGAGATTGGCCATCAGGCGACCGCCCGAAGCGCCCGCCGGATGCCCGAGCGCAATGGCGCCCCCTTCGACATTCAGCCGGTCCGGGTCTGCGCCGGTTTCGGACAGCCATGCCAGGGGAACAGACGCAAATGCCTCATTCACTTCGAAAATATCGATGTCGTTGATGCGCAAACCTGCTTTGGCGAGGATCTTCTCCGTAACCGGGATCACCCCGGTCAGCATCAGCATCGGGTCGCTGCCGGTCACCGCAAAATGCGAGAAGGCGACACGGGGGATCAGACCGAGGCGTGCCGCCAGCCCTTCTTCCATCAGCAGCGCCGCACTGGCGCCATCGGTGATCTGGCTCGAATTGCCCGCCGTTACCGACCAGCTGATGTCGGGGAAGCGCGCCAGCATCGCCTCTTCTTCGAACGCAGGCTTCAACATGGCCATCCGTTCCGCCGATGTATCGCGCCGTACTCCCTCATCATGGGCCGCAATATGTTCGCCGCCGGCGGCCGGAATCGTGATGGGAACGATGTCCCGGCGTCGGCGCCCGCTATCCTCAGCCGATGCCGCCAGGCGATGGGATCGCAACGCGAAAGCATCCATGGCCTCTCGCGAAAGATTCCAGCGAGCGGCGATCAGTTCGGCCGATATGCCCTGATGCACCAAGCCCTCCGGATAGCGGGCGGCAAGTGCGCGACCATGATGGTCCTTGCCCTGCCGATTGGATCGCATCGGCACGACGCTCATCATCTCCACGCCGCCGGCGATCACCAGATCATAAGCGCCGGCCATGATTCCCTGCGCCGCGAAGTCCATTGCCTGCTGCGCCGACCCGCATTTGCGGTCGAGCGAAACGCCCGGCACGGCTTCGGGCAGGCCCGCCGCAAGCGCCGCCTGCCGAGCGATATTGCCGGACTGCTCGCCCGCCTGAACCACGCATCCACCAATCACATCGTCGATCAGATGCGGATCGATGCCGGCTTCGCGCACCAGCGCCCTGATGACTTGCGCGAAGAGATCGACGGGGTGACATCCGTCGAGCGCTCCGCCTGCACGCCCTTTTCCGAATGGCGACCTTTTGATGTGGGTGATGACCGCTCGCCGCATGGTCATTGCCGCAGCGTGAGAGAGAGGAGATCCGACTGATAACGGATCAGCGGCACGTCTATCGACTTGAGCAGGCGACGAGCCTCTTCCAGTTCTGGCTTAGAAACAAGAGGGTAGCTGCGCTTGAGCGGCCCAGCCGCACGCATCTTCTCCAGATCCGACTCCGGCATCAGCGCGCGCAGGATCAACTCATCATCATCCTGCGTGCCATAGCGTTGCCGCAATTCCTCTATGCTCGGCTGTTCGGGCGGGTTGGCCAGCACATCCTTGGCGCGGTCACTCGTCATGATCCGGTCGAGCACATTGGGTTCAATCGGCGCTGCCGGTTCGCCATAGTAGCCGGCGGCATATTCGATCACCTCGTCGGGAATGATGGCATAGCGCTCACCCTTAACGATGTTGAGCACCGCCTGGATGCCGACCAACTGACTGAAGGGCGTCGCCATGCCGGGATAGCCCAGTTCCTGGCGCACCACCGCCACTTCCCGCAGAACATCCTCCAGCCGGTCCGACATATTATGCTGCGCCAGCTGCGCCTTGAGCGTCCCGACCATGCCGCCGGGGATCTGATGCAAGGTGGAAAGGATGCTATATTCGGCATGCTGGTTGACGAGGAAGCCCGCCGCCTTACCCACCTGCTCGAAATGCGCGGCCACCGGCGGCAGCAGCCGCTTGTCGATGTCATGGGTATAGCCCAGCAATTCGATATTGGAGACCAGGCTTTCGGTCGAGGGCACCGACGGACCATTGGCCATGGGGCGGCTCGCCGTGTGCAATATGGATACGCCCAGTTGCAGCGCGTCCAGATAGGCCTTGCCCGACTGACCCAGCAGATTGTTCGCGTGAAACTCGATCGGCTTGCCGCGCGCCTTGGCGACGATCGCCGGCAGCAGTGTCGTCAGCCGCTCCTTCTCCAGCACGCCCGCCGTGTCATAAAGGAGGATGGTATCGATGTCGGGCGATGCTGATAATTTGTCGACCTTGTCTGCGAAATAGGCATCGTCATGCACCGGCGAGAGGGTGAACATGATCGCACCGGCGACTTCGGAGCCGAACTCTTTCGCTACCTTTGCCAGGCGCAGCATCTTGTCGACATTATAGAGGACGTCGTAAATCCAGAAACTGCGCGCGCCATGCCGGTTAAGCTGTCGCATCCAACAATCCATGAGCGCATCCGGCGTCGTGCGGAACGTCACCGACGCGTTGGAGCGCATGCCCGAGCGCAAGGTGGTGCGCGGCATCGCCTCCACCAGCGCGTCCATCATCTCCCATGGATTTTCGCGGCAATGGCGGATCAGCACTTCAAAATGATTGGAGCCGGTTAGGTCGATGACGCGAAAGCCGCTGCGATCCAGCCAGGATGTGGCGGGCAGCGCCATACCGGCCTGCAGCCGCATGCCCCAGAGGCTCTGCTGGCCATCACGAATGGTCTGATCGAGAAATTCCACATGCATGGCTAGTCTTTCTGAGAAGCTTGAAAGGCGGGCAGGAGAACAGTCTCAAGCCAGCGCGTGTTGATATTGTTCGCGCGGAAATCCGGGTGCGCGACGATGGCGCGCAACAGCGGGATATTGGTGGCGATGCCCTCGACATGAAAATCGGCAAGCGCGGCGGCAAGCCGGTCGATGGCCGCTTCACGGTCTTCAGCATGGACGATCAGCTTGGCAATCATGCTGTCATAGAAGGGCGGAACGGTCGCGCCGCTGGCCATGGCGCTGTCGATGCGGATGCCGGGACCAGAGGGCGGATCCCAACGGCTAATACGCCCGGGAGAAGGCATGAAATCGTGAAACGGATCTTCGGCAATAATGCGCACTTCGATCGCATGGCCGTCAAATTGCTCCGCCTGCGCCCCCAGTTCTGCACTTGCCCCGGTCGCCAGCTCCAGCTGCTTGCAGACCAGGTCGGTGCCGCT
The DNA here is from genome assembly GCA_032082785.1 of Sphingobium sp. Classification (GTDB taxonomy): domain Bacteria; phylum Pseudomonadota; class Alphaproteobacteria; order Sphingomonadales; family Sphingomonadaceae; genus Sphingobium. The sequence goes on along the minus strand of DAMDPH010000002.1, from coordinate 66,132 downwards.
GATCATTTCCGATACCGGATGCTCGACCTGAATGCGGGCATTGACCTCCATGAAGAAGAAGTCGTCGCTCTCCGTATCGTAGAGAAATTCAACAGTGCCGGCATTGAGATAGCCGATCGAACTCAATAGCCGGACAGCAGCCTCATGGAGACGCGTCCGCGTGCCCGGGCTGAGGACAGCAGCTGGCGCTTCCTCCAGCATCTTCTGATAGCGACGCTGAAGCGAACAGTCGCGTTCGCCGAAATGGACGGAATTGCCCTTGCCGTCGCCGAATATCTGCACCTCCAGATGGCGGGCAACCTCCACATAGCGCTCGATGAAGAGCGTGCCGTCACCAAAGGCTTCGCGGGCAACCGTCACCGCCTCATCAAAGGCAGCGGCGAGTTCCTCGGGACCATGTGCCACGACCATGCCACGCCCGCCGCCACCGGCCGACGCCTTGGTGATGACGGGATAACCGATGGACTCTGCAATTTTGAGCGCCGCCTCGACATTCTCGACGGCTTCGCTGCCGCTAGTCATGGGCACCCCCGCTTCGCGCGCCATGGCACGGGCGGATAATTTGTCGCCCACGCGGCGAATGAGGTCGGCGGTGGGACCAACGAAGGCAACCCCTTCCTTCGCACACATCTCGGCAAGTTCAGGACGCTCGGACAGGAAGCCGTATCCCGGATGCAATGCCGTGCAGCCGGTTGCGAGCGCGGCATGCATGATGAGGTCGGGCCGCAGATAAGAGTCACGCGCTGCCGCCGGGCCGAGCAGTACCGCACGTCCAGCTTCCTGCGCGGCGGCGCTGTCGCGATCCGCAGCGGATACGCCGATGACCGTCTCCATGCCCATGGCATGGGCTGCCCGGACCGCCCGCAGCGCAATTTCGCCGCGATTGGCGACGAACAGCCGGTCGATGCGGGGCGGGGCCTCAGCCATCGCACTGAATCACGAAGAGAGGCTGTTCATACTCTACCATGTCGCCATCCTTGACGCAGATGTCGCGGATGACACCGGCCGTTCCCGCACGAACGGTCGTGAACAGCTTCATGACCTCCACGAGGCAAAGCTGCGTGTCGGCCTTCACCTTTTGCCCAACTTCGCAGAAGGGCGGAGCACCGGGCTTGGGCGAGCGGTAGAAGGTGCCAAGGCTCGACGCGCGCACCAAGATGCAGCCGTCCGGGACAGTCACGGTGCCGGCGCCATCGGCAGCAGGTGCAGAAACAGCAGGAGAAGATGCGGCAGCAACCGCCGCGACGGCAGCTGGCGCAGTCGGTGTTGCGGCGGGCGCAGCGGCGGCACCCGGCAAAATAGCACCCGCATCCTTGCTCAGGAACAGGTCGATGCCTTCGCACTGCAAATGCATTTCGCGCCAGGCGCTATCGCGGAACAGGGCGAGCAGCGCCTCTATGTCCGCTGAAGGTATCTCAGTATGCACGTCATGTCCTTTCTGCACCGGGCAGGGCGCAACGCGCCGCCGCAACCAGGGCTGGCAAAATGGGGCTGGTAATGATTGTGGCCGCCTTGCGCTCAACCGCGATCCGCACGGCCTGGTCATCGCGGGCGAAGATGGCGCCGCGGATGACGGCGCCCGGCGGCACCTGACCGAGTGGTCCGGCATAGCCATCGGCGTGCGGATCCAGATCGACGATCACATCGGCGTCGCCATCAGTATCGGTCACGCGCAGCGGAAGATGTGGAGTGGCCCAATCCGCGACAGCACGCAGCAACGGGTCGCTTTGCGGGTCCGCCTGTTCGACCGGCAGGTCTCCCAGATAGACCGTTCCTTTGTCGCCATCGACCGTGACTCGCTGACCTACCAGCTTGTCGAGCACGCCCTCGCCGCATCCTACGACGCAGGGGCGACCGAGCGCACGACCGACGACGGCGGCATGACTGGTGGAGCCGCCCCGCTCGGTGATGATCGCCTGCGCCGCGATCATGCCGTGCAAATCGTCGGGGCTGGTGGTGGCGCGCGCCAGAATGACGGCTTCCCCGTTGCGCGCCCGCGCCTCAGCTTCATCGCAGTCAATGACGACGATACCACAGCCGACGCCGGGTGAGGCAGCCTCGCCCTTGGCCGCTACGGGCACGCCGTCGGCAGCGCCCCGCGCGAGGCGAGGGTTGAGCAAGCTGCGCACTTGTTCGGGCATGATGCGCCGCAGCGCGTCGGTCGGCGACCAGCGGCCTTCGGCCACCATATCGCTGGCTATGCGGAGCGCAGCTGCGGGCGCGCGCTTGGCCGCGCGGGTCTGCAACAGATAGAGTGTGTCGCGCTCCACAGTGAACTCGATATCCTGAACGTCGCCAGCTTCGGCTTCCAGCTTGTGCGCGGCAGAGAGCAGATCTTCATGCAGGGCGGGCATCGTCGCTGCCAATTCGTCGAGCGGCATGGGCGTGTGTCGTCCCGACACAATATCCTCGCCTTGAGCGCGGCAGAGAAATTCGCCATAGGGCTTGGCTTCGCCGGTCAGGGGATTGCGACTGAACAGCACGCCGGTGCCGGACCGCTCGTCCATATTTCCGAATACCATGGCCTGCACCGTGACGGCAGTGCCAAGATCATGCGGAATGCCGTGATGATCGCGATAGCGGCGTGCGCGGCGCGAATTCCAAGACTGGAATACAGCGTCGATCGCACCCCACAACTGGTCGGCAGCTCCCTGCGGCACCGCGGCGCCGCTGCTTTTCGCAATCGTCTCGCGCCATTGCGCCGGATCGGCTGAGACATCCAGCGCCACCGGCTGTTTCAGCACGATGCCGGCATATAGTTCCAGGAACCGGCGATGCGTGTCGCGGGCGAAGGCGGGATCGCCAGACTGCGCCGCCAGCGCCGCCTCGCTCTCATCGTTCATGCCGAGGTTGAGCACCGTATCCATCATGCCCGGCATCGAAATAGGCGCGCCGGAGCGGACCGATAGAAGCAGGGGCGATGGTCCCAAGCCCAGTTGCCGACCGGTCTGCTCCTCCAGCCAATGGACGGCAGCGTCAACTTCCACCTGAAGATTGTCGGGGGCTGCCCCCTCCTTCAATATATAGGCGCAAACACGTGTCGTGATGACGAAGGCCGGCGGGACGTTGAGGCCGAGCGCACGCATCCGCGCGATCGACCAAGCTTTGCCGCCGATCAGATCGACGTCGGGCTGACTGGATCCATCGAGGAAGAGGATAGGGGTATCAATCTGCATGTCCGCTACTCCTGCCGCGTCCGTCCGACGGTTCGCAGCAACTCTTCGTGCAGCTCGAACCAGAGGGTGTGATAGCTTTCGATCCGCGTGTCGCTGACCCACTGGATCGCGCCGTCTTCGGCCTTCTCCAGCGCTTCCAATAAGGCGCGGCGATAATAATCGAGACGGGGCACGCCGGCCGCCAGCCGCGACAGGATCGGGTCGGCCCGCTCATGGCAGTCACCCAGCCGGTCGATCAGCTTGTCGTCATAAGCGCGGTCGCTATGGTCGTTAGCCACCTGCTGACCACCGACTTCTACCGTTTGCCAATCCGTGATGATGCTTTTGAGCTGAACATTGATGACCTCGAAGGCTTCATATGCGTCCATGAAGCCTTCATCTGCCCGGACATCGGCATGCCGGCGGGAATAGTCGGATTCCAGCGCCACCCGCGCGAGCGGGGTCAGCAAGTAACGACCGTCAGCCTCTTGCACCCGACCCTGTTCGGCGGCGGTCTCCAGCACCGCCTGCACGTCGACGTCGCTCATGCCGACCAGGCCGGCAATGTCCTGTGCCCTGGCATGCTTCTTGATCGCAAGCCCGTGCAGCACGAGATACAGCTTGTCCATCACTGGCTTTCCATCTCGACGGGTTGACGGGTGCGGGCGATCACCGTGTCGCGGATCGTGCGACGCATGATTTTATTGGCGGCACTTTTGGGAAGTTCAGGCCAGATCTCGATGGATTTGGGCTGTTTGTAATTGGCCAAACGGCCGCGCATCTCGGCGAGCAGCGCGTCGCCATCCAGCCCGTCGCGTCCAGCAACGACCGCATGGACGCGGTCCCCCCATTTGGCGTCGGGCAGGCCGATGACAGCCGCCTCGACCACATCTTCGCAGGCGAGCAACGCATCCTCTACCTCGCGCGGATAGACATTATAGCCGCCCGAAATCAGCATGTCGTTCTTGCGGTCCAGTATGTAGAAGAAGCCGTCTTCATCCATCCGGCCGATGTCACCGGTATGGAGCCAACCCGAACGGAATGCCTCCTTCGTGGCATCCGGCCGGTTCCAATAGCGCGCCATGAGCTGCGTGCCGCGGCAGACGATCTCGCCAATCTCACCGGGTGGCAGCATCCTGTCCTCATCATCCATGATCGCCGCTTCGACCGTGGTGAAGGGCCGGCCGCAGGAGCCGACGCGATCATGATCCTCAGGCTTGAGACAGGTGATAACCATCGGGCTTTCAGCCTGGCCGTAGCATTGGGCAAATACGCGACCGAACCGTGCCTCCGCCCGGCGCAGCAGCGTTTCTGCGATCGGGGAGGCGCCATAGGCGATGCGGGTGAAGGGGAGGTCCGCGTCGGCGCAGCTCGGCTCTTCCATGATCATCGCCAGCATGGTGGGGACGAGAAAGGTCATGGACGCCCGCTCAGCCTGGGCTAGGGCTATGAACTGGGCCGGGTCAAACTTCTTCATCACCAATGATTGGGCGCCGCGCACCAGCGCCGGCAGGAAGAAGGCACCAGAAGCATGAGCGATGGGCGCGGCGTGGAGGAAGATATCGCCCTTACTCATGCCGGGAACCAGATCGGTTAAAAATGCGGATATTTCGGCGCCTTCGCCACGCATGGTCAGCGTGACCGCCTTGGGCTTGCCGGTGGTTCCACCGGTATAACCCAGCCGATAGGGCGCCTCCAAGTCACGGTCCACGGCGCAGGGCGCGGTCGATCCCGCGTCGATCAGGCCGGGCAACTCACTCTCACGGAAGATGAATTCGAGCGCCGGCACCTCTTCCTTATCGCCGCAGATCACGCCCCGGCTTTCGCTGTCGGCCAGCTTATAGGCATGATCTTCGGCCGTTTCGCGGGTGTTGAGCGACACGCGCACCAGCCCGGCCTTCGCCAGCGCATAATAGGCGACCAGGCAATCGATGCCGTTGGGCAGGAGTACACCGATCCTATCGCCCGGAGTGAGGCCGCGCGCCAGCAGCGCATTGCCGAGCCTGTCGGTCAGTTCGTCGAAATCGCGAAAGGTGACGACGCGGCGACCTTCCACAAGGCAGGGAGCGTCTCCATGATGGAGCGCCGAGCGGCGAATGAGACTGCCTATCTGCATCATTCCTCTCCCTTGGCGCAGCCGCGCCCGTCAAGATTGCGGGAACCGCGCTGCGCCAGGCGGTAAAGCTCGTCGGCTTGCGGGGACTGGCCATTATATTTAACCCAGGTCTCGCACAGGAACCGATATGGTTCTGCGCATTCGGCGGGCACGAAGTCTCGGGCCAGACGATTATAGTCATTGAGAGACAAAGTGCCGCGACTGGTGCAATAACGGTCCTGCTTGGGATCGAGCAGAGTTGAGCCGGGCTGCACCGGGCCGGTGCTCGGGGCATAATCCTCGCCCGCCAGCACCGAATAGGGCAGGGGGGTCATCATTCCCACCGGCCGGTCGGCCATCTTCATCATCGAAAAGGGTGAACGTGCCTGGCTCGGTAGAGTAAGGCCCGCCACCAGCTCTCCAAGAAACTGATTACTATATTCATCGTTGAGTAGCGTCCGGAAACGCTCAGCGCGCGGGTCGATCTCCATCCAGTCGCCGACATCATAGACGCCCGCGACATGCGCCAAATCCTTCATGGCGGAAAAATAAGTGAGCGCGCCCGCATCTAGCAGTGTTTCGCGGCTCCACCCCGCCATCCGCGTCCACAGGCTGGTGGTGGCCTCCCGTAAAATCTCGTTGAGCGCGCCCAGCGTCTCAATCAATTCCTCGCGGGACGCCATGCCGACCGGCACATGACCGTCACTGAGCGGATCCGACGTATAGAGGCCGACGCCCGCCAGCCGATCGGCGGTGAAGGCCGGCTCGGCCTCGAAGCTGCCCCATTCGTCGACAATATGAAAATGGCAGTCGCGTACCGACATGACGACGGTGAGGTTGTTATAGGGCACCTTTGCGGCCACGCCGTCGAGCCAGGGCAGGGCGCATTCGCCCAGATCCATAAAATCCCGCACCAGCATCTCATGCCGATCATCGATCCTGTAGGGACCGCTGTTGGTCAGGCTAAGGCGGCTCTCGCATGAGACGAGAAACCCATATTGGGACGCGGTCGCCATGAAGCTGTTGGCCGCTTCCTGCAACGGATCACCCGGTTCGCAGGCGTAAAGATCCGCGGCAAACACCTCGAGCCGGCGATCCGGCAGGATCTGGCTGCGATGCCCGGCCTGCGTATTACAAAGATGGCCGTTGTTCCGGTGCCAGGACAGCATGAAGCGCTTCCAGAAATCGAGCACATAGACGACATCTTCTATCGCGTCCTGCGGGCGGATGACGCCCCAACAGAGCAGCATTTCGCGCCCGAGCAGATAGAAAGCGGACAGGCACCAGCTGATATGCGAATTTTGCAGCTTCACGCCCATATTGCGGCTGCGGTCGCCCAGTTCCTCCGCGCTCATCCGCTCCTCAATCTTCTTGAGCAGCGCGGGATAGCGGTAGAAGGCGTTCAGGTATGACAGCAGAATATAGGCGGAAACCGGATAGAGTTTGGACTCCTGCACCGTCCGGGTCAGACACAACCAATAGGAGGCGTCCCCAACCTGCTGGATCAGATTATTGGTTTCGAGCAGCTGCGCATAGCTAGGCCGGTTCTTGTTATCGGTCATGGCAGCCTCCAGACGCGTGCCGGCATTTCGACGCCCCGCGCATAGGATTCGGCGGTGCGGGCAGGGGCGGAAGATTCGATTTCCACCCGATCGCCATCACGAATGCCGCTGATGCGGGCATTCATCAGGCAGGCGATCCCATATTCGCGCGTGAGGATGCCAAGGTGAGAGCGAATGGTGCCGCCTGCGCAGATGACGCCTGCAAACCGATCCAATATGGGCGCGGTCAGCGTTCCGCCGCTATCGTCGATCACGGCGACGGTCCCGTTCGGCACACCGTTGCGCATCAGTTCCAGCACTTTGTCACTGGTGCGGATATACATCGCCTGGCCGGTGACATTCTGAACGGTACGGCTGACATTATCGCCGGTGCCGCGCTGCTGCCGACCGTCGGCTTCCGGCTCCAACACTTGCGCGCCGCTATGCTCGAAGGAAAAGTCGGCGTCGGCAGCATCGTCGGTGGACACATAGATGTCAGGCCGGTCGCGCTGGGAGAGGGTGGACGACCAGGCGAAACGATAGCCGCTGTCCAGGATGCGCCGCTCGACCTTCTCGACCCGTTCGGCTGTCAGCAGCGTTTCCAGTTCACCAAAGACGATCTCGCCGAAAGGGCGACCCGACTCTGCCAGGCAACTGCGCACCATGTCGCGCATTGCGGCATTGGTCGCCTCAACCAGCAGGTTCGCAGGCAATGTCTGATAGCGGTCCTGGTCCGTATATAAGCCCGGCATCCTCATCTCCCCCAAGGGGTCGTTTTCCCGACCTCCCTCGCAGAAGGATGTTTGACAGGAGCAGCCAGCCCTGTCAACAGGTCACTACCTTTTATAGCTACAAGATTGTAGGACGATCTGAAGCTTGGAACGAAACTGGTTTTTAGAGGAAGGAGCGGTCATGCCCGCGGGAAGAGGAGCGGAAATCCGCAACTTTCGGGATGTCGGCGGCAAACGGACGCACGATGGTCGCGCCGTGCGTATGGGGCTGATCTATCGGTCCGCTGCGCTGGACGGCCTTGATGAGGCGCAATATGCGCATATTCGCCGTCTCGGTATCCGCCTGATCGTCGATTTCCGGTCGGGCGTGGAGCGCAGTCCCACCGGGCGTCCGTTCTCAGACCCCGGCATCAAGGTCTGGCGCCGGGCGGACGTCACCACCGATGGCGCTCCGCAACATGCAGTTGCGCCGTTTCTAGCCTGCGCTCCGGGCGACAAACGACCGATGCAGAATGTCTATCGCATCATGCCGACCGTACAGGCCAGCGCCTTCGCCATGCTGTTTCGCGCCATAGCCGCCAATGACCTGCCGCTATTGTTTCATTGTGCCGCGGGCAAGGATCGAACGGGGGTGGCAACCGCCCTGCTGCTTGACCTGCTGGGCGTGCCACGCGACCTCATCCAGGACGATTATCAACTGAGCGAACGATGGATCGACCAGACGCGCGAGGAATTTCTGGTGAACTTCGCCGACAGGGACGAGATGCTGACCCAGGAAGCGCGTTGGCGTTCGATGCTGCTGACCGATCCGGACTATCTCGACGCAATGTTCGACGAGATAGACCGGACCCATGGCGGCACGCGCAGCTATATGATTGATAGGCTGGAGCTTGAACCGGCGGCGATCGACCGCATCATCGACCTGCTCGTCGCCTGACGCCCTCAGCCGCCAGGCGCGATCATGACCTTCATCGCATCGCTCGCCTGCAGCTGCTTTTCGAAAGCAGCCGGCGCATCGGACAACGCGAAGCGATGCGTCGCCAATGGCCGCGGATCAATCTCCCCCGCCGCCATTTTCCCGATCGTCCGGGCAAAGTCGCCGCCGAGCGATCCGATGATGCGCGGCAGTTTGTGGACGATTTTGGTCGTGTCGATGGGCGCAGCGACTTCCGGCAGGCCAACGATGCAGATCGTGCCGCCGGGCCGCACCATCTCCAGCGACTGCTGGATGGTCTGCGGTATGCCCGCCGCTTCAAACACGACATCCGCGGCGGCCCCGACGTTGAAGTGATAGGGTGCGCTGCCGATCTGATCCATCACCCATTGCAACGCATCGCCCTCGAGCGCGTCGAACACCGCGTCGGCACCGCATTGCAGCGCCAGTTGCAGGCGCAGGGGTGAAACATCGACGCCCAGCACGACCGACGCACCCGCAGCCTTGGCCGCCTGAATACAGGCATTGCCGATCATGCCGCAGCCCAATACGACCACCTTGTCGCCCGACTTGACTTCAGCCGCGTCCGCCGCAGTCACGCCGATCGCCATCGGCTCCACCATGGCTGCCGCCTCATCATCAATGGTGTCGGGCAGGTGGTGGATATTGGCCCCAACTTCGGCATTTTCGATCTTCACATATTCGGCAAACGCGCCGGGCCGACCATATCCCGTCGAGTTCTCGAACAAGGCTGCGCAAAGGATCACCTGACCCGCCTTGCATGCGTCGCATTCTCCACAGAAACCGGCAGAAAAACCGGTAACGCGGTCCCCTTCCGCCAATCCCTGCACATCAGCGCCAAAGGCAGCGACGCGACCGACAAATTCATGGCCCATCACCTGCCCTTGTTCGACATACATGCCGGTCTTGAAGCTATGGATATCCGATCCACAAATACCGCACGTCGTGACGCCGATCAGCACGTCACGCGGCCCTAGAGACGGCCGGGCAATGTCCTTGACCCTGATTTGGCCTGCACCTTCCAACACCGCCGCTTTCATCATTTCCATTGTCATCGCCTCGGCTCCTCTTCCCTGTCTTATGTATCGTTAGCGCCAGCCCTTACGCCCCTTGCCGCCTACCAGTCCGGCAGCGACGCGCTGCTTGAGCAGCGGTCTGGGGCGGAAGCGTTCGCCATAGGCTTCGAACATGATTTGCTGCGCCTGCAGGCACAGGCTGGATGTTGTCGCGTCCATCAACTCAAAGGGACCGATCGCATGACCAAGGCCCAGCCGACAGGCGGTGTCCAGATCCTCCGGACTGATGACTTCCTCTTCCACCAGCCTGATGGCTTCGATGACGAACATATGCAGGACGCGATTGACGGCGAAGCCAGGCACGTCCTTCACCTTGATCGGCACCTTGCCGGTAGCCTCCGCCAAGGAGAAGGCGCGGGCGATCGTATCGTTACTCGTCATCAACCCCGGAATGATCTCGACCAGCTTCATGCGGCTGACGGGTGAGAAATAATGCATGCCGATAAAGCGTGCCTGCCGCTCCTCGGGCAGGCTGCCGGCCAGTGCGGTGATCGGTATCGTCGAGGTATTGGTTACGAGAATGGCGTCGTCCGGGAGGATGGCCGCAATCGCTGCGAGCAGCTCTTTCTTGACCGCTTCCACTTCCACCACCGCTTCCGTGACGATCTGGCAGGCGCTGAAATCCTCGATCCGCGTGCTGGTCCTGATGCGGGAGAGCGCTGCCGCACAGGCATCGGAATCGTAGAAGCCCCGTGCAGCCCCCTTTTCCAGCAGCGTTTTCAGCCGCGCCACAGCGCGCTCCAATGCCCCTGCATCCTTGTCGAGCAAGGTGACGTCATATCCGGCAAGTGCCTGAACCAACGCAATTTCCGCACCCATCAGACCTGCACCGGCGACTCCCACATTCATTCCATCGATCTTGCTATCCGTCATCAGGATTGTCCTATGAAATTGTCACGACTGTAATTATAGGGTAAAAAAGAAATCGCCGCGCCGGCTAGGGCGGCGTTCCCCTCCGGCACGGTGCAGCCCGTGCCCCACAAACATAATCCGACAGGACCCCAAGACGTTGAAAGCTGGACATACAGAAGCAGAGAAGATGAAGGCCGGAGGCGCAGAATCGCCCAGCTCGCCGGACAAGGTCGTGACCGCAATTTATCGCGGCATATTGGCCGGGCGCATCGTGCCGGGGCAAAAGCTGATCGAGGCCGATCTCGCCGCGACGCTCAACGTCAGTCGCGGCCCGATCCGGGAGGCGCTGAAGCGTCTTCAGGCAGAGGGGGTGGTCGTCAACACCCGTCATCGCGGCGCCTATGTACGAATTTTGACACGACAGGAGGCGTTCGACTTTCTCGACATCCTCTCGCTGCTCACCGGCTTCATTGCGCGCAGCGCGGCCGAAGCCATTAAAAATGGGGACGACGCCTTCCGCCGCAAACGGGCCGAGCCGCTGGCGATGCTCGATCATCTTCAGTCGGTGAAGGGGCCGGACGATCTGGGGCATGAGATCAGCCGGCGCTTCTATGATGCCTTGATAGCGATAGGCGGCAACTCGCAGATTGCCAGCATCATGCCGGTCATGCGTATCCAGCTGTTCCGTATGCAGGGCCGAAGCAGTGCGACGCGGCAGATTCAGGAGCAGCGGATCGTGGAACTGGCCGACATCGCCCGTGCGGTGCTCGCCGGCGATCCGGCGCTGGCGCAGCGGGCGATGGCGCGCCACATGCGGCTTACGCACAAGCGGCTGCAAGCGCTGCCGGAGGATGCATTCGCCAGCGCGTGAGCGGCCCGGCATCCGCCTCAGCTCCAGAGATAATCAGGGTCGCCGGGGCGCAGATGCGCGAAGCGTTGCTCGACCTGTTGCGGTGTGAGCGGGTCGGCATGGCCGCCGGTGGTCCGCGGATCGCTGTCGGCGTAGCGCTTCATTTCCAGCCGTGCCAGCTGATTGCGATGCACTTCGTCCGGCCCGTCGGCCAGCCGCAAGAGGCGGGCGGTCGCGTAACACATGGACAGATGGTGATCCATATTGGTGCCGCCGCCGCCAAAAGCCTGAATTGCCCAGTCGATGATCTGGCAGGCGGTTGCCGGCGCTGAAATCTTGATCATCGCAATTTCGGCCAAGGCGGCCTTGTTGCCGACACGATCCATTTTCCACGCTGCCTTGAGCGTCAGCAGACGGATCTGCTCGATCATCACCCGTGCTTCGGCGATCCGCTCCATCGTTACCGATTGGCGCGACAGCGGCTGCCCGAAGGGCGTGCGCCCCTGCACCCGGCGGCACATCCGCTCCAGCACGCGCTCGCACAGGCCGACCAGGCGCATGCAATGATGAATACGCCCCGGCCCGAGCCGCCCCTGCGCAATCTCAAAGCCGCGTCCTTCACCAAGCAGCATATTGGACGCAGGCACGCGCACATTGTCGAACGACACTTCCGACGCGCGGTCGGGAAGCGCATAACTGCCCATGACCGGCAGCGGCCGCACCACCTGAACGCCGGGGGTGTCCTTGGGCACCAGGATCATCGACTGCTGCCGATGCCGATCCGCATTGTCGGGATCGGTCTTGCCCATGAAGATCAATATTTCACAGCGCGGATCGGTAGCGCCGGTGGTGTACCATTTGCGACCGTTGATGACATAGTCATCGCCATCGCGGCGGATATGGCTCTCGATATTGGTCGCGTCGGAGGAGGCGACCTCCGGCTCGGTCATGGCAAAGGCGGACCGTATCTCGCCGGCCAGCAACGGCGTCAGCCAGCGCTCTTTTTGCGCTTCGGTGCCATAGCGCCAGATGGTTTCCATATTGCCGGTATCAGGCGCGGCGCAGTTGAAGGCTTCCGGCGCCAGGTGCGACCGGCCCATGATTTCGCACAGGGGCGCATAGTCGAAGTTGGACAGGCCTGCGCCCAGCCCTTCGTCGGGAAGGAACAGGTTCCACAGCCCGGCCTCACGGGCGAGCGGCTTCAGCTCATCGACGATCGGCGCATAATTCCATGGCCCGACCTTTTCGGTCTGGGCATAGAAGATATCCTCATTAGGATAGATATGCTCGGCCATGAAGGCTTCGAGCCGCCTCTGATAATCCTGTGTCTTGGACGAAAATTCAAACATGGACATTTTCCCTGCCGCGCGACCCGCGCGATTTATTATTGGCGGGCGGTCGAACCGCCATCGATCACAAGCACCGAGCCGGTGCAGTAGGAAGCTTCGTCCGACGCCAGATAGAGGCAGCCATTGGCCATCTCTTCGGGCGTCCCGGGCCGTGCCATCGGCGTGATGGCAAGCGCGGTATCGGGATCATCGAAGCTGGACAAAACCGTCTCGACCATCGGCGTCGCGATGAAGCCGGGCGCGATGCAATTGACGCGGATGCCCTGCTGGGCATAGCTGACCGCCATTGCCCGGGTCAGATTGATGACACCCGCCTTGGCCGCGCAATAGGCGTGCGCAACCGGCAAACCGACCATGCCAGATATGCTTGCGACTGCGACGATGGCCCCTTTCCCACGATCGATCATGCCGGGCAGAACGGCATGGGCAGCGTGATAATAGCCGTCCAGGTTGATGCCGATCACTTCGCGCCACTTGTCGGGCGGTGTCGTGGCGACATCATTCATCGAGCCGGGGCTTTTATCCATCCAACTATAGCCGACGCCTGCGGCATGGACGAGGATGTCGATCCGTCCGTGCTGCTCGATCAGTTTCCCCGCCACTGCTTCCAGCGCTTCGGCTTGGCTGACATCGGCAGCATGGATTTCCGCCTTGCCGCCGGCGGCGCGGACCAATGCGGCACTTTCTTCAAGCGTCACGCTGGTCCGCCCCACACCGATGACCGTCGCGCCCTCGGCGGCGAAGCGTTGCATGGTTGCGCGGCCCACCCCACTGCCAGCGCCGGTGATAAGGGCGATTTTGTCGGAGAGCCGCTGCACCATGACTGCCTCCTACTTGCCGAAGTTCAGCGTCAGCGTCGCGCCGAACCAGCGGGGCATCTGATAGACGACTTCACCTGAATTGCCGACGCCGGACAGGTCGAACCGGTTGATCGCCTTGCGCGAATTGAACAGATTGTTGACCCACAGAGCAACAGTCCAGTCATCGTCAAGATTGCCGAAACCGATACGAGCGTTCACCTCGACATTACCGGGGATCAGTGTCGAAGGATTGTTGAGGGAGTCGCGATACATGCTGGTTCGGCCACTGCCGTCCACCTGCGCAAAGGCCTTGCCGCCGGCGAGGTCGAAATTGTAGCGAACGCGGGCATTGGCGGTGAAGCTCGGCGCCATCGGAAGCTTCACGTTCCCCGTGAATGGCGTGGTCCCGGTGGGATTGTTGATATCCTCTACCTTGGAATGAATCAGGCCGATGCCACCGCTGACGTCCAAACCTTGAAGCGGCGTCGTCGTCAGTTCCAGCTCCGCACCATAGATGGTGGCATCGTTGTTGGTCACCACATTGGTGATGCCGATCCAGCTGGTATTCTGCATATCCTTGTAATCATAGTAAAATAACGCACCGTTCAGACGCGCCGCACCGCCCAGCAACGTAGACTTGAAGCCCAGCTCATAGGCGTTGTTGGTCTCTTCATTATATTTGCGCAATGCAGCGTCGACGCCGGTCGTATTGCCGGTAATGAAGCCGCCGCTCTTCGTGCCGCGGCGATAGGCGGCATAAAGCAGCATGTCCCGGCTAGGCTTATAGTTGAGCTGCACATTGGCGCTGATCAGCCCCTTGCGGAACCGCGCGAGATCGCCGTCCTTGGCTGTGTTCAGTGCCGTGGTGACATCGGGATTGGCGAACACATAATCGCCGATGGCATTGAAGTCGGCCAGCGAGCGGGGAATGCCGAAGCTGAGCGGCACATTGGTCGACAGCTGGTTCAGTGCGTCGATCCGCTTGTTATCGTGAGTGTAGCGGGCGCCGACGATAAGCTTGAGCTGCTCGTTGAACTCCTGTTCGACCTGCCCGAAAAAGGCAAAGCTGCTCAGCTTCTGCCGGTCACGGAAGCTCTGCGCATATAGCCCCGTCGGATCGTTGTTATCGTCGACGAAAGGCGTCACTTCGGCATTGAAGAAAAGGGGCGTTTCCGACCGCACCCGAAGCGACTGGTGCAGGTAAGACGCACCAACGGTCAGGCTGGTCGCGCCCGATGTATAGATGCCGCGAACTTCAGCTTGCTGGTGGTTCGACTTACCTTCATTGGTGAAGAGGCAAAGAGGATCGGGCGTATGATCGCAATCCTCGATGCTATATTTATCCATGTTGAGCGTACCGCCAACCGCGACGAGCGTGAAATCGTCCGTGACGTCATAGCTCATATTGGCGAGAAAATGGTAGACGCGGTTGCGGGCGGACAGAATACCGTCGGCATTGACCAGATCGATGTCGCCTGCCGTCCCCATATTGGCCTGAGTTGCGCCATAGGAATTCTGATCGACTTCGATCGTACCGACACCCGGCCCGGGCGCTGTAAACAAGGCCCGCTCATTGCCGGCGACCGTCGGTCCGACCTTGCCATATTCCGCCTTCAGGTTGAGGCTGAACCGATCGTTCGGTTCGAAAGCAAGTTGCATGCGCCCGGCATAGAATTTGTTCTGGCCGCCCCGCTCATATTGCCGCTCGGGATTGATGTTGCGGATATAGCCGTCATTGCGGTCGACACTGAACGCAGCGCGGAAGGCAAGCGTCTCGCTGACGGGCAGGTTGAGATGACCGGTCGCACGGATCAGGCTATGCTCACCGCCGGTCATCGACAGCGATGCCGAAGTGCCGTCGAAATCCGGCCGGTTGGTATAGAAGTTCACCGAACCCGCGGTCGAGTTGCGCCCCTGCACCGTGCCCTGCGGCCCGCGCGCGACTTCGGTGCGGGCGAGGTCATAAAGGCCGAAATCTGCCTGTCCGGCACCGATCATGTAGAATTCATCGACATAGGTAGGCGATGTCGCCTCCGTCGAATCTTCGAAATTCGGCTGACCGATGCCGCGGATCGTGATCTGAGTGTTGAAGCCTGGCGTGGCGTAGGACCGGATTACCTGGAAATTCGGCGTTGCGGCTGCGATGTCGCCGGCATTGTTGATGCCCCGCTGCAACATCTGCTCGCCAGTCACGGCGGTAATTGCAATGCCGACATCCTGAAGTCGTTCGGCCTTACGATTTGCCGTCACGATGATATCTGCGCCAACCGATGCGTCCGCGCCGGTAGCAGGTCCGTCCTGTGCCATTGCCGGCATGGTGGCCGTGAACGCAGCAACGCTCATCGTAGCCGCAAGAATCCCCTTCCGCATGCAACTCTCCCACAATCGTTTCTTGTAGTCCGGCCCGCATTGACCCGCGATGCCCAGCCGTCCGCGCCCGTGGGCGCAGGGACTCGGCGATGCAACGCCCTGCCTGCTTCTGGCCTTTGGACCTACCGCTGAGGAGGCTGCGACGTCAAGCCATAATATAATCTTGTCCTACAATATTGAAATGCTATGTTGCTTTTCAGGGGAGGAGATCGAATATGCAGCTGACAGGGAAAGTGGCGCTGGTAAGCGGCGCGGCGCGGGGCTTGGGACTGGCGATTGCCGAGCGTTTCGTCGAGGAGGGCGCTAAAGTGGCGCTGGCCGACATCAAGATGGATCTTGCGGAACGGGAGGCGGAGCGGCTTCGCAAGCGCGGCGCAGAGGCGATGGCGATCAAGCTTGACGTAACGGAGCAAGGCAGTTGGACAGCTGCCTTAGCTGCGTGCGAGGCTCAACTCGGACCGGCAGACATACTGGTCAACAATGCCGGGCTCGGCCGGCTTGCCTCGCTCGAGGAAACGGATCTCGACCTGTGGCGAACGGTGATGGCCGTCAATCTTGATGGCACATTTTTAGGCACCAAGGCGGCCGTGGCGCTGATGAAGGAGCGGGGCGGGGTGATCGTCAACATTGCGTCCATTCGCGCCTTGGCGGCCGATCCCGACTCCATCGCCTATGACGCGTCCAAGGGCGCAGTCGTTTCGCTGACCCGCTCTGCTGCCGTCCACTGCGGGCGTCAGGGCTATCCGATCCGCATCAATGCACTCGCACCCGGCTATGTGTTGACCGACATGTTCACCGAAGCGACTGCGGGACTGGACGACGCCGATGCACTTCGCGCGCAGGTGGAAGCGGCGCATCCCATCGGTCGCACAGGGCAGCCCCGTGAAATAGCAGATGCCGCCCTGTTCCTGGCGAGCGATGCATCAAGCTTCATGATCGGCAGCACATTGGTTGTGGATGGGGGCTTCACCGCAATTTAGACGAACCGAATATTGGGGAGAGAATGCATGACGATTAGAGCAGGGCAGACGGCAATGATCACCGGCGCGGCGCGCGGTCTGGGGCTTAGCATCGCGACCGCGCTGGCCGAGCAGGGGGTCGCCACCATGTTGACCGATCGGGACGAGGCTGCGCTCGAAGCAGCGGTCGCATCGCTCAAGTCGGCCGGGCATAATGTCGCCGGAACCAGACTGGACGTGACCGCAGAAGACAGCTGGGAAGCTGCAATCGACCATATGATCACCACCTTTGGCGGCTTTGACATATTGGTGAACAATGCGGGTATTCAGTTATCGCAGCTGGTTCAGGATATGGATGTGGAACAGGCATCTCGCCTCTTCTCCATCAACATCATGGGCACGGCGATCGGCATCAAACATGCTTTTCGCACGATGCGGCCGGACGGGCGAGCGGGCAAGGGCGGCAGCATCGTCAACCTGTCGTCAGTGGCGGCACTCACCAACACGGCCGGCGTGCTGATCTACAGCGCATCCAAAAGCGCAGTGTTGCGGATGACGCAAGTGGCTGCGGTGGAAGCGGGCGCGCTTAACTATGGCATCCGCGTCAACTGCCTCTGCCCCAGCCTGATCCGCACGGAATTGGGCTGCGACCTGATCGAGGATTTCACGAAAATGGGCCTGTCCGACAGCGTCGAGATGATCGCCGAGCATGTGGTTGCCCGAACCCCGCTCGGCCGCTTCGGAACGGAGACAGACGTCGCGAATGCCGCCCTCTATCTCTGCTCGGAAGAAGCCGCTTTCATCAATGGCGTGGCGCTCCGTGTCGACGGAGGCTTCACCTTGACCTGACAGGAGCAGCCACTTGGGTGCGGGCGTCGGATTGGATTAAGCCAGACGCCCGCCCTCCCGCAGCCATGGGTACATGGTGGCCATGGCGCTCAGTGCTTGCCGACAGCGATCCCGTGCAAATCCGTACCAGACTGCAGCTCTCTAATCGATGCGCCCGACGTCAGGCGGCGCGCTGGAGCATTCCGAACAGGTCACGGGGGTCGTCAGGATCGGCCACCAGGTCCAAGTCGATCGCGAAATCACCATCGCCAATCCGGTCATGCACATAGGACAGGGCCGCAAAATCCTCGATGGCAAAGCCGACGCCATCAAACAGCGTGATCTGTCGCACGTCCGTTCGTCCAGAAGCGTCGCCGTTCAGCACCTGCCAAAGCTCGGTCACGGGATGGTCTCCGGGCATCTGCTGGATTTCTCCCTCAATGCGGGTCTGCGGCGCATATTCCACGAATATGTCAGACCGGGCGAGAATATCCCGATGCAGTTCGGTCTTGCCCGGGCAGTCGCCGCCGATCGCATTGAGATGCACGCCGGGTCCCACCATATTGTCGGTTAGGATGGTTGCATATTGCTTGTCGGCCGTCGCAGTCGTGATGATCTGCGCGCCTTCCACCGCCTCTTCGGCTGAACGGCAGGATATAACGGTCAGCCCGCGGTTCACGAGGTTGGCGGATACTTTGCGCGTGGCAGCGGGATCGACATCGTAAAGCCTGACGGTGTCGGCGCCGATTATGGCCTTCATCGCCAAAGCCTGGAACTCGGCCTGCGCGCCATTGCCGATCAGCGCCATCGTGCGGGCGCCCGGTGGGGCCAAATGCCGTGCGACCATCGCCGACGTCGCTGCTGTGCGCAACGCCGTCAGCAACGTCATCTCGGCGAGCAGTAGCGGATAGCCGGTTGCGACATCAGCGAGCAAGCCAAAGGCAGCAACGGTCTGTAGCCCGGTCGTCGTGTTGCGGGGATGCCCGTTGACATATTTGAAAGCATAGGCCGTGCCGTCCGAGGCGGGCATCAACTCTATGACGCCGCCTTCGGAATGGCTTGCCATACGGGGTGTCTTGTCGAAATTGGGCCAACGGCGAAAGTCCGCCTCGATCCGGTCGGCGAGTTCGGCGAGCATTTTCTCCAGACTGATCGCATGGACGAGGCGCATCATATTTTCGACGCTGACGAATGGCACCAGGGCCTTTTGAGACGGCTTGATCGGCATCTTAGATTCCTCTGTTCGTCAATTAGGGAGTCCGGCGTTGCACAGGGCGTCGCGGCCCAATGCGTGCGCACCAGATGATCGGGTGCCTGTCATCGCGCCACACTGCCGGCTGCGACAGCAGCCGGCCGGGTTTTAAAGGCGGGGAGTCCAGGCGATATCAGGAGCATGGTCGGCAACGGACGCGCCCCCAATGCGCACAGCTGCATAGCCAAAGCCTCCGCTGCGCACTGCGCCGCCGGTAAGGCAATGAACGGCGAACAATGCCGCGGTTCCGTTGGTGCCGCTGAAGGCCCGGACGCAGAAGGCGCGCGCGCGGTGGATCGGCTTTGGCGCCCCCTCCATCAGCAGCGCATGACCAGCTGCGACAACATCGCCCAGCATATCAGCTGCCAGTTCGGGATGATCGGCAGGATCAATCGATATGTCGCCACGAGCCTGGCGAAGGTCGGGGTCAAAGGCGACCGACACGGCGGGTTCGGGGGGTGGGGCATGCCCCTCACCGATGCGCCAGAGCCGGCCGATGCGGCCGTCATAAAGGTCTGCGATCAGCGCACCGTTCGGGCCAATCCATGCTGCTGCGGCGGCCGTCTCCACGAGCAAAGCCTGTGCGCTGTCGAACGGCGCCCCCCTGAAGATTTCGAGGATCGCTTCCTCGCCGCAAGCCTCTGTTCCCCGCCATTCGAAACGGCAATTGCCCAGAAGGCCGTCATCAGCCGGACGCTGGCCCGTCGCCAGCGCCGCGAAATGTTGCAAGATACTCATGCCCCAAGCCCCCCTTCAATCTGTCGCATGGCTGCGACTTCATCGAAGACCGTGACATCTTCCACGATCCGGCCAGCGCGGACGCGATAATGAGACACCGCCATCAACAACAGTTCCCGGTCGGAAGGCTGCCCCCAGGGGCCGATGCCCCGATGCCAGCCGGCAAGCGACCAGCGCAGCGCCACGGCGATATCGCCATGCGGCAGCGGGCGGGCTGCATAATGTTCAAGGCGGAAGATGCGTTCATGCAACATCGCGGTGAGTTGCATTGCGCAGCCGATCCAATAGCCGCGCCCGAACCCCCGCCGATTGGACGGCCAGCGTAGCTCCACGCTGTTCGACAGACATTCAGAGGCTTCGCCATAAAGATCCTGGGTGAACGCCAGATGCAGCATCTTGGCCGCCTCCGCAGCGGGATGGTCGTCCGGCACGGCCACGCTCGGCTCATTGCGTACCGCAGCAATGGCAGCGGTGCGCCAGGCGTGGCGGCGCTGATCGCCCTCACGGTCGGCGGCAGCGGCAGCCTCAGCAAGTGTTCTCGGATCAGCGCCGACCTGCCAGAGTGCGCGGCAATTATCACGCACCAGCCACTCCTCCACGATCCGATTAGCCACGACCTTGCAATCCGCAATGGTCGTCGTGCCGTTTGCCCGCATCGTCGCCGCGCCGATCAGCGGCTCGTCGCCGAAATGCGTCGAGCGGCTCATGATGCGGTGCGAGCTATAATATTCGCCCGGCTTGTCCTCGCTCCAGATCACGTCTTCCGCCAGGACCACCCGGTCGGCATAGACACCCAGCGATCCGATCGTGTTCTGCGTCACGGTTTCCATACCGACCGCCGGCCCCGCCAGCATGTGCAGCTCACAATCGTCGGAATAATGCGTCCGGCACAGGCCGACATTTTTTTCTTCCCAGATGCGGTGCGTGCATCGGACAATATAATCGACAATGTCGCGATATACGGGATCGAAACCGTCCATCGCCTGGCGACGCGGCCCCTCTACCATCTGTTCCGACATCGGCCGGCCGACCGGGGAAAGGACTTGCGGATCTTGGTCCCAGCTCATGGCCGATACGCCTGCGTCAGCACGCCAAGTTCGTCGAAAATCATCCATTCCTCCACCACGCGGCCATTGAGCAGGCGCAGATGGCTCATGCCCATCATGAATACAGCTTTCCCCGCCGGACATTCTCCCAGGACTCCGCCCGGCGCAGTAGTGCCCTCCAGCACCCAGCGAACCGCAACGATCACGCCGTCGGTTTCTTCGGACCAGCAGACATGCTCCACGCGCATCACGGCGTCTGGCATTGCGGCCAGCACATGCAGGATCAGCGATTGATAGTTCCGCAGTCCGCGCGCGACACGTCCGCCGCCGCCATGGGCGATAATGTCGTCCGAATAATGCTGGCTGAGCCAGTCGAGGCGTCGCAAATTCCAGACGTCGTGGAACAATGCCCGTGCCCAGCCTTCCACGGTGGTCGTATCGACATCCAGCCGGCGCCGCGCTGCCTGACCTTCCAATCTTGTCTCGGGAGACACGAGCCACGTCTCCGGGCCAGTCGTTTCGGCAAAGCGGCGGGCCACCTCATGGAGGTCGAAGCCGAGCTGACGCACCGCAGCCCCGGCATCGCGGACCAGCCACTCGCTATGGATGCGGTTATCCTTGCTGATGCAGTCCGCCACGAAACGCAGCGACGTCCGCTTGCCCGTGGCCGGCCCGTAACCGGTACGCCCGACATTGGTGGATCGGCTGTGACCAAGATGCGACGTATAGAAGCCTGCATCTTCATCGCCCGACCAGGCGACGTTCAGATGATGGATCTCACCGTCTGGATAGGCATTGAGTGTCGTCACCGTCGAAGCGATCACTTCTTCGACCGAGCGGACTACCCCATATGACGAATAGACGACGCAGCTGGCATCGTAGGTATCATAGATATAGCCTACGGCGCGGTTCACCCAGATTTCGTCAGTGATCCGCACGATATAATCGACAATGTCGGTAAAGCGCTCCTCGAACCCCCGCATTGGCTGGGTCGACTTGCCAGTGCCGCCGGCCAGTTCGCGCGTGTCGCGATGGCGCAGCTTTGTAACCGGGGGCCGTTCAGGCAGTACGAACGGGAGTTCGTTCATGGGACATCCTCATATTTTAAGGCTGGGGAGGCATCGCATCCCCGCCATTGCGCGCATTGTGGAAAAGAATGCATCCGCAGTCAATTATATTTTTCGTCGCAGCATCGTCTTCCCATTGGCGGAGTTGATCAAGAAAGGACACTCCGCATACGAACTCTCGCCAGAATCGAGATATCTGCGCCTCAACCAGCGCATCAGCTGCCGCGCGTTACCGATTCATGGCGATATCGTACAGCCTTGTGATGCAGCAGGAAAACCCTTATCAGTGCCATGACTGCGGAACCAACCGTAGAAGATGGAAGGGAGACGGCGCGTGGCTCAGGACTTGTGGAGCGACTATCAAGACGAAAAATCATTGGCGCGGGCCTATCATGACGCACTCGATGCCGCCGTCGGTGATGACATAGAGCAGGTACTTGCCTCTTATGTCAGCCCGGATTGGCACTGGCGCGGTATGCACCCGTTCCATGAACAGCGCGGCCCAGCCTCCGTCGCGGATATATTCTGGAAGCCGTTCCGGGAGGCGATCGGGCCGATACAACGCCGGCCGGATATTTTCATCGCCGGCAGCAATCAGCTTGAGGGGCTATCCGGCACATGGGTGGTAGAAATGGGCCATCTGATGGGCTTGTTCGATCAACCCTGGCTGGGCATTCGTCCGACGCACCGGATCGTGATGCTGCGCTATTGCGAGTTCAACCGTGTTGAAGCGGGCAAGATCGTGGAAACGGCGATGTTCTGTGACATTCCGCATTTGATGATGCAGGCGGGACAGAATCCTTTTCCGCCTCAAACGGGGGCGATGCTGATCCAGCCGGGGCCCCGCACGCACACGGGCCTATGTTATGACCGGCAGGACGCGGCGCGAGGACAAGCGACCCTCGCGGCCATCAACGACATGCTGGGCGGAATGAAGGATCGGACCCCGCATGAAGATCCGGCAGCGCGGCTTGCCATGAACTGGCACGACCACATGATCTGGTGGGGGCCTGCCGGTATCGGTGCAACCTACACGATCGAACGCTATCTGCGCCAACACAGCTTCCCCTTTCGCGATGCCTTGACGGAAGGATATAAGTTCAACGGACATATCGCGAAAATCGCCGAAAGCGATTTCGGCGGCTTTTTCGGGTGGGCGAACCTGACCGTGCAAAATGCGGGCGGTTATCTCGGGATGACCGCAGGACCGGGCAAAGCCGACATGCGCGTGATCGACATGTATCGCGTGGAAGATGGAAAGCTCGCCGAAAATTGGATCTTCATCGACATCCTGCATTATCTCAACATGCAGGGCCTGGACGTGCTGGGCCGCATGGCGGCCGTTCAGTCGGGCGGCGGCTGATCCATCTGGTGGCATCCCGTAACGATCGTGCTGTAATATAGCCTAGCGCCACAAAGCACCGGGGCAGTGCTGGCTTGCCAGTTCTGCCCCGGTCAGTGTCCAGTTGTTGACAAAGCTCGCTGTTAGAGCGCTGCCGATCAAAGCTATCGCCGGCCGCCTTCCCCCCCGGACTATCAGCAGGGTGGGACGGCGGATGCTCTGTATCAAAACGGTTCGGCGGCTTCCGACGCCCGCTTGTCCAGCGCCGCGCGCGTTTCATCATAACTGGCACGCGTCACCCGAAGCATGCCGTAAAACACACCCGCGATCAGGCCGGGTATGGCCGACAGGGCAAAAGCCGCCGCCAGTGCATGGAGGACTTCCTGTGACACTTCGCCCGGCTTGGCGTTCGTCGGAAAGGCAATCGTGCTCAGCACCCAGCCGGCGAGCGCTGTCCCAAGCGCCTGATCGACGCGTTGAAAGAATGTGCGCGTGGCATAGAGCACCCCTTCCTGGCGCACACCGTGTTTCAGCTCATTTTCGTCGGCAATGTCGGCCAGCGCCGACGTTACGGTGGTGGTCATCAGGCTGAATGGCGCATGCTGAAGCACCGAAAATCCAATGAGGATCCACAATATGCCCGGCGTATCCGGCCCCAACAAACCATAATAGCCGAGCGCAAGCGGGATTGCCGGACCGATGCTGTACAACATAAGCGCCAGCGCGCCCGTCCATCTTTTGTCCAGTTTGGCGTGCAGCCGCTTCACGACAAAAGCCGCGAACAAATATCCGCTAAAGCTCCCGATCACAAACAGGCTGATCTGGTTGTTATCGAGTTCCCAAAAATAGGTTGCCGTGTACAGCCACAGGCCAAGGCGAACGCCTGTCATCATCGACAGGAAAAACAGGCCGATGAGCAGCACGACATAATTGCGATTGGTGAGCGCCTGCGCGACATCGCCCAGAAATTCCCGCAAGCCAAAGCCCTTTTGATCGGCTTTAGGTTGGGGAAGGTAGGGAATTCGGTTCATCGTCGACCAGCTGGAATAGCCGAGAATGACGACGATCAGGACCGCAACGGTCAGGCCGAACACCGGATATCTCGACGGGTCCAGTGCGCCATTGGGAAACTGGGCGTTGGCCGCGAAAATGACCCTGAAGGCGAGCAGCCAGCCGATTGTGTCGCCCAGCCACAGACAGAATGTGTTGTAGGCCATCACGCTCGTCCGCCCCAGATAATCCTGAGACATTTCGCCGCCCAGGGCGAGATGCGGTGTATGATACACCGTCATGACCTGGAGCAGCAGCGTGTTGACCATGGCGAGCCAGATCAGCAGCCAGGTCGGTGACAGATCGGGTGGATTAAAAAGCGCGAGGAAGAGCAGCGCAGCAGGCAGAATGGCGCCGAACATGAATGGGTGACGCCGTCCCCAACGGCTGCGCGTCCGATCGGACAGCGAACCGACAATGGGATCGACAAAGGCGTTGCACAACAATCCTAACGCGATGGCGGCGCCGACATATCCGGCATTCAGGCCGTGAACCTGATTGTAGAATAGCAGCGTGAAGCTGGACGTCGTGGTATAGACCAATGCTTCGGCCGTGCTGCCCAACCCATAGGCAACCTTATCCTTGACCCTCAATGGGGGCGCACCGCCTGCCACGGCCACATCCTGCACCTGATTTGTCAACGACGCTCTCCCCTGTGCCACTCAGTCGAATCGCCAAGCTATATCAAGCGTAGCGGCAATGACTTCGGATGCATAGCAGTGGATGAGACGGGTTGAAAGATCGGAAAAGGCGCAGCCACGGACGGGGAGCACCAAGATTATGGCAGCACTCCAGCCTCGACAACAGCAGCCGAGACAATCGAGGTGCCGAGCGCCTGGATGAGGCAGAGTTCGCTCTCCTGCTGTCCCGGCGCACGACTCGACAGGCCTGTTCTTCACCCACCGAAAGCGGATGTCCAGCATCCTACTGCATGCCGACTTGGTTCCGAAGTCAGTATCTTTAGCAGGAAATTAGCGACCAAATCGGCTGTAAATGCGGGATTTATGAGTGTTTGCTACGCTTACGTCCCGTTCTTGACTCCTCAATATCTTGCAATCGGAACCACAATCTGCCACTTCAATGATCGATCGCCGCCATGGCGACGAGAGGGAGGAAAAAATGGTCTCGATTAATGTGCGTGTGACAGCTTTGCGGGCCGCGCTCTGTGCATCTGCTTCACTGATGGTGATGCCGGGCATCGCCATTGCTCAGGAGACCGCTGCCAGTCCGCAGGCCGACGCCGATGGTGCGATCGAGGAAATCATCGTGACCGCCCAGCGCCGTGAAGAAAATCTTCAGGATATTCCGTTGTCGGTGACGGCGATCAGCGGCGCCCAGTTGCGCAACGCCGACATACGCGACATCACAAGGCTTGAGCAATCTGTGCCCGGGCTGCGGATCGCGCGCTCAGGCGCCGCCGCCCGCCCGGCCATTCGTGGCGTCTATACCGAAGCCATCAGCGCCAATGCCGATCCGCGTATCGGCTTCTACATCGATGAAATTTATCAGTCGCGGCTCCAACAGGCGACCGCCGCCTTTGTCGACCTTGAACGCGTCGAGGTCCAGAAGGGGCCGCAAGGCACGCTGTTCGGCCGCAACAGCCTTGGCGGCAACATCGCGCTGAGCAGCGCGCTTCCCCGCGATGAACTCGATCTGGGCGGGGCCGTCATTTACGGCAACTATAACCGGGTGAAGGTGGAGGGCTTCGTCAATCTGCCGATCGCCGAAGGAGTCGCCTTCCGTCTCGCAGGCGCGCTCGACCGGCACGACCCACATTATAAAAGCACCGTCAACGACCGCGCCGACATCGGCGATCTCAATTACCAGTTCATCCGCGGAACACTGAGGATCGCACCGCCCAGCCTGGACGATCGGCTTGAGGTGATCGTACGCGGGTCCTATTATAATCAGGATGATCGCGGCCTGAGCTCCTTCAACGCCAAGAATATCGGTGCGATCATCGATCCGACGTTCATCCGCCAGCCCGGTCAGAGCATCACTTACGGTAACGCCACCTATCCGATGCCGTATGGCTATAATGGCGGCAACTATGCCACGGGCGTTCTGGTGCCCTACAGCCCTGTATTCCGGGATGGCATTGCCGACATCGGCGGGGCGGATGTCGGTATCCCGATCCCGGGGCCGTACACCGTGTCGCATGACTTTCCCGCCGAAAACCGGGTGAAGGGCAAGAACGCCTCTGCGGTCATCAACTTCGATCTTACCGACGACGTCCGCCTCCGCTCGATAACGGGCTATACCGATTTCTATACGTCCAACCGCAGTGATGGCGACGGCGGGCCGATCCCGTTCAGAGAATTTTACTATATCACGGCCGCCAAGACTTTCTCTCAGGAATTTCAGCTGCAATCAGCTAATCCGCAGAGTCCGCTCCAATATACATTCGGTCTGTTCTACATGAACGACACCATCAACCAGGGCGAGGGCAGCGTTTTTTCGGACAGTCACTACAGCACGAATACTGCCGCAGCGAACGGCCTGCCGGTGCTATATGCCAATGGTGGCGGATGCGGTTACACCTACTCACCCTTGAACGCGCCATTCTCTTGCGATGTCAACAATATGACCTCGTCGGATTACACAGCGCCCGTGTACGCGAAGACGAAATCCTGGGCGGGATATGGCCAGCTATCCTATACGATCGGAGATCGTCTGACACTGACGGCAGGCGGGCGCTACACCGTTGATGACAAAATCTACAAGAATCTCGGTCAGGTGAGCCCGTTCGTCACATTTGTCGGCGGTCCCAACGGCTATGTTCAGCAACAGAATGATGCCGCTGCCGCTGCGGGTCGTCCCGCTCCCTTCCCACTGGGCAATGCAGGTTATCGCGCCGTCTTCCCGTTCAACAAGGATCGGGCAACCTTCGCTAATTTCGAGTGCGGCGGGGCGACGCCGGGGCAGTTCGCGGCAGCGGGGTCCAACGACCCGGTTGGCACGATCCCAGATTATTTCATAACGCGCTGCGGCGCGCGCAAGTTCAAATATTGGACCTACCGCCTTGCGGCCGATTACCAAATCAATCCGAACAGCATGGTTTATGTCAGCTACTCTACCGGGATCCACTCGGGTGGCTTTGGTTCGCCGTTCGTCACGACATCGGTTCCACAGGGTGAATTCGGAACCTATGATGAGGAAAAGGTGCGTGCATTTGAAATCGGCACCAAAAACACCTTCTTCAACCGACGCCTTCAGGTAAATGCCGCCATATTCTACAACCGATATTATGATAATCAGGTGCAGGGCACGCAGCTCGTCACGACAGGGCCTAATACGGCCGTCAGCATTGCGACGATCACCAATTCCGGCGACACCATTGCGCCTGGCGCTGAATTGTCCATTGTTGCCAAACCAAGTTCCAGGCTGACGATCCGAGCAGGCATCAATTATCTGCATGCGCGCAACACGGTTGCGCCGCTGGGGATTTTTACGAGCGGATTGTGCACCATCTCGACGGGTTCGGGTCCCTGCGTCACCAATCCGCTGGAGAGCCGGGCCGGGCTGGGGAGTGGCTTCTTCCCCAACCCGTTCACCGATCCCGATCTGTTCGTACCGATCCGAGATTCGGCAGGCACGATCACGGGTTATGACTCCCTCTTCTTCGGGAAGAAAAGCAAAGTTCAGAACACGCCCGATTGGTCGGGCATGCTCGGCGTCTCCTATGAGCTTCCTCTGAGCGAACGGGAGACCATCACGCCCGAGTTCGATCTACTATATAGCGGATCCTATTTGCTGAGCGCGTCGTCGCCGAACGTGTTCCAGTCCGCCTATGCAAAAGTCGATGCACGGATCACCTACCGCAATAGCAACGGACTGTCCGTTCAGGCCTTTGTGCAGAATCTGACCAACAAGGCGACGCTGGGTCGGATTACCACCGGAACGCTTTCCGCGCAGGGAACCTATGCGGACCCAAGAACCTACGGTGTTCGGGTGGGATATAATTTCTAGAAATGCTCGGCCGGTGCCGCCTTTGTGGAAGGGTGGCACCGGCTTCATTTCGTGTATATCCTGAGCTTCTTCCGAATGAGACCTAAAGAAGCTGTTTCTGCCGGACAAAAAAGTCGAAATCTCTCCAGATTAAGATGGTACCGTTCTACACCGAAAACTTATAAGCTCTAAGCCACAGGCGCATCGATGCGAGTTGGACCATGGCGAGGGAATTGTCGGCGAGTTCGTCGTAGCGGGTGGCCGCGCGGCTGAATCGCATTAGCTTGGAAAAAACGCTGGATTAGGTTGCGCTCGCGGTAAAGCCGCTTGCTTAAGCGGGGTTTTCCCTTGTGGTTGGTCTTCGGCGGGATGTTAGGCGGGGCGCTCCGGTCCTTGGCTGGCTCGCGGACGTGGTCGAGATCGTAGGCTTTGTAGGCCGGCACGATGTTGCGCGAGTCGAGGTACTCGAACGGTGCGCCGGCGATTTGCCCGTCAGGCGCTTGCCCTACGGTCAGGCCTTAGCCGGATCGATAGGCACTGTGCCTCGACGACCACGTGGATCTTGGTCGAGAGCTCGCCTCGTCACAGACGGAAGCAATGATCTGCCCCCCCTTCTTGTCGCGGCCCGTTGACAGGCATGAACGGACGTGCTGCTGATCATCTGAATGTCACTGTAGTAAGCGGCGGTGATGGCGTCCGTCAGCCGGCGATCCGCGTGCCATAATATTGCGACAGGTCGCGCTATGGCGCGCCGGACCGCACCACTTATGAAATGCCGTCTAACACACGTCGGTCGTCGGCGCAGGGCACGCCCGAAGGTTGTTGAGCATAAGCGATTCGATCGCGCGCCACTCAAGGGCCGTCCGGTTGCATCGGCTCATGTCAACAATGGATCTGAAATGGGTGTTGGGCAAAAGCCGACAGATGCAAACCAGTCGATCAGGGACCGGCTCGCCCCAAGCGAGATGTTGCGGGATACTTTTCTCTACTCGACAGCCAAATAGCTCTCCGGGATCGACACTGTGATAGACCGAAATATGAGCATAAGCCGCCGGGAGCAGCAAGGTGAAGGAAGCCGCACGAGAGGCCGTGGTGCAAACTCTGGAACGTGGCATTGGGCTTTAGGTCACCGCCTCATCCGGCCGGAATCGTCGCTGAGTTCGACCGAGACGATCGCCAGCGCGGCGAGGAGATCACTGACTGGAATCGCAGTGATATGGATCGGTCAAGCGATCAGGGATCCGCCTTGAAACACATACTGTACAAGACTGTTCATTAATAGAAAAAATAAGCGCTTACATTCTGACAACAGTAAACGCCCTGTCTTAATCCGTTCTTTTCATCTTGCCTAACCCTCGCTTCTAGCGGATGATATTCACGAGTGAGCGTGGTCCGAAATACCGCCTTCGTATTCTGATGCGTACTAGGTGTTTCCTTGGGGATTGGCCGTGACACACGAAGGGGGGGGGATATTCTAATGGCGACAGTCAATGGCACAACCGGCAATGATACTCTGGAAGGCACCTCATCTGACGACAAGATCAACGGTCTAGCCGGTAACGACATTTTAAACGGCAACGATGGCAATGATACACTTGTAGGCGGAGCAGGCGCAGATATTATCAGCGGCGGCGACGGTATCGACACTGCAAGCTACGCGGGCGGTGCGGCGCTTACGATCGATTTGAGAACTGGTGCGCTCAGCACGGGCGACGCGGCTGGGGACACCTTTGTCGGGATCGAAAAGTTCCTTGGCGGGTCTGGCAGCGATACCTTCATCTCAGGGACTGGCGCTGAGAACATCAATGGGGGCTCCGGAACCGACTCGATCAGCTACGCCCTCTCTGGCGCCGCTGTAACCGTGAATCTCGGTGCGGGGGTTGGTAGCGGCGGTGATGCCGAAGGAGACGTGCTAACGTCCATCGAGAAGGTTATCGGTTCCGCCTACAATGATACTCTTTCGTCACCGACCAGCGGCCATTCCCTCCAAGGTGGCTCGGGCGATGATATCTATATCGTCGGCCATTCCAATGTGAACGTAACAGAAAACGCAGACCAGGGCATTGATGAAGTGCGGACCTTGCTAGCCGCTCTTACATTGGCGGCGAATGTAGAAAACGTGACCTACATGGGTGGATCAAATTTCACTGGCACCGGCAACGCGCTCGACAACATCATCATCGGTGGGAATGGCAACGACACCCTAATCGGCGGCGTGGGCGCTGATACTCTGATCGGCGGCAATGGAACGGATACCGCTGCCTATCAATCAACTGCGATCACACTCGACTTTAAAACTGGTACCCATACTGGCGACGCGGAGGGCGACGCCTTTGTGAGCATCGAGAAGTTTGTAGGGTCGTCGAAAGCTGATACCTTTATATCGGGAACCGGCGCCGACGATTTGAATGGCGGTGCCGGAATCGACACGATCAGCTATGAGAGCTCGGCTGCGGCCGTCACCGTCAATCTCATCGACGGCACGGGCAGCGGCGGTGATGCCGAAGGAGACGTGCTGACCGCATTCGAGAACGTCATCGGCTCCGCCTACAATGATAATATCTCGTCTTCAACGAGTGGCCACACTCTGCATGGCGGTGATGGCAATGATACCTACATCGTAGGAAACGCTAGCGTAGTCGTGACGGAAGGTGCAGGCCAGGGCATCGACGAAATGCGGACTTCGCTGGCTGCCCTTACCTTGGCGGCGAATATCGAAAACCTGACCTATATGGGAGCATCGAATTTCACCGGCACGGGCAATGCGCTCGACAATGTGATCACCGGAGGGACGGGCAACGACACCCTGATCGGCGGTGCGGGCGCCGATACCCTCGTTGGTAGTGGTGGGACAGATACCGCCGTTTATCAAGCGACTGCAATTACGCTTGACTTCAAGACAGGCGTTCATAGCGGCGACGCCGCCGGTGACACCTTTTTGAACATCGAGAGGTTTGTGGGTTCGTCAAAAGCCGATACATTCTTTGCGGGGATAAGCGCCGACGATTTCAATGGTGGGAACGGAATTGACACGATCAGTTATGCCCTGTCTGGCGCCGCTGTAACCATCGATCTGACCGCAGGCACCGGCAGCGGCGGCGACGCTGAAGGAGACGTGCTGACCGCGTTCGAGAACGTCATCGGCTCCGCCTACGGCGACACGCTGGCGTCGTCGACGAGTGATCACGCCCTGCAAGGCGGTGATGGCGATGATACCTACATCGTCGGGCACACTAGCATAGTTGTGGCGGAAGGCGCCGACGAGGGCACCGATGAAGTGCGGACCTCACTAGCCGTCCTTACGTTGGCGACAAACGTCGAGAACCTGACCTACACGGGAGCGCTGAATTTCACCGGCACGGGCAATACACTCGACAATGTCATTTCTGGCGGGATTGGCAATGACACCCTGTCAGGAGCCTTGGGCGATGATACGCTCAACGGCGGCGAGGGCGATGACACGCTGATAGGAGGTGCCGGGGCGGATGCCCTAATTGGCGGGGTCGGCTTCGACATTGCCAGCTATGTAGGAAGCACAGCAATCACCGTCGATTTTAAAACCGGCGCGAACGCTGGCGACGCAGCGGGTGACACTTACTCCGGTATCGAGAAAATCATCGGCTCCAACTATGCTGATACATTCATCTCAGGCACCGACGCCAACGATCTGAATGGCGGCTCGGGAACCGACACGATCAGCTACGCGACCTCCTTGGCCGCTGTAACCGTGGATCTCACCGCCGGTACCGGGAGCGGCGGCGATGCCGAAGGAGATGTGCTGGCAAGCATCGAAAAGGTCATCGGGTCTGCTTATGGCGACACACTGGCGTCATTGACCACAAGCACCACCCTACTGGGTGGCGACGGCAATGACACTTACGTCGTCGGCAGCGCCGGCGTGACGATTACCGAAAATGTGGGCGAGGGCACGGACGAGGTGCAAACCACACTGGCTTCGATGGCGCTTGTCGGAAATGTCGAGAACCTGACCTACACGGGAGCGTCGAATTTCACCGGCACGGGCAATACACTCGACAATGTCATTTCTGGCGGGATTGGC
>DAMDPH010000002.1:0-33968 GCA_032082785.1 Sphingobium sp. | reverse complement strand
TGGGCGATGATACGCTCAACGGCGGCGAGGGCGATGACACGCTGATAGGAGGTGCTGGGGCGGACGCCCTAATTGGCGGGGTCGGCTTCGACATTGCCAGCTATATCGACAGTGCAGCGGCGATCACCTTCAACATCAACGCCGGCACGAGCACCGATGACGCGGCAGGAGACACCTACTTTGGCCTCGAGGGTATCCGAGGTACAGAGTATGACGACATCTATCATGCTGGTTCGGAGAGCTTTTCTTTCGATGGCGGGGCTGGGACGGATACCGTCTCCTATGCAAACAGCTCGTCGGGCATCACGATCAATCTTGCCGCCGGCACCGGGACGGGGGATGCTGCCGGAGACAGCTATACCAATGTTGAAGCGTTCACGTTCACCGCTTACGCCGATGCCGTGACGGGTAGTGCCGCCAATGAGATATTCACCGGCGGAGCAGGAGCAGACACGATCGATGGCGGCGGAGGCAGCGACATCATATCTTATCGCGACAGCGATAGCGCCCTCGCGATCGATTTGAGCACAAACAGCGTCTCGGGCGGAACCGCGACCGGCGACACCATCTCCAACATCGAAGGCATCTACGGCTCAAACTATGACGACACGCTGTCAGGCAATTCGCTCGACAATGTGATTAACGGAGGCGCTGGCGACGATATTATCGTCGGCGGTGCCGGAAACGACATTATCGTGGGCGAGTCAACGTATGATACCAGCGCAGTCGATGAAGCCCACGGCGGTGACGGGAATGACCTCATCGATCTGAGGAACAGCGCAACTGGCTATGCTTTCGGCGGCGACGGGAACGATACAATTCGGAGCGGCAGGTCGTCATCGAGCGAGACTTACGGCGGGGCCGGCGACGATACGATCACTGTGTTTGGTGGCATCGCCTACGGGGATGACGGCGTCGATCGCATGACCAGCTATGACGACGGAGTAATTCTCGTTGGCGGTGCTGGAGACGACATCCTCAAGGTCAATTTTAACGGAATCATGTTGGGTGGAGAGGGTGGAGACGAATATAGCCTCGACCAAATGTCAACGTCTCTGGCAATCATTTATGATGGCGGTACAATGGGAACTGATACGATCTTCACAAACTGGACTAGTTCGACGTCGATATATAGAGAACGAGATGGAAATGACCTTAATCTCTCGGCAAATGGAGATACCATTAAGTTGGTTGACTGGTTTGCTGGTTATAAAACAATCGAGAATTTTGTATCTACAGATCACCAATTTATTCTCAATGATATTCATTGGTGGTCATAATTATGATTTCATTCTGCAGAACCGTGGTTTAAGCTAGTTTTCTTACTACCTCTTCCTGATGGTTCTTCCTTTGGCGCGACAATAGTCCTTGACACGTAATCAATTTCGGATTGCCTATGCTGGCCCGCAAGACTACAGCCTATGATGCTTTGACCAGTACTAAGCGGCGTGACCAAATTCCAGCCAGTATTTGGCGGTGGCGAGGTGTACCATGCCGAGGATTTTTTTTGGCCGGTTGTTCGTAGCGGGTGACGATGGCACGGTTTATCTTCATGTAGCCGAACATCCGCTCGATACAATTAAGCTGTTTGCAGAGGGCCCGGTCATGCTCGATCTTTACGTACTAGTTTGAGCGGCCGGGAACGACGGGATCAACGTTCCGTTTCGTAAGGTCGGCACAGATTGCATCAGCATCGTAGCCCCTATCGACAAGCAAAGCTTCGGGGGCGCGCTCCGGCAAGACGATCAGAACTTCATACGCTTTGCAGTCTACCGCCTCGCCACCAATCAGGTGGAAGGCGAGCGTCGGCCGATGGCATCGGCTAGGCAGTGAAGCTTACTGGTGAACCCGCCCCACGAGCGGCCAAGAGCGCGTTGATGAGCCCTCATTTATTCACCCGCTGCCGAGACGTGGGCGTGAACTGTGGTGCTATCGATGCTGTAGTGTCCGGTTTCCGCCATTATTCAGCCAGCGTCACCGCCACGATCCTCCTAGCCCGGCTTCGCTCCATCGTCGGAACCGGCGATAGATGGTATTCCATCTCCCGTATTTGGCAGGCAGCCTTGAGTCAACCCTGTGTTGTCCCGTCAACGCTAGCGCGAGGCATTTCAAATCATCGGCGCCGTTCGTGCCACATGACGATCACCTCAACTAAGTTTCCGGCATCATCCCGCTCAAATTGAGAGAACAGACGGTGCTGAATGTTCGGCTCATATCCGAAGCGTCCAGAACCCCGATACGAGCATTCTGGCGTCGTGTAGGTGTATCCGCAGGAAGAACTTAACATAACATATATTATCGCAGCGTGGGTACTGCCGGGCACGCCGCGCTTGAAACTCCGGCTGTCAGGAACAGGCGCGCCTAACGTCGCCGCATCTCGCGCGGCACCATTGATGGCCTGCCTTTTATAACATATAGCCGCATCCGCCGGACGCCCCAAGCCCGCAATCGACTCATCATCACCTCGACCTCAAGCAGCGACGGCCAGCTCCGCGCCGCTGGAGAAGCGGGTGCGATATTCGCCGGGTGACAGGCCCATCAGCCGGTTGAAGACCCGGCGAAAGGCGGTCGCGTCTTCATAGCCCACTGCCCAGGCGATCTGATCGACCGGGCGGCGCGTGAATTCCAGCAACTCGCGCGCTTTGCCGACGCGCAGATTCTGAACATATTCGATGGGCTTCATACCCGTTGCAGCCTTGAACCGGCGCAGGAAGGTCCGCTCTTCCAGCCCCGCGCGGCCGGCCATTTCCGACACCGCGACAGCCCGCTCCGCGCGCCCCTGCAACCAGTGCTGGACCTTCAGGATCGCCTCGTCCCCATGGGTCAGGCGGGGTGCGAAACTGCTATAATGCCGCTGTTCCCGGCCGGACGGATCGACGAGCAGGAACTTGCCGGTTTCGATCATCACCGTTGGCCCTAGCAGCCGGTCGACGATCCGCATGCCCAGATCCGTCCAGGCCATCAGCCCGCCGGCGGTAATGATGTCGCCATCCTCGATCACCATCTTGTCGGGCTCCAGCCTGACATCGGGAAATCGCATGCGAAAGGGTTCGGCGAACAGCCAGTGGGTGGTCGCGGGGCGGCCTGACAACAGCCCGGTCGCCGCCAGCATGAACGCCCCGCCGCAAGTGGAGGCAAGAGTCGCCCCGGCCGCGTGCCGATCGAGCAGCCAGCGCGTATAGGGCACCGCTTCCTCGACGCCGACGGGGCCGGTCAGGCGACCCGGCACGATCAGGAACGCGGGACTCCCCTGCCCGTAGGGATGCGTGTCCAGCCCCCGCGCGAAGCGGCCCGCCCCGTCCATCTCCCAGTGGCTCACCCGCAGCGTCGGCCCGCCGCGCTCTTCCGAAAAGCGGGAGGCGATGGCGAACAGGTCGGTGATCCCATGCACCATCGCCGCCTGACATCCGGAATAGAGGACGAGGCCGATTTCAGCCTTGATGCGCACATCATCGAACATGCCCCTATCCTCCTTTGTCGCTTTTGGCCTGCCTTATGTCGGAACCGCCGATCCTGCAGGGCGACGTCGCAGTCTATTCCTCTCCTCACAGGGCGCAACAGCTCATTAACAAAGGAGAAAATCAGATGACCACGATCACCACCAAGGACGGCACCCGGATCTTCTACAAGGACTGGGGCGCCAGGGACGCGCAGCCGATCGTCTTTTCCCATGGCTGGCCGCTGTCTGCCGACGCCTGGGACGCACAGATGGTCTTCTTTGCCGATCAAGGCTTTCGCACCATCGCCCATGACCGCCGCAGCCATGGCCGCTCGGATCAGGTCTGGGACGCCAACAATATGGACCAATATGCCGATGATCTTGCTGACCTGATCGAGACGCTGGACCTGCGCGATGTGGTTCTGGTCGGCCACTCGACGGGCGGCGGCGAAGTCACCCGCTATA
Source organism: Sphingobium sp. (assembly GCA_032082785.1). Classification (GTDB taxonomy): domain Bacteria; phylum Pseudomonadota; class Alphaproteobacteria; order Sphingomonadales; family Sphingomonadaceae; genus Sphingobium. Next base: position 30,064 of record DAMDPH010000002.1, on the reverse strand, counting down.
TCGGACGTCATGGCACGGATCGCGTCGCCAAGGTGGCGCTGATCGGCGCGGTGCCGCCGCTGATGCTCAAGACCGAAGCCAATCCCGGCGGTCTGCCGATCAGCGCCTTCGACGCCATCCGCACGGGCACCTTCGACAATCGGAGCCAGTTCTTCCGCGACCTTACCATCCCCTTCTACGGATATAATCGTGACGGCGCGACGATCTCCGAAGGCATAAGCGAGGAGTTCTGGCGGCAGGGTATGATGGGCGGACTCAAGGGCCAGTTGGACTCCATCCGCGCCTTTTCCGAAAGCGATTTCCACGCCGACCTTGGCCGGTTCGACGTGCCCACGCTCGTCCTGCATGGCGACGATGACCAGATCGTGCCGATCGGCGCCTCCGCGCTCGAAACGGTGAAGATCGTGCCGAACGCCGTGCTGAAAATCTATGAAGGGGCGGACCACGGCCTGACCCAGACGCATCAGGACCGCTTCAATGCCGACCTGCTCGACTTCATCCGCGACTGAAAACCCACCGGCGCCGCGCCCTGGGCGCGGCCCGCAGCTTTGAAAGGACATCCTCATGACCAAGGGCACTTTCCTCATCACCGGCGCATCGGACGGCATCGGCGCGGTCTATGCCGACCGCCTCGCCCGCCGGGGCCACGACCTGATCATCGTCGCCCGGCGCGCCGACAGGCTGGAAGATCTGGCCAGCAGGCTCGCCGCCGACACGGGCGTGCGGGTCGAGACGCTGAGCGCCGATCTCGGCAAGCCCGAAGACCTTGCGCGCATCGAACGGCGGCTGCGCGAGGATGCGGCGATTACCGGGCTCGTCAACAATGCGGGGATCGCCGGGGAGAGCCGCTTCGTCGGCGCCGACCCCGCCTATCTTGCCGGCATGATCGACCTCAATGTGCTGGCCGTCACCCGGCTCGCCGCCGCCATCGCGCCGCGCCTGGCCGAACGGGGCAGCGGGACGATCATCAACATGACGTCGGTGACGGCGCTGATGCCGGACAGTTTTTCCGCGGTCTATCCTGCGACCAAAGCCTATGTCCTTGCCTTCAGCGAGGCGCTGAACGTCGAGCTGGGCGCGAAAGGCGTGCGGGTGCAGGCGGTGTTGCCGGGCATCACCCGAACGCCGATCTGGACCGAAGAGCAGCTCGCCGGCGTGCCCGCCGACATGGTGATGGACGTCGACGACATGGTCGACGCTGCGCTCAGGGGCCTCGACCTTGGCGAAATGATCACCATCCCCGCCCTGCCCGACAAGGCCGATTTCGACGCCTATCTCGCCGCCCGCCGCGCGCTGCATCCGAACCTTTCCCGCAGCCGCCCGGCCGAACGCTATCGCGCCTGACGCAGACCCGAGGAGACATGCCATGAGCAAGACCATCCTTCTCATCCACGGCGCCTGGCTCAATGCCCGCAGCTGGGACCAGGTGAAGGCCCGATATGAAGCGCGCAACTATAGCGTCATCGCTCCCGACTGGCCTCTGGACGAAGGGGAACCGGCGGCCCTGCGCGCCCATTCCCATCCCGAACTCGGCACGCTGGGACAGCGGCGGATCGTCGATCATTATGAGGCGATCATTCGTGCCCAGCACGAGGCGCCGATCCTGATCGGCCATTCGCTGGGCGGGGTTGTCGTCCAGCATCTTCTGGACCGGGGGCTGGGCGTTGCGGGCGTGGCGATCGATCCCGCGCCGACACCGGGCGTGCCGATCTACCCCCATGCACTCCGTTCCGCCTTGCCGATATTCCTCGACCCGTTCAGCCGGCGCAAGGTCAAGCATATGTCGCGCCGTTTCTTCGCCCGTCGCTTCGCGCAGACCCTGACAGCCGACGAGGCGGCGGCCGCCTATGACCGCTATATCGTGCCGACGCCGGGGCGCGTCTATTGGGACGGGATCGTCAAGCCGATGCGGATCGACTGGACCAATCCCAAGCGCCCTCCCCTGTTGCTGATCGGCGGCGGCAAGGATCTGATCGCCGATGCCGCGATGACCCGCGCGATCCATGCCAAGCAAAGCCGCGCGCCATCGCGCACCGACTATCTGGAATTTGCGGAGCGGTCGCACTGGACGCTGCTTGAACCAGGATGGGAAGAGGTGGCCGACGCAGCGCTCGATTGGGTCGAACGGATCGGGGCATCAGCATCGGCTATTCCCGATGCGTCAGGACCATGGTCTTTGCATCGGAAAATCGCGATCGATGCACCGTGAAGATGCTCCGGTCCAGCTGATCGCCCGGCAACGATGATGCGGGCCGGACGCAGCAGCGCCCGGCCCTGCTCCTTAGAAGTCGATCGACGCCGATGCCTTGAAGGTGCGGGGCGCACCCTGGTTCAGGTCCGGCCGGAAACTGTCGAACGCCGAGGCCCAATAGCGCTTGTTGGCGACATTATCGACGCCGGCGCGCAGCGTCAGCGGACTGTCCCCCACCAGCGCGACATAACGCATGCCGACATCGAACCGCGTCCAGCTCGGCAAGGTCAGGCTGTTCGCCAGATTGACCGCCTGCTTGCCGGTGTTCACCACCCGCCCGGTGAGGGTGAAGGCGGGGATGAACGGCACATCCCATTCGACATTGGCGTTGAGCAGATAATCGGGAATGCCGGTTGGCTTATTGCCTTCATTGACGCCACCCTGCGTCTTGCGCAGCTCGGCATCGATGAGCGAACCGCCGGCGATGATCCGCAGCCCTTCCATCGGCTCGGCATCGACGCTCAGCTCGATGCCGCGATGACGCTGCACGCCGAACGGACCATAGACGAGGAAGCCGGGGCGGCTCGTATCGGGCGTATAGATGGCGATGTCGCGGTCGATCTGGAACAGCGAAAGCCCGGCATTGACCTTCCCGAACGACAATTTGCCGCCGACTTCATATTGCGTGGAGATAAAGGGCGGCAGGACGTCGCCGCCATTGCTGACCGGAAGTACGCCCTCGCCCGCATTTGCGGTGGCGGCGGCGGTGGACCCCGGCACGAGCGCCTCGATCCGGTTGGCATAGAGCGACACGCCCGTCGCCGGCTTGATCACCAGGCCCAGCACGGGCGTCACCGCATCCTTGTCATAGCGCCCCGTCAGTCCGCCGCGGGGAATAGTGGCTGACGCATTGGCAGCATAGGATTTGCTGCCGATCATCTGCAAGCGAAGGCCGGCCGTGATCTGGACCCGATCGTCCCAGAAGCCGATCGTGTCGGACGCGAACAGGCTGCTCAGCGTCTGGCGCGTGATCGGGAAGGGATCGTCGATATTGCCGCCGGCAAAGGTGCCGACATTCGGACGGGGGGTGCTGACCGGGTCGTAGATATTGGTGGCGACCGGCGAAATATCGTAAAATTGATAGGCGTTGCGATTGACAAGCCAGTTGAGCGATCCGCCGAAATTAATCTCATGGCTCCAGAGCGGCGATGCCAGCTTGGCGCGCAGGCCGGCGGTCGCCGCTTCATTATTGTCCGTGCGGGGAATGTAGGAGCCGGAGGCGGTCGCGGCACCCGTCGCGGCATCGGTCAGCCGGATGGTCTGGTAAAAGCCGCGCTCCGACCCGTCACGCGCGCCGAACGCGGCATAGAGCATGGCGTTGTCGGCGATGTCATATTCCGCGCGGAGCTGGCCGAAAATGTCGCGCAATGTGGTGTGCTGCCAGGGCTGGCCGAAATTGGTCGAGGCGCCCGGCACGGCCGGAATGACATTGCCGATCACCAGCTTGGGGCGCTGATGCTGCACCCGCACGCGCTGATAGACGACATCCAGTGCCAGCCGCAGCGGCCCGCTGTCATAATCGAAGGCGCCGCCCAGCACATAGGAACTGCGGAATTCATCATCGATAGCCACATCGCCGCGCCGCGCCGTGCCGTTGATGCGCACGCCCCATTCGCTGTTCGCGCCGAACCGGCGGCTGACGTCGAAGGCGCCGCCAATATGCTCAGGCCCGGTATAGGCGACGGTCAGGCGATTGAGGTCCCGCTCGCCGGCTCGCTTGGGCAGAAGGTTGACGCTGCCGCCGATGCCGCTGCCGCCCGGCGCCGCACCGTTGATGAAGGCGCTGGAGCCATTGAGAACCTGCACCGACTGCGCAAGTTCGGGCGCGATCAGCTGACGCGGCGCAATACCATAAAGGCCCGCGAAACCGACATCGTCGCCGCTCAGCGCAAAGCCCCGGATCACGAACAATTCGCCGGCGATGCCAAAGCCCAGTGTTGTGCGGACGGACGGGTCATTTTCCAGCACCTGCCCCAAGGTCTGCGGCTGCTGGTTGAGGATCAGCGCCTCATTATAGCTTTTGATGCTAAACGGCGTGTCTTCGGCCGCCTTGTCGCCGAAAACGCCCAGATTGCCGCCCCGCAACACGGCCGTCTGATTCTGCTTCTGCGCCGTGACGATGATATTGTCGGCGCTCTCCTGCGCAAGGGCGGGCGTGGTCAGGGCGATGAGCGAAGCACCCACGGCCAAAGACTTGAAAAAGGACGTCACGATGAAAATTCCCCCTGATGGAAATGCATTTTACAATATTGAGATCACGCCCGGCGGCGGCGCATCGCCCAGATGACCGTCGCCACCGGAACCGCCAGCCCCAGCCATGACAGCCAGTCGGCCAGTCCGTCCCCTGCCAGCGCCGACACAAGGCCGATCAGGCTCAGCAGCCCGATAACCAGCGGCGCGCCCCAGAGCGCCCGGAAGCGATGTTTGCGCTTGCTCATTCGACCGGCACCACCAGGCCGCCGCTCTCCACTTCCCGGACATGCGCCTCGGCACTAGCGCGGCGCTTCCCGAGCCACAGACGCAGCCCGGTCCACAGGACATAGAGCGTGAAAATGTCGAGAATGGCCCAGAGCAGCTTGAGCGGCAGTGCGCCATAATCGCCGAAATGGAGCGGCTGGGAATAGGACAGCGCAACCATATACCATGGCATCTGGCGGATGTCGGTCAACTGGCCGGTCTGCGCATCGACCAGCGCCGGCGTCAGAACATGCTCGGTCAGCTTCGACCCGCCCTGCAGGAAGATCGCATAATGATGCTTGCTGCTGAAGGAGCCGCCGGGAAAGGCGATGAATTGTGGATTATAGCCCGGCCGCGCCTTGCGCACCGCCGCCATCGCCCTGTCGACCGAGCCATAGCGCGACGGCGGCAGCGGCGGCTGTCCGACATAGGCACGGGTCATGTCGGCCAGTTCGCTGCTCTGCCACATCTGGCGAAGCGGCGTGGCGGCGGCATTGATGACGCCGGTCAGGCCGACCACGCTCATCCATGCGAGCGCCACGATCCCCAGCAGATTATGATAGTCGATCTGGCGCAGCCGCTCGCTCCGGCTGACCCGCAGCGTTCCGAAGTCCAGCTTTCGCATGAACGGCGCATAGAGGACGGTGCCCGACACCAGCGCGACGACGAACAGGAACCCCATCAGGCCCAGAAACAACATGCCGGGCAGGCCCAGAAACATGTCGGTGTGCAGCTGGAGCAGGAAGTGCATCACGCCTTCCTCGCTCTCCCGCCCCGTCGTTCCGCCCGTGGCGCGGTCGAGGACATGGATCGTCATCTCCGCACCCTTGCTGTCCGGCCGAGGCGCGGTCGTGATCGTCATCAGCGGCGTGTCATTGTCGAACGCCATGAAGACGGGCACCTGCCCCGGACTGTCGGCCAGCACCTTGGCCAGCATCATGTCGAGCGGCTTGAGACCCGGCGCGTCGCTGGACGAAGGCGGCCCGGACAGGATCATCCGGTCCGGCTCGCCAGACCATGCGTCGATCTCATCATGGAAAATCAGGGGAAGCCCGGTGACGCACAGCATCAGCAGGAACAGCGTGCAGATCAGGCTGGTCCATTTATGGGTAAGATACCAGATACGGATAGTATCACGGGTCATTCGGAAATTCGGCCAGCCCTGTTAATGCAATCTATTTGCATTATAAGCGGACGCCTCAGGATTCAAGGGCTGGCATCGCTTTCCTCCCTATGGGGAAAGCGTCTTGTTCTGCCGAGCAGTAGACGACGGAGGCGCATCATCGCCGCTGTTCCGGCTTCTCCGCCCCAACCCCCATCGCTACTACCAGATTTCGCCCTACCCTCCATGAAACACAGCCTCGGCCCGGCACAGGGGCTGCTATAGCCCCGCCACAGGATGGAGGGGACCGATGACCGATGAGGATATAAAGCTTCGGGGGCGCTGCACGGAGTTTATATCCTATCATGGCGCGCGCGATCCGCAGGCGCTGCTGCGGCGCCTTGCCGATCATCCATTGGCGGAGGTGGAGCCTGATTTCTACGGTCGGGGCGGTGCGCTTGCGAAGCTCGAACAGTATAGCGCGCAGTTGCTGGATAAACCCTGCGCCCGATTTTATCTCCGCGGGCAGGTGGCGCAGCTGAACCTGGTGCAGATGCTGGTGGCCAATCGGCCCGTTAGCGTTGCGGTCGCCGCTCGCAGCCATATGGCGGTGGATGAGGCGGAGGCGGTCACGCAGGTGACGGGTGCGCCGCTAGTGAGGCTGGGCGGCGACGGACCGTTCAGCGTCGCCGAACTGGAAGCGCTCCAGCCCCGCCCGTTTCTGTGCGTCGTCGAACTGCCGCTCCGTCGCGCGGCCTATCGCCTGCCGCCCATCGAGGAGCTGCGCGCGATCTCCCGCTGGTGCCGTGCGGAGGGGGTATATTTCCACATTGACGGTGCCCGTCTGTGGGAAGCGGCAGCCGGCTATGGCGTGCCGCTTTCGGAACTGACGGCACTGGCAGACAGCGTTTACGTCTCCTTCTACAAGGGGCTGGGTGGACTTGCCGGAGCGGTGTTGGCGGGTGAAACGGCATTGCTCGAGGCGCTGGAGCCGTGGCGGACGCGTATGGGCGGGGACATTCATTGTGCTTTTCCCTATGTTCTGGCGGCGCTCGATGGGCTTGCCAACCGGTTGCCGCGCATGGGCAGCTATGTCGCGCGCGCAAGGGCACTGGCAGTCACCCTGCGCGAAGCGGGCTTCTCCCCCTTTCCTGCCTCTCCCCACTGCAACGCTTTTCAGATATCCCTGCCCCGCTCACCCGAGTGGCTGGCCGCCCGAAATCGCCGCATCGCCCGGGAGCATGGCCTTTGGATGTTCGACGCGTTCGAAGCCGGACCTGAGCCAGAGAGCGCCGTGGCGGAGATCGTCGTCGGCGAAGCGACCCGTGCGCTGGCAGACGAGCAGCTGTTGACTTGGCTTGGGAAGTTGTTGGCGGAGGACCACCTGACCTGAAGCGCGGCGGCGCGCACTACCTTTTACCGGCGTCCGACTACCAATGGCCGATCTTTGCCGCGCGCGCGCCTGGCGGCATCATCCTGCGACACAAGCGGAGCAAGCCCGCACAGGTAGCAGGGGAGGATGGCATGGGCGCGGAGCGGCCAGCGCGATGAGCAGCATGATAAGCGAAGCGATCCTGCTGCATCGGCATGGCGGGGCGGAAGAATTGCGCCTGGGCAGTGTGACGGTCGATCCCCCCGGCCCCGGCGAGCTTCTCGTCCGCCACAGCGCGATCGACGTCAATTTCCACGACATCTATGTCCGCACCGGCCTCTACCGCACGCTGACCCTGCCCGGCATCCCCGGACTGGATGCGGTGGGCGAGGTCGTCGCTGCCGGTCCGGGGGAGGAGCGGTTCGCGGTCGGCGATCGGATCGGCTGGATCAGCCCTTCTTATGGCGGCTATGCCGCGCTGCGCCTGCTGCCGGCTGACATCGCCTTCCCGCTGCCGCCGCAACTGACCGACGAGCAGGCGGCAGCGTCGATCATGAAGGCCTTTACCGTCCATATGCTCGTCACCCAGTCGCATCGGGTGGAAGCGGGGCAGAGCCTGCTGATCCACGCCGCCGCCGGGGGTGTGGGACAGCTACTTTGCGCCTGGTGCAAGGCGCTGGGCGCGCGCGTCATCGGCACGGTGGGCAGCGAGGCCAAGGCCGAAGTGGCGCGCCGCAGCGGGGCCGACGCGGTGATCCTCTACCGCGAGGAAGATGTGGTGGCGCGCCTGCTCGACTTTACCGATGGCAAGGGCGTTGCAGCGGTCTATGACTCGGTAGGACGCGATACATTCGCGCAGTCGCTCCGCTGCCTCGACTATAATGGCACGCTGGTCAATTTCGGCCAGTCGTCAGGCGCGGTAGACCCGCTGACGCCCAGCGATCTCGCCAGCCGTTCGCTCAAGCTGACACGGCCCATCATCTTTCACCAGCTGCGCGATCGCGCCCGGCTGGAAAGCTATGCCCGCCACGTCAATGCGGCCTTTGCTGAGGGCATTCTCCGCCCGATCGACCCGCTACGCTTTCCTCTTGCACAGGCGGCCGAAGCGCATCGGCTCCTCGAAGCCGGCAAAAGCCCCGGCGGCATCGTGCTCATCCCCACCAGCTGACAGGCGACGCCGGCTCCGCGCCGCGCGCCTGCCTCATCCCAGACGGAGTATCCCATGGCTGCAAGCATCACCGAACCTGAATTCATCTGGCATGACGGCACCTTGCTGCGCTGGAACGAGGCAAAGGTGCATATCCTGACCGCCGCGGTGCAATTTGGCGCCTCCGTGTTCGAGGGGATACGCTGCTATTGCACGCCGGGCGGCCCTGCCATCTTCCGCTTGCAGGATCATCTGCGCCGGCTCGCCCAATCCTGCCGCATCTATCGGATGCCGCTGGCGCATAGTCTCGCCGATCTGGAGCGTGGCTGTACCGATCTGGTCCGCGCCAATGGTCTGGACGCCTGTTATCTGCGCCCGATGGTGCTGCGTGGCTATGGCGACATGGGCATGGCGGCGCAGGGCAACCCGATCGAAACCTATATCGCCAGCTGGGAATGGGGCCGTTATCTAAGCGGATCGGATGATGGCGTCGATGTCTGCGTCTCCTCCTGGAGCCGGCCCGCGCCCAACAGCTTCCCCGCCATGGCCAAGGCCGCGGGTCATTACAACAATGCCGCACTCATCAAGATGGAGGCGCTGGCCAATGGGTTCAGCGAAGCCATTGCCTTGTCGCCCGACGGCATGGTGAGCGAAGGCAGCGGACAGAATATCTTCGCCTGCGTCGACGGCATGCTGCTGACCCCGCCGGTCGACGGCAGCATCCTGTCCGGCATCACCCGGGCCAGCGTCATTGCACTTGCGGCGGATCTGGGGCTCACGGTGCAGGAGCGCCGCCTGCCGCGCGAACTGCTCTACACCGCCGACGAGCTATTCTTCACCGGCACGGCAACCGAGATCATGCCGATCCGCAGCGTCGATCATATTCCCGTCGCGGACGGCCAACCCGGTCCTCTGACGCGCCAGCTGCGTGAGCGCTTCATGGGAATCGTGACGGGCGAGGCGGAAGACCGGCATGGCTGGCTGACGCCGGTCCAGCAGACTGCATAAGCAAAAGGAGAGATGCGCATGATCATGGCCGAAATCGCGGGCTGGGACGATATTCCGATGGAGCAGGTCGCTGACGGCATGCGCCGCCAGATCGTCACCGGCGAAAAAATGACGGTGGCGCGCATTTATTTCGAGGACGGCTTTGTCGTGCCGCTCCACGCCCATGAAAATGAACAGATCACGCAGGTGCTGCAGGGCGTGATGCGCTTCTGGTTCGGGGAAAATCGGGAGGTGGTCCGCGATGCGCATCCCGGCGACGTCATCGTCATTCCCGCCAACCTGCCCCATGCCGCCCAGATGATCGGCGAAGTGGTGGAAATGGATATTTGGGCACCGCGCCGTGAGGACTGGTTGAACAAGACCGACGATTATCTGCGCTCCGGCGCAGACCTGACCGCCGATACATTCCAGCTGGACCGCGCCAGTGGCGGGCGCTGATCCCGCCGCAGGAGGGCCGGTTGCCGCCGCCGAGCGCGTATCGGGCTTCAACATCGCGCTCATCATCGTCGGTATCACCATATCCGTGCCGGCCTTCATCATCGGCGGGCAGATCATGCTGGCGCTGGGTCTGCGCGGCGGCATGGCCGCGCTGCTGCTGGGCGGATTGCTGCTGGCGACGCTGGGGTCGGTGACGATGATGACGGGCATGCGTTCCGGCCTGTCCAGCTATGCCCTGATCGATCGGGCGTTCGGCACGCTCGGTGCCAAGGGGATCAACCTGCTGATCGCGCTCACCATCATCGGCTGGTACAGCGTGACGGCCGATATGTTCGGCCGGGCGCTGCACAGCCAGTTGCCCGCCACCGGTGCGCCGCCTGCGTGGGCGCTGACGCTGCTCGGCAGTCTGGCAATGATCGGGACCACCCTGTTCGGCTTTCGCGGCATCGACCGGTTCAGCCGCCTGGTGGTGCCGCTGCTGCTCGCCGTCATGCTGTGGGGCGTGTGGATGGTGGGACGCCACGCCTCCTGGGAAGCGTTGTGGCTGGCGGTGCGCCCGGCCAACAGCGCGGTGCCGTCCATCGCCGCCGGCGCGTCGGTGGTCGCCGGCTCCTTGATGGTCGGCGTCGCCATCGCCCCCGATGTCGGCCGCTTCGCCCGCAGCATGGGCCATGCCGCCGCCGCCGCGGGGCTGAGCTATGGCCTTGCGAGCCCCTTCGTCTTCTGGCTCGCGGGCTTGCCGGCGCTCCTGTCGGGTGAGGCCGACTTCCTGACCAACCTGCTGCAACTCGGCCGGCTGCCGGTATTGCTGGTCCTCACCTTTGCGGTGTGGACGACCAATGTCGGCAATCTCTATTCGGCGAGCCTTGCCGGCGCGCAGCTTTGCCCCGGGTTTTCGCGGCGGACCGTCACCCTGCTGGGCGGCGCGCTTGGTACAGCCCTGGCACTGTCGGGTATTTCCAACCAGTTGATCCCGCTGATGATGTGGCTGTCCATCCTGATTCCGCCGATCGCGGGCATCTATGTCATTCATTATTGGCGGCGCGGACGGCACCAGATGGACGTCGACCGGCCTGCGGCCCGGATCAGCCTGTCCGCGCTCTGCGCCTGGTTCATCGCGAACCTGGCCGGCTGGCTCAGCATGACGGGGCGGATCCATGTGACCAGCATTGTCGCGCTGGACTCGCTGCTGGTGGCGATCCTCGCCTATCTGCTCTTCTCGGAAGTGATTGCGCTTCAGCGGGCGCCGGGCGATCCCGTCCCGGTCGAAGAGCGGCCCTGACCTGCATGAAAAGGCACCGGCCGGTCCTTCGACCGGCCGGTGCCCTCCTATATAGGCGCTTCCCGTCGCCTGAAATATCGTCAGTAACCGACCATCGTCTTGGGCCGGGGCGTTGCATAAGTGCGCTTGCTGTGGCGCAATCCCGCCTTCACCACCGCTTCCGCCACGCAGAGCGTCGCCGGGATCGGATCGATGACCGGTACGTCATGGCCGGCCGCCAGCAGGTGCGAACGCATAGCCTCGGCGCAGCCAAGGAAACCGGTGCAGCCGAGCAGGATGACGTCGGCGCCATCTTCCTCGATCGCCTGCTGCGCCACTTCGGCGAGCTTGGGCTGTAGTTCGCCCATACGCTCTTCCAGCTCCAGCACAGGAATGTCGACGATGCGGATCGACGCCAGCTTTTCATGCACGCCATAGATGCGCGTCAGATTGCTCAGCATCGGCTTCACCGAGTCGAGCACCGTTACGATGCTGAAGCGGTGGCCCAGCATCGCGGCCAGATGCATGGAGCTTTCGCCCGGCCCCAGAACGGGGACGGAGACGGCTTCACGGCAGGGCTTGAGACCGGGATCGGCGAGGCAATCGATGATGATCGCGTCAGCGCCCGCCTTTTCGGCGGCGATGGCCTTGGCGATGGTGTCCGGCACGGCATGGGCTTCGTCATATTCGCTCTCGATCGAGGGCGGCCCCTTGTCGAGCAGCGTGTGTACGAAGCGCAGGTCAGGCCCGGCAAGATGCTCGATATCCTCCAATGTGCGCACGCCCTGCGTGGTAATCGGCGTGATGAGATGGATCGTGGTCATGTCGGCTCTCCCCTCGTTGAAGATGGTGGCGCCGCGCGCGACGGTCGGCGCGCGACGCGGATTTCAGATGATGTGGATCAAAAGCGCAATTTGCCGTCGATTGACCAGCTTGCCGGCTGCGCCGGGAAGCCTAGAGCGACGTCCAGGCCGGAGAAGCTGGTCGGGTTGAAGTCGGTATAATATTTCTCGCCAAAATTATTATTGCCGCTCAGGAACAGCTCCCACCGGTCGTTCCGGACACCGACACGGAAGTCGACGATATCGGTCGGCCTTTGCACGTCCAGATTGTCGATCTGCCAATATTTCTTGCCTTTATGCGCATAGTCGCCCCGGATCAGCAGATCGAGAGTATCGGTCAGCTGTGTTTCATATTGGAAACCGGCATTGAGGCTCCAGCTGGTCGATTTCGGCGTCTTCTTGCCCACCGTATCAGGGAAGGCAACGTTGCGCTTGATAGTGCTGTCGGTGGTGCCGATGCCCGTGAACAGCTGCAATTCGCGACTGATCTTGGCCTGTGCCTCCAACTCAACACCCCAGATATCGACGCGCTCGATATTGCTGATGATCTGGGATGCGGTGGCGATGTCGAAGTAGAAGAACTGGAAATCCTTGTCCTTCGCCTTGTAGATCGCGCCGTTCAGGATCAGCTTGCGGTCGAGCCAGCTGGTCTTGAAGCCCAGTTCGAAATTCTCCAGTTCCTCCGGTCGGTAGATGGGGATCGACACGGTAGGTGCATTGAAGCCGCCCGAGCGGAAGCCGGTGCTGTAGGTTGCATAAACAAGCCGCTGATTGTCGAGCTTGTAGGTGAGCGTCGCTTTGGGCTGCACCGAATTGAAGCTGACCTTGCGGACATTGCCACTGACCAGATCGCGCTGTTTACGGTCGTCCTGATCGTACCGCAACGCGCCCGACAGGGTCAAATTGTGCAGCAAGTCATAGTCGAAGCTCGCATAGACGGCATAGGCATTATTATTGTTGCTCTCCAGCAGGCCGACGATACCAAGATCGGGATCGTCGATCTGGTCGCGGCTACCGTCAACATCGATGAATACGCGGGTTGCAAGATCGCGCTTGGTGTTCAGGTAGAAGCTGCCCAAAATCCAGCGGAACGGGCCGGAACCGTCCGATACCAGGCGCAGTTCCTGGCTGATCGTCTTGACGACCAGATCCTGCCCCTGCCCTGCCTGGAAACCCAGACCCAGAAAGCCGTCGGGCTTGTCCACGGGATTGGAGAAGTCGATGTCGCCGCGATAATCCTCGCGCAGGCGGGTGTAACCGGTGATGCTGCTCAGCGTCACGCCTGACAGGTCCAGCTCGAACTTGGCCGAGGCATCGAAGATATTGCCGAAGGTCAAGCCTTCCAGACTCTCCTGCGGTGCCTGATAGTCGTTGGCCCGGCCCGATAACACGACGCTGTCATAAATGCTGCCGGCCTGGAAATCACGATAGGCGGCGCGCAGGTCGACATCGAGCGTGTCGGAAAGATCAGCAGTGAAACGACCGCGCACTTCCCAGTCATGATCGACGAAATCGACATTCTTGCCGGTATAGCTGTTCTTGATGCGGCCATTGTCTGTCATATAATTGCCGGTGACGCGCAGGCCGGCATTGTCGCCGAGCGGCGTCGACACGATACCGGTCACGTTGAAGGCATCGCCACGGCCATAGCTGCTCGCCACCGATCCTTCGAATTCGTCGCCCGGCGCCTTGGTGACGATATTGACCGCGCCGCCGATGGCGTTGCGTCCGTAAAGCCCGCCCTGCGGCCCCTTTAGCACCTCGATCCGCTCGACATCGAACAGGTTCATGCGGAACTGCTTCTGGTTGTTCTGCGGCACGCCGTCGACGATCACCGCGATCGGCGAGTCGGCATTGTTGATCTGAGTGACGCCGCGCACCACCACGAAGCTGTTGAGATAGGAAAAGCTTTCGTCCAGCGAGACGTTCGGCACCAGGCTGACGAAATCCTGGGTGGACGTGATGCCTGCATTCTCGATGGTCTCGGACGAAAAGGCCGCGACCTGGATCGGCACATCCTGCAACCGCTCGCCCCGTCGCTGCGCGGTGACGACGATATCCTCCAATGCGGCCGCAGCACCGGTATCCCGCGGCGGAGTTTGGGGCGCGGCCTGCTCCTGCGCCTGCCCGGACTGTCCCAGCGCAGCCAGCGCCAGAACAGCCGCCAATGTCAGCCGGCCAAAGCCGGCTCCCTTGCTCTTAATCATGTCATCCCCTCCTAATTTTTTATGCATTTCTCACATCTTGTCGGTCAGCCTTGCATGGCGAGCTGACGGATCGGCGTGTAGTCTGGCTCAAGGTTGAAGGCCTTTGGCCCCACGACGTTGAGCGCGGCGGGCGTGCTGAGCTGCGATGGCGCACGGCACCCCACGATCGACACGCGCTGGCCATAGGCCAGCCGCTCGGTCGGAATGGCGTGGCCGCTTTCCGAATCCACGACGGTGATGAGATCGGGCACGATGCAGCGCAGCTGCCCATTCACCTCGACCATCAGATTTTCATTCTGAAACGCCACGGTGGCCCGGTCGCCGCCTTCCAGTGCCTGCACTTCGCAGGAGCCGAACACCCAGCCATCGCGGGTGACACGCTCGACACCCACAATCTTGCCCGCGAACAGGCATTGGGCGTCGCCGTAGAGCGGATGGTCGTTGAGAACCTTCAGCAGCCGCTCCACCGGCGCCAGATCGCCATGGGTGACGCCGTCCACCGCGCGGCCGATCTCGACCGCTGCCGACAAGGTGTAGGGCACAGTGCTGCGCCGCGCCTGCTCGCCCGTCATCGGGTAGCAGGACATGCAACCCGCCGCGCCCATTACCGACACCACTGGCCGCGACAGATCCTCGGTCTTCTTGCCGTCCTGGCTGTTGAACAGCACGACATTGCCATGCTCGTCCGCCAGCGTCATCGGCGAGGTGCCGACGCCGTCAATGTGAAAGCTGGTCATCTGCAGTTGCGGAAAGGCACGGCCCATGCCGTCGCCATCGACGATGGGCAGGCCGCGCATTGCCGCATAGGCGACAGGCATCATCGAATTGCAGCCGCCAATCTCCACCGAGACGATCGCCGTCGCGGTGCGGGAGAGGAAATGTTCCAGCGCCCGCACCGCGCGGTCCTGATCCTCGATCGAGAACAGCTTTTCGATCATCACCGTAGGTGCGCCCATGGCGGCGGCGACGAAGACGGAATCGCTGTCCTTGATCGCGGCGACGTCCAGCAGCTTCACCGGGCCATATTGCTCTATCGCCTCCCGGCAGAGGAGCGAGCCCAGATAGGGATCGCCGCCGCCGCCCGTGCCCAGAAAGGCCGATCCGATGGCGAGATGTTCGATTTCGTCGAGTCCGATTTCCTGTATCATGCCTGCCCCTCCGCAACGGCGAGATCACTGACCGCCCGGCAGATGACGCGGGTCGCGCCTCCGGGCAGATATTGAAGCGGGATCGCCTCCAGATTGATGATTTCCAGCCCATCCCGCGTGCCGCCGCCGTCCAGCACGCGCTGGGTTGCAAGCTCCCGCGCCTCGGCGAAGGCTGCTTCGCGGTCCTGCGGCGTGGCGAGATTGTAAATCCGGTCCACTTCGCCGCTGACCTGGCCGATGGCCGCGCCGATGGCGTTGGCGACGCCCGCATGGTCGGGCCGGTACATGTCGGACACGCCCGGCGGCTGGTCGCGGATCAGGATGCTGCCGCCGCCCACGAGGATGGCGGGCACCGGATCGGCGGTGGTCTTCATCCGGTCGATGGCGCCGGCGACCAATCGGTTCATTGCCGCCGTCGCCCCGTCTCGCAGATCGTCGCCAAGCTCGGCTACCTTGCTCCGGTCGCCGAAGTCGGCCCAGCCCGCCGCCACGGCGACGTCGCTGGCGGTCAGTTCATCGCCGCCGAAGATGCGCGCCTTGGTCAGCAGTTCAAAGCCCACCGAGTCCGGGCCGACGCTGACCTCGCCATCCTGCTCGCGCACGCGGCTGCCGCCGCCCAAGCCGATGGACAGAATGTCGGGCATGCGGAAATTGGTACGCACGCCGCCCACATCGACATGAACCGATGACTGGCGGGGAAAGCCCTTCGTCAGTACGCCGATGTCGGTGGTGGTCCCGCCCACATCGATGACGATCGCCTCGCTGCGGCCGGTGAGCCAGGCCGCGCCGCGCAGACTGTTGGTCGGGCCGGCGGCAAAGGTAAGCACCGGATAGCGACGCAGTTGCTCCGCGCTCATCAGCGTGCCGTCATTCTGGCTGACATACCAAGGGCAGCGCAGGCCGAGCGTTGCCAGCGCGTCACCGAAAGCGGTTGCCACCTTTTCGGCCACCGGACGGAGGCTGGCATTCATGATCGCTGCATTTTCGCGCTCGATCAGGCCGACGCGACCCAGTTCGGACGAGCAGGAAACACCAATTTCCGGCGCCTCGGCGCGGATGATCGCCGCGGCCTCTTCCTCCTGTTCCGAGTTGAGCTGGCTGAAGATGCAGGACAGCGCCACCTGTGTGACGCCGGCATCGGCGGCTCTGCGAGCCGCCTGCCGCACCGCTTCGGCGTCGAAGGGTGCAATCGGCCGGCCGTCAAATTCGAAACCGCCGCCGATCATGTCCACGCCGGCGGATACGACCGCGCGAACATCCTTGGGCCAGCCGGAGAAGGGCGGAATGCCCCGTGCGGCGGGGTAGCCGATCCGGATAACATGCACCGGCGTCAGGCCGCGCCGCTGCACGAAGGCGTTGGTAAAATGAGTCGTGCCGATCATCACGGCATCGATCTGCTCGGGCGTCACTGCCGCCTGATCGATCAGCGAACGAACCGCATCGACGATACCGCCGCTGACGTCCGCACTGGTCGGACGCTTGATCGCTGCCAGTACTTTCCGACCCTCGATCAGGGCCGCGTCGGTGTTCGTGCCACCGACATCCACTCCTATTCGCATTTTCTTTCTCCCCTAACCCGACATGTTGTGCGGGACGTGCAGGGAGGGGCTCAATCGCTGTGGCTAGGAGGGCGACAGCGCTACTTAGGAGTTGGGTGAGATGCGTTAGTAGTGCGGACTACCTGAACTAGTAGCTCATACCGCGCCTAGGCTCTTCGCGCGGTGAATGGCCGATACGCGGTCATGCACATCGAGCTTCCGGTAGATGCTCTTGAGATGGAAGCGAACCCCATGTTCGGTCATGCCGAGCAGCCGCCCGAGCGTCTTGTCGCTCCCACCCTCGGCCAGCGCGGCCAGTACCTCGCGCTCCCGTACCGACAGGACGAGCGACCCGCAATCGCTGGGTTCAGCCGGGACGATTTTCAGCGATCTGGCGAAGCGGACGAGCACATCCTGCCCTTCCTGGTCGCGGCTGGCGACCGTGGCGATCAGCCGGACCATGGCTCCGTTCATATGATGCGCGAAAACCTGCCGCGCGCCGAGTTTGGCCCCGAGTTTAAGCCCATCGCGCAGCAGCCCCTCAGCCTCCCCCTTCCGGTCGTCGGCGAGCAAGGAGGCGACCTCCAGCAAGCGGTAGCGCAGCGCCGACCGCATCAACCCTCTTGCCTCCGCATCCGCCCGGACATCGGCCAGCATCCGTCGCGCGGCGTCCGCCTCCTCCAGCCGCAGCAGCCGGTAGGCCGCCGCCAGATTGAAGGCTTCACGCTCCTGCCAGGTGGCGGCGACATCGAGCAGGCCGGGATCGACGATCGCCTCCGGCTCGGCAAAGTCGCCGCGCAGCCACGCCTCCCCCTGTAGAATGTCTCCCAACCTCTGGAGCAGCCAGGCAACGCGCGGCAGTCCCTGCGCGACCAGCTTGTGACGATGATCCTTCAGCGTTTCAATGGCGGCATCCAGCCCATGATCGACCGCCAGAATGCGCGCCATGGCTTCATAAGAGACGGCATAGATGTCGAACCAGGCCTCGGAATCCGGCAACCGATAGGCCGAACGGCGCATCGATGCGCGGGCGCTCGTGAGTTGCCCGGCTTCATATTCGAGCGAGGACATCAGGCCGTACATGACCGTCTCCGCTCCCTGATCATCGGGATATTCCTGACGCCAGCGGCGTCGCGCATCGCTGAGCGCCGCCCGTGCCGGCTTGAGCAAGCCTTGCGCTAGATGGATGCTCGCCTCGTGCAAGGACAGGAACATGAGATTATACCGACTGCCGCCATTGCGGGCGTGGACGCGCGCTTCGGCAAGGCTCGCCTGCGCGGCTTCGAAGCGAGCATTATGCGCCAGCAAAATACAGGTCAGCGTCGACAAGAGCGACTGCCAGCCCGGATCGGCAAGGCCGGCGCCGATCTTCGCCCGAAACTGGTCGATGTCGGTGCTGCGCCGCATGCTGCAGCCATAATGGAGCAGCATGACCCGCACCATTTCATGGTCGCGCAGCATGATCGGGTCGGCGCCATCCAGCAGGATGGCATCGAACAGCTTCTGTGCGTCCGCAATCCGGCCGCGCTTGATGAAGACGATGCAGCGCATCAGTTGCAGGTTGGATGATCGGGCGACCATGGCGTCGCCGGCCTGCGCAACCAGTTGTTCGACGGTCAGAAAGCCATGGCGGATCCAGATCAGCAGCGAGCCATGGTCCTTCGCCAGCGCCGCGATCCGCTCCTCCAGTCCGGCACGATTATAGAGGCGCGCGGCCTCCATCAACTCGCCCTTATGCGCCAGTGCCTCGGCCATGCGTTCGAGGCTGCCTCGTTGCTGCTCGAACGGCAGTTCCTCGAACCGGGCGTTGAGCCAAGCCCGCAGCGCGGGTTGCATATGCAGCCGATTGCCGGTGCGGTCGACCAACCCCGGAAGCTTGTGGGCTGCCGACAATACCGCTCGTGCCGAAGGATCGCGCTGTGCCGGAGACGCGGCGATCTCCATGCCCTCGGCAATGCTGGCGTGGATCAGGGCGTCGCGCTCCTGCGATGTCAGCAGCGGCGCCACTTCCTGGTCGATGAAGGCGGCGAGGCCGGCGGCGAGCAGCATGTCCGCCTCGCACCAATCGGCCACATCGACACTGGCCTGTTGCGCCCAACGGCACAGCAGCGCGCAGGCAACCGGCCAGTCGCGCGACAACTCCCCCACCCGCTTGCGGAATTTGGGCGGGATACGGCCGATCCGCGCCCGCAGGTCGCTATCGTCGAGCCGCAGGCTGTTCGCGTCGATCTCTGTCAGCATGCCGCCCGCACTCAACCGCGCAAGTGCCAGCTGACCAGGATGGTCCATGGCAACCCAGATGTCGGGACAGGCGCGGTCCAGACCGCGCAGGCGCAGCGCATCCGCCAGCCCATCTTTATCGGCATAGGCGACATCGTCGATCAGCAGCAGACATCCCGGTTCCGCCTGTCGCAGTGCGTCGGCCGCGCGCCTGTCCGCACGATGATCGGCCTCGCCCCAGTAGCGGATATCAAGCCCCCGCGCCTTCGCCACCGGCACCGCCGCCTCCCACAGAAGGCGTGTCTTGCCAAAGCCTGGCGGCGCGCAGATCAGCGCGATCCCTTTCGCCTGCGCCAGCCGCTCGGCAGCCTGGGTCACGCCCCGCGTCACCGGCTCCACCGGCGTGGCCGCCGTCCCCTCCATAATATCTTTCATGACCCTGTTTTAGGCTGAGAGCGGCAGCTGTTTCAACGCCTCCCGCCACACTCCACCATCAGATACGATCGAACATCCGCGCCGCTTATTCGAGATAAAGCGCCTTCAACCGCTCGATATCCTTATCGGTCAGTCCGATGTCCTGGTGAAGATAGTTGGTGACCGACCCCGAACGTCGCTCGATCTGATCCATCGCCACCTTGAGATAGGGCTCGCCCTTCGATGAGGAGAGCGATGGCGGCTTGGCCGTCTCCGGCTGGGCACGGTAGCGGGCGAAATAGGCGTAAACCGGATTGGTTGCGGCTAGCCCCGATGGGATCGGGGCGACTTCCCAACGGGTCTGCCGATAACGTTCGGATAAAAGATAGTCGGCATAGACGGTCTGCCGGTCTACGCCGAGCGCCGTCAGGATCAGTGCCGCAGCAAGGCCGGTTCGGTCCTGCCCCGCCGAACAGTTGAACAATGTGGCGCCCTCCCCGTCCAGAAGGCGGGCGAACAGCAGCCGCAATTGTGGGCGGATCATCTCCGGCAACACGCCGTACATGCTTTGAATGGCGGTCTCGACACCACCTCTTTCAAGCTCCGCCTCGATCAGTCCCATCAGCGGCGTGAAGGAGTAGCCGACGGCATGATAGGGAATGCCATCCAGCCGGGTCGGCGCCAATACCCGTTCCTCGCTCGATCGAAGGTCGATGATGTTGCGCACGTCAAGCGAATGTACCATGGCTACGTCCGCATCGGTCAGCATGGGCTGTGCCCCCGAACGGTACAGCCGACCCCACCGCACTCTTTTGCCTTCTACCGTTTGATATCCGCCCAGATCACGGAAATTGGATGCCTGCTCAAGCAAGACAAGGCGTTCCTGCGGAGCGGGTTGAGGAGCCTTAGCTACCAGAGCCGGCGCGGACTGGCTCCAGGCGGGCACCGGAACGGCGAGCACCAGCATTGGGGCGATCCCAAAGGCAATGAAGCCTCTCATAATTTCCTCTCCTGCTGACAATGGATCATGCTCCGACATCCGCACGGGATCGGCAGGGCGCCGGAGCATGGAAGGTCAGAAACGGTAGCGTATTTCAGCGCCATAGCTGCGCGGCAGGCTGAAGGTGCGGACATAGCTGCCGGCGAAGGGCGACAGGCTGAGCGCCTGCTGCGTGTTCAGCAGATTTTCCACAAACAGCTTGAAGCTATACCGCTCACTCTCCACACCGATGCGCGCATCGACGAAATTCTTCTCCTCGATTGGGAAGACATTCTTCACCCGCAGATACATGCCGCTCTGATAGCGGTAATCGACGCGGCTGATGAAATCGAGCGTATCGCTGATCGGCTCTTGCCACTGGATGGAGGCGTTCGCCGTCCATTTGGGCGTCACCGGCGCACGGGTGCGATCTGTATCCTGAACGATGGCGTTGGCATAACCTATACCACCGGAAAAGCGCAGCTTGTCGGTTGCTCGGAGCGCGAAGTCGGCCTCGACGCCGGTGATCTTCGTCTTGGGAATATTGGTCGTGACACGGAAAGGCGGGGTTGCGACCGTCTGTGTCACCTGCTGATCCGAATAGTCGATGCGAAAGGCGGCGGCATTCAAGGTCAGCAGCCCGTCGAACAGCTGGCTCTTGACCCCCGCCTCGTAATTTTGCGTCGATTCCGGCAATGCACGGTTGCCCGAATTGAAGAAGCCAAACCGAAAGCCTTCGGAATAGGTCGCATAGGTCATGACCTTTTTGGTCCAGGCATAGGATAGCTGGATTTTCGGCGTAAATGCGCTGTCGGATACATGCAGCACATCGACCGGCATGCCATTGGGATCAGGCACGGGAATGGGTGTTCCGCTGGCCCTGTCGACAAGGCGGCTGTTACTGTACCGATCTTTGTCGTAGCGGCCCGCCAGCGTCAATTCCAGCTTATCGACAATATCATAGCTGAGCTGGCCGTAGATGCCCCATATCTTGTCGACCTTCCGGTCCCAGCGGTCGAGCAGATATTTTTGCTGCTCCGGCGTACCGGCGATCAGCTGCCCGGCACCAAGATGCGTATAGGCGGTACGATGAACAAGTTCGGTGCCGACTACCCAACGCAGCGGCTGCGCCGACGACGATGTCAGCCGCAAATCCGCGCTGTAGGTCTCGAAATCGTCAGTCAGATCCTGAAATTCGTCGATCACTTCTCCGGGCGCCGCAGCGTTGCCCCGAAGCGCTGTCTTGAACAATGTCTTGTCCGTAGGCACGGCGCCGGCTTCATAGCTCACCGTGCCGAACACGCCCTGATTGATGTCCTGATAGGCCAGTACGGCCGAAAAGTCGGCGAAATCCAGCTCCGCTTCGGTTCGCAACGACAGGTCGATCAGCCGCCGGTCCTCGCGGCCCAGAAACCCTTCGCGGCGGACCGGGCCAGGATTGGCGGCCGTCCCGAACTCATCCACCAGGGCGGGATCGTTGATCTTGTCCACGGTGCCCGGCACCGAGCCGTGCGAATCAGTGATCGACGCGCGCAAGTCAAAGCTCATGGTTTCGGACGGTTTGAATAATAGCCGGGCCCGGCCCGTTGCCTGCTGTCGCGCATCGACCGCGCCCGCGCCGTTCACCGTCTGAACGATCCCGCCGCTATCGTTAAAATAGCCGCTGATCGAATAAAGAAGCACATCCTCAACGATCGGTCCCGAAAGTCCGGCCGACAGCTTCACATCGTCACCCCGCGCATAGGATGCCTGCACCCGGCCTTCAAACTCGTCGCTGGGCTTGCGGGTGACGATGTTGATCGCGCCGCCGATGGCTCCGGCACCATAAAGCGCACCCTGCGGCCCCTTAAGCACCTCGATCCGTTCGACATCGAGCAGAGCGCCCTGTTCCATGGCGTCGATGGAGGTCGCTTTCACCCCGTCGACTACGAACGCTACCGGCGGCCAGCCCTGACGACCTGACGTAATGCCGCGGATAGTGATGTTACTTTCGCCCGAGCGAAATCCCTTCCTCAGGATCACGTTAGGCACCTTGTCAGCAATGTCCTGAATTTGGTCTATCCCGGCGCTGGCGATATCGGCGGCGCCGAAGGCGACAATGGAGTCAGGCACCTGCTGAATACTTTCAGCGCGAAGACGGGCGGTGACGACGATCGTGCCGTCGTCCGCTCCCGCTGCCTTATCCTGCGCCATGGCCCCGCCCGCGACCGGAACGCCGAGGCAGCCTGCGGTCAGCAGCAAGGCCTTGATCGTTCTTCCTGTCGACATTGATCCTCCCCAATTTTTCTCATCCGGCGTCTGGCACCAGCTTAAGGGGCACAATGCTGTCTCGCGGGGGCAAAGCGAAAGGCTTTCGACGGGTAGAAGAGCCGACTTTTCCGGGTAGGATCGTGACGTCACCTATGATGAGATGAGGCGGAGGGACTTCGATCTTGCTTCGTTTCAGCGTAGATCAAACCTGCTAGAATGATACAGGATCGCCAGCGGGACGGGGGTGGACGATCGACGGCATCGGCGACATGGGCCTGGATCAGGGAAGCTTCTTGCTGCACAGCAAGTTGCATCCGCCCGCCATCAATGCTGACTCCGTCGTTCGCGGCGGTCTGATCGACGCGCTCGACCGGTGCCGCTCCGGGTTGCTCTGCCTGCTCCGCTCTCCCGCTGGCTTCGGCAAGACCACCCTGCTCGCGCAATATCATGAATGGCTGGCGCGCGATGGCGCGGCAGTCGCATGGCTGAGCCTTGACGAGGACGATCGAAATGCAGAGCGCTTCATTGCCTATCTGAACACCGCGCTTCGCCGGGCGCTGGACAGCGACGCCGCCCTGCCTGCTCTGCTGAACCTCCTATCGGCACAGGGTCCACCGGTATTCATCTTCCTCGACGATTATCATCTTGCGCAAACTTCGGGGAATGACCGCATCATCGAATGGCTTATCCGCCACCAGCCGCAGCGTCTGCGGCTGATCGTCGCCATGCGCGGACGTCCCACCTTTCCGGTTGCCCGGCTGCGCGCCCAGGGCAAGCTGATCGAACTGGATGAGGAAGATCTGCGCTTCCGGTCACAGGATGCCACTAGTCTGTTTGGCGAGGGACTGGAGGCGGCTTGCCGCGACAAACTGCTGATGCGAACCGAAGGCTGGCCGGCGGCGCTGCAACTCGCGCGACTCTGGACGAAACGACATGGCTCCACCCCATCGGCCGCTATGGATTTTACGGGAAGCGCCACGGAAATGGCAGCCTATCTCGCTGAAGAAGTCGTTGCCAATCTGCCAGCATCCTATCGCGATCTGCTCCTTGCCACGTCCATCGTCGGCGACGTGCCACTCGATCTTGCCCAGCATCTAACCGGGGGTGTGGCGACCCGGGAGATGTTAGCCGATCTGGTCGCTATGAACGTCCCTTTATTTGCGTTGCCCGGACAGGAGGATCGGTTCCGCTATCATCCGATCTTTCGCGAATTTCTCGCTGCCCAGCTTGCGATGTCCGACCGGCACGACCGGCGCGTGCTGCATAGGCGCGCCAGCGATTGGTTTCTGGCGCGGCAGCAGTTGGTCCACGCCATTCATCATGCCATCGCAGCGGGTGAGGACGACAGAGCGCTGCAACTGGCGAGCGAGGTCAGTTGGATGCGCCAGATTAGCTGCGGCGATCTCAATGTCGTGCGGCAGGTATTGGACATGCTGCCTTGCGAGACCATCAGATGGCATCCCTCTCTCGCAGCGGGCAGAGCGTTCCTCAAATTCAAGGAAGGCAGTATCAAGAGCGGCGCTTTCATGCTGCGTGATCTCCGGGCGCTGTTTCCGCCCGGGTCCACTGCTCTGACTGCTTACGGCGACGCGACCGCGCAGGACCTGCACATGCTCGATGCCCTGCACGAAATCTATGTGGATCAGGGCCTTCCGCACAACGTCATTCCTCCCTTGCAGGAAATATTATCCAGTGCCGCCACCGCCGACTATAGCTATCGCGGTTCGCTGACGACCATCTTGGGGCTGCTTTATTTCCGAGATGGGCAGCTGGAAAATGCCAGTGCCAGTTTCCTCGCCAGCATGGAGGAATTTGACAGCGGTAAGTTGCGCTATGGCTGTGCCTTCATTCCAACCCATCTCGCAATGATCGCTATTGCACAAGGCAAGCTCAAGGAGGCGGAGCAATACATCGCTGCAGGCGATGATATCATTCGGCTGCACTCCCCTTTCGATCCAGCACTCCGCCATCAGCTCGACCTGATCGCAGCGGAACTATATTATCTCGTCGGCGACCTGTCGCGGGCGAAATCATGTCTGTCCGTAGCGATGACAGCGATTGAACAAGCGGAAGGATGGACCGAACTCTATATCTCGGCCTATCGAACGGCGGCAGCCATCGCCTTCATAGAAAAGGGCATAGAGGCGGCTTGTGCGCAGCTGGACGCAGGCGAGGAAGTCGCGCGTCGTTTCGACTATCCTCGGCTCGCATCCAGTCTGTCGACGACCCGCGTCCGCTTATTCGTCATTGCAGGCGATCTGGCAAGTGCAGCAGAGGCGGCGAAGACAGGTCGTCTAAAGGCCATTGCCGCCCTCTCCAACCATCGAGACGCCGGCTGGCAGGAACAGGATGAGGCGCTCGCAAGCCTTGCTCGACTGGCTATCGCCCGAGGCGAAACGGAGGAAGCCTTGCGGCGGCTCTCTGCACTGGAGCGGCATTGCCAAGTCCATGGCGCCGGCCTTTGGCAGGTGCGCCATCACATTCTTCTGGCGGTGACGCTGAGGAAAAGCGGTCAACTTGACCGAGCGGTAGAGAGCATGCGTCAGGCACTGTCCGCAACGATGACCGAAAATCTCCTCCGCCCCTTCATCGACGAAGGGGCAGCCGTGCGCGAGTTGCTCAAGGAGACGGTCGCGCAGATCGGCGTCGGGGCGATGACGGAGGAGCTCTATGGCTGGATATCCCGCCTGCTCCTGGCCTTTTCGCAGGGACAGGTCAGTCAGCGCGATGGCGGATCCGACGGTTCCTGCGACCCCGTCTCGGCAGCTATCTTCACCCAGGCCGAACTGAATGTTTTGCAGCAATTGCAGGCAGGCGGATCGAACAAGGAAATCGCCCGCCGTATGGCGACTAGTGAAAATACAGTCAAATTTCACATGAAGAGCATCTTCAAAAAACTAGGTGTCAACACCCGGAGGCTCGCCGTAGAAGTCGCGCGACAAAGCGCACTTCTGCCTCAATAGCAGAGCCGATCCTGCTGGCATCGCCGCGGCTGAGGTGACGGGCAAAAAACCACTACGCCTTCACTGTCGAAGCGCTGGTGAACTGCCCCGGGATTGCCGGAGGCCCTAACTCCTGAGAGGAAGGGTCTACGATGAGTAAGGCGACAAACAAGTTTGCCCCTGAGGTTCGGCAGCAAGCGATCCGCAGGGCGCTGAATCCCGAGGGCATTATCCCTCTCGCTGAGCTCCGATCACATCGGTGGCCGAGAAGATCGGGTGTTCCGGGCACACGCTACTGGAATGGGTGAAGAAATCCTAGGTGGACAGCGGCAAGCGCGGTGGTGTTCCGACGGAGACTGCGGAGAAGCTCAAGGCAATGAAGTGTGAAGTCCGCGAACTGTGGCAAGCCAATGAGATTTTGCGCAAGGCGTCGGCATATGCTGCCCAGGCGGAGCTCGACAGCCCGTTCAGGCGATGGTCTCCTTTATCGACGAGCATTGCGATGCCTATGGGGTCGAGCCAATCTGCCGAGTTCTGCCGATCGCCCCATCCACCTATAACGAGCGCTTGCCAAGCGGGGAGACCCGGCTTGGCAATCGGCTCGTGTCGGCGGGATGAATAGCTGAAGCCCGAAGTTCTGCGGGTTTTGCCGAGAACTTCGGCGTCTACGGGGTACGCAAGGTTTGGCGGCAAATGAAGTGCGAGGGCTGCGATGTCGCGCGCCGTTCCGTTCAGCGGTTGATGCGAGCTCTTGGCCTGCAAGGGGTGATCCGAGGTAAGCTGGTGCGCACCACGGTCTCGGACAAGACGGCGCCATGCCCGCTGGATCCGGTCAACCGCCAATTTCATGCTCCGGCGCTGAACATGCTTTGGGTTTCTGACTTCACGTATGTCGCGACCTGGGCGGGGTTCGTTTACGTTGCCTTCGTGATCGACGTCTACGCCCGCTGCATTGTGGGCTGGCGGGTCAGCAGGACGGCGCACGCCAGCTTTGTGCTGGATGCGCTGGAGCAGGCTATCCATGACCGACGGCCCGCTCACAAGGGTGGCCTGGTCCATCACAGCGACCGCGGATCGCAATACGCGTCTATAAAGTACACCGAGCGCCTTGCTGAAGCCGACATCGAGCCATCCGTCGGGAGCGTCGGCGACTGCTACGACAACGCTTTGGCCAAAACGATCAACGGCCTCTACAAAGCCAAAGTGATCCACCGCCGAGGACCTTGGCGCTCTTTTAAAGCCGTCGAATACGCCACGCTGGAATGGGTTGATTGGTTCAACAACCGGCGCCTGCTGGAGCCGATCGGAAACATTCCGCCGATCGAAGCCGAGCAACGCTATTATGCCGTCCTGGACGACCTCTTACTGGCTACCTAATTTAAGAAAACTGGCCTCCGGCAATCCCGGGGGGGGGGGGGTCAGGCCACCGGATAATCCTGTTCGCTGGCCGCCTTGTTCATATAAGCGATAAAAGCTGCAAGCCTAGACTCATCGTCCCCGCCCAATGATTCCCATATTTCTCGGAAGGCCGGATTGCTCGCCGCGAGTTGAGCCAGGCTGATATCCGCATAGGCACCCGCCTGATATTGCGTGCCGACGATCGAGTTATTCTCCGCCTCCGCCTGCGCCGAGACGATCGCGCTGGCCAGATTGGCGTCGCTCCCCGCAAGAGCGCCGAGCCCGGCGACGACCGCCTGCAGCAAGGCGCTGCGGCCGTTGCGTTCTGCAACGCTCAGCGTCTCACTTTCGCTGTCGCCGATGTCCAGCAGCGACGCCAGCAGGCTCGTCCCGGACGCTCCCACCGCGCCTGCCGCACAGTCTCCGCCGCCCGCTGCCTGACCTGCGCATGCGATGATGCCGTGCAGCACCGCCGCCGTCGCCGCATCCATCCCTTCGGCATGAACCTGTTCACCGATCCAGGCCGCCCCCTTCTGCTGCGCCCAGTTGGCCGCCATGCTCTGCACCAGGTCGCCCGCCGATCCCGTCACATTGCCGCCCGCCGCAGCCGTCAGCGCCGTCAATATCTGGCGGTAGCTGCGCCCGGCCCCTATTTCAGCGCCTCTTCATAATCTGCCCGCTCCTCAGTTGTCGCGGTGCCGGCGTCGATCTTCTCCTTGAGCGCGTCGGCTTCCTCCGCCCGGTGGGCGAGGAAACTGCCGGTTTCCGCCACGAGCCTCTGCGCCGCCTGAAAGCCCAACGCGATCTCTTCGCGCTTTGCCTCGTCGAACTGACGCGTGAGGGCGCCCGCATTGGCACCGTCCGTGTCGCGGCTGATGCGCTGTGCTGTCGCCAGGCTCGCCGCCTCATTTCAAGGAGGAGGAAAGAGAGTAAGCGTCAGGTCAGTGGCTTTTGATCCGGATACTCGAATTTAGCGGTTACAGTTCCGTCTTCGTTGATGAACAGCGTAAACGCATCCCAATCACCACCCGTATGGGCCCTCATCTTGGCGTGAAGTTCTTTGACAAGATTCATAACAGGGCCTCTAAGATCGCAGCTCAAAAAGTCCGACACGGAATTTCCACCGGACGAGTGCCAAAATTCTTCACCAATAATTGAGCTACCGTCTTCATGACCATGGCCGTATTTAAAACGACACCGTGCAGAAGTTGCTTCCAATGGGCAGCTTCCTTTCACGATTTTATACAGTCGGTCGATGATCAACCTTTGCTCTTCGATGGGATTCGACAACCTCAGCCCCCTGCTTGATTTTCAAAATTTAACCGCCGATTAACCCCATTGATATGATACTCGATTTCAAGACTATCCGGCCTCGGATTATACGGATTGTCTCGATTGAGACGTACTGTCACATTGC
Organism: Sphingobium sp.; assembly: GCA_032082785.1. GTDB lineage: Bacteria > Pseudomonadota > Alphaproteobacteria > Sphingomonadales > Sphingomonadaceae > Sphingobium. The sequence goes on along the minus strand of DAMDPH010000002.1, from coordinate 1,673 downwards.
CCACATCGTCGCCATTTTGCAAGGAACGGGTGATTTCGTTCTCCCAATGCTTATAGGCGCTGTTGTTGAAGTTCGAGTTCTGCGGAAACAAGTTGAAACGGTCGCAAGTTCCACCATGGCGGCCGGCTTGAATGTGCCCGCCAACGTCACCGGCGATGTCGTCCCTGCCTACAACAGTCTGCCGCCCATCCCGTACACCGGGACTGTTCACTGGCTGGTAAATGATTTCTTCGACATATCCACCTTCGTTGGTCTTGAACATTGTACCGTTATCCAGATCAACCCGGGTGTTTGCAGGTGAGGTATTAAGGAGGTCGTATTCCGGCGTTCCTCGCGTTGCCTGCGAGGTATCAACCATAACTCTCCCCTTTGTCGCATCTACAGCCTTACCGACCCGCTTGATTTCCTGGATGATATCGAGGAGTTTACCGCTGCGAAGGACCGCGCCGCCGACGCCAGCAGAGCCAGCGCTTGCAAAGATGCCGGCGACCCACGGCGTGACACTTGCCGAAAAGCCGGAGGCTCTTCTCGCCAGCTGTGCATTCTGGCCAAACAGCTCATCCTTATAACTTTCCGGTGTGTTCCCAACACTAGTTCTGCGTTCATAGTCGCTCGCCTAGGCAAGCTTGTAATAATCGCTCTTCACCTGTTGAAATTCCGCATAGGCGGCGTCGCCGACAGCGGCGGCGAATTCGCCCGGATTGTCCCGGGCAAATTGGATGACGGCGCCGAGATCTTTCAGGAAGGCTTGCGGGTCCTACAATATTTGAAGGATCGCTGTCGCGCTATACACTCCGGTATTGACGATGCCCTGCGCCCCGCCCACCATGAAGCCGCTTTTCCAGGCGGCATCCTCCAGCCGATCGATCCGCTGATCCAGCCATTGCTCCTGCCAGGAGGCATCCGCCGAATCCCCGGACACAAGAGAAAGGCTCAAAATGGCCGCGCTTTCGCTGCCATAGCTGTCGGCCAGCGCCGCGCGCTCCGCCTCTGGCAGTTGGAGATATCGGGCCCGCGCGTCGATGATCGCAGCCGTACGCTCGGCATTTATGAAAAAGTCCGGCTCGATCCCGGAAAATAGCTGCGCCGCAGCACCGTCGAGTATCTGCTGGCGCTGATCCGCCGTCAGAGCATCGGGGTCATAGCCCAATCGCGCCGCAGTCGTTTCGAACAAGAGTTTCAGCGCGGAACCTTCCGGTTCCTTGTCGATGTCGGTCAGGGCCACCCGCAGCCCCGTGCAGGCCTCCACGCCATCCACGCAAATCGTGCCGCCAAGCGTTTCAACCTGGTCGTTATTCTGCGTTTCGATCTGGGCGGCGACGACAGCACTATGCGCGTCAAGCCCGGTCGCAGAGGCAATGCCGGCAACAAGGGTCGCGACAAGGTTCGTGCGCGCCTGCTGCTCCTCCAGACTGAGGTCCCGGCCTTGTCTTGGCTCGTTGGCCGCCGTGAGGAGGTAGTTGAACAGGACGCTGGCGCTCGCCCCCAGCGCCGCGCCGGCGCAGTCGCCCGATCCGCCCGCCGCAGCACCTGCGCCCTGCAAGGCGGCACGCGCGGTTTCGCTCGACAGCGTAAAATCATCTTCCCGCAGGTCGGGATCACGCGCAATCAGCATGTCGTCGGCAATCAGCTTCGCGACCTGTGTCGCATAGCTCTGCAATACATTGACGGCG
>DAMDPH010000001.1:0-206667 GCA_032082785.1 Sphingobium sp. | reverse complement strand
GGAAGGCGGGCGGTACAGCAGCAGCACCGGCAAGGCGGCGACCGTCAAGCTGCCGGCGCCGCGCACGATCGAGGGCAGCTGGACCGTCGCGCTGCAACCCGGACGCGGCGCGCCGGCGTCGATTACCCTACCCCGGCTCCAGTCGCTCAGCCAGCATGCCGATCCGGCGGTACGGCACTTCTCCGGCACCGCCACCTATGAACGCAGCATCGACGTGCCGGCCGACATGCTGGCGCGGGGCCAGCGCGTCTGGCTCGACCTTGGGCGCGTTGAAGTCCTGTCGGGCGTGCGCGTCAACGGGAAGGATCTGGGCGTGGTGTGGAAGGAGCCGTATCGCGTCGACATCACCGATGCGGTGAAGGCCGGGCGCAACCGCCTGTCCCTCTCCGTCACCAATCTCTGGGCCAACCGCATGATTGGCGATGCCGCGTTGCCCGAAGAAGGCCGCTATGTCGACAATGCCGACTGGACCATCGGCGAGACGCCGGGCGCGGACGGCAAGATGACGCCGGTGATGGCGCGCAAGATCGTGGAGCTGCCCGACTGGTACAAGGCGGGCAAGGCCAAGCCGGAGGGCGGGCGCGTGACCTTCACGCCCTGGACCTTCTTTCAGGCGGACGAGCCGCTGCTCGATTCCGGCCTGCTAGGCCCGGTGCGGCTGATCGCCACCAAGGATGTCGAGCTGAACTAAAAAGGTCGACCGGCGGGGTGCAGCCCGCCGATCGACCGAACGACAGGGGCATGTTGCGCAAGGAAGGGAAAGCGCAACGGCCCGTGTCGTAAGCTTGTGCCGACGGCCATCGCCGTCGATCCATCCGCCCCACCCCTCGATGAAAAATGTCCCCGCGAATGACGCCGCGGGGACGAGGGGAGGATCAGGTCAGAAGGTCACGCGCACCCCGGCGAGCAGCTGGATATCGTCCTGCTCCAGATTGCCGACCAGCGTTTCGCGGCCATAATAGGTGTCGGTCTTGCTGCGGGTCAGGTTGCTGCCCTCCAGCGAGACGGTGACATTCTGCGTCACGTCATAGTTGATCGACGCGTCGAGCCAGCCATAGGCCTTGCGATAGACGGGCAGGCCGACCACCACATTGTTGGTGAAGAGGCCGGTCAGGAATTTGTCGCGCCAGTTATAGGCGAGGCGCGCCGACAGCGGACCCTTTTCATAGATGGCGCTGACGTTGAAGCTGTGCTTCGACAGGTTGGTCAGCGGCGTGCTGAGGCCGGCGATCGACGTGCCGGTCGAGCTGTCGACGAAGGTGTAATTCGCCTGCACGCCAAAGCCGCTCAGCAGGCCCGGCAGGAAGTCGAAGAAGGTCTGACCGCCGACCTCGACGCCCTTGATCTTGCCCTGATTGCTGTTGGTCGGCGCGGAGATGCGATATTCGATCCCGTCGATGGTGCGCAGCACCGTATTGGTCAGGATGAAATTCTGCACATTGCGGTAGAAGCCAGCGAGATAGACCGAACCGGTCGGCGAGAAATAATATTCGAGGCTGGCGTCGAGCTGGTCCGCCTTGAGCGGGCGCAGGTCGGGATTGCCCGAGGAGCCGGTATTCTGGGCCGGCACCAGCGTCAGCGTCGGCGCCAGTTCAGAGAAGCCGGGGCGCGTCAGCACCTGAGACGCGGACAGGCGCAATTGCAACTGGTCGGTCAGGCCGAAGCGGATATTGGCGCTGGGCAGGACGCTCAGATAATTGCTGTTGTCGTCGATCGGGATCGGCACGGTCGTGCCCGCGTCGAGCCGGTTGCCCTGCACCTGAAGCCCGGTGCGGATGACGCGCAGGCCGATATTGCCGTCGACCGGGACATTGCCCATGTCGAAGCCATATTTGGCCATCGCATAGGCGCCCAGCGTCGTTTCATTGATGCTGTAGATGCCCGGTACGCTGACCGCGACGGGCGCGGCGATGCCCAGCCGGTCGCGGATCGCGTTAAAGCTGTCGATCGGCCGCAGCAAATCGGGATTGCCGACCAGGAAATCCTGATTGATGTTGCCCGATCCGCTGAACATATTGTTGAGCGGGTTGGGCATGAACAGGTCGGCAAAGCCCCCGGCGTTGAGCCGCGCCGCCGCCGTGCCCGGCGTCTGGAAGAAGCGGACGGGCGTGAAGTCCATGCCGCGCTTGGCCCAGCGCAGGCCGAAATTCAGCGACTTGAGGAAATCGCTTTCGACGTCGAACGACGCGTCGCCCTTGATCGCCCACATGTCCCCTTCGAAATAATTTTCGTTCCGGGCCATCGAACCGATGGTGTAGCTGGTGATATTGTTGAGATCGATGCCGCTCAGCAACATGGTGGGGACGCCGGTGCTGACATCCTGCTGCGCCAGCGGGGCGACGCCGGCCAGATCCAGCTCCGAATAATAGAGCGTGTTCTTCGACGTCGCATAGCTGGCGTCGAGGTTCAGGCGCATGCCTTCCTTTTCATAGGTGACGCCGCCGGAATATTGGAAATTCTCGTCAAACGTGTCGCGCGCGACGCCGAAGGTGCTGAACGCGACATTATTGTAGGAGATGCTGCGGATATCGTCCGTGCCGTCGAAGAAGGTGGCGCTGCCCGGCACGGCGGCGCGGCCGTTGCTCGGAATGTTGAGGCCGAACTGCGTCTGGATCGAGCGGAAATCCTGATAGCTGACCTGGCCGTAAATTTCGAGTTCGGGCGTGGGCTTCCACTGGACGATGCCATCGACGCCGATGCGGCGGCGATTGCCCTTGATCGCCGGCTGATAGGAGCCGTTGGGCGCGTTCACCGTGCGGCCGGCGACGATATCGGTGCGGCCGTTGGGCGCGCCGACATTGATGATGTCGGTGGCGAAGGCGCGTTCCTGATAGGCGGCGCTGACGAGGATGCCGAATTCACCGGCGGCCGTGTCCCAGCTGTTGCTGACGAGGAAGCTGCCCATGGGCTTCACATCATCGGCCAGATCGGAATAGCGGCCGCGCGCGCTGGCGCTAAAGGTGAAACCCTTTTTGTCGAGCGGCTTGCGGGTGCGCAGGTCGACCACGCCGCCAATGCCGCCTTCGATCAGGTCGGCCGAGGGCGTCTTGTAGACGTCAATGCCGGCGAGCAGTTCGGACGGCACATCCTGAAGATTGAAGGAACGGCCGCCGCCGGCGGTGAAGACTTCGCGCCCGTTCAGCGTCGTGAGCACCTGCGACAGGCCGCGAATGGCGATGCCGCCGCCTTCGCCGCGATCGCGGCTGACCTGGATACCCGATACGCGTTGCAGCGCTTCGGCCACATTGATGTCGGGCAGCTTGCCAATGTCTTCGGCGACGATCGAGTCGACGATCTTGTCGGAGTTGCGCTTGATATTCTGCGCCGACTGAAGGCTGGCACGGATGCCGGTCACGACGATGTCCGCGACTTCGGAATCGGCGGCATTCTGCGCCTGAGCCTGGGCCTGCGCCGGGAGAAATCCGACAATGGCGCACAGGGCGGCGCCGGCGAGAATGTGATGATTGAGACGCATGGCCCTCTCCTGAACTGATTATTTCGGGAGTCGGTATATAATAATATTATATGTGTTCAAGCTAATTGTTGGAGTAAAAGAAAAGGGTGACGCCTCAGCGCGCCACCTCGATCAGATAGGAGGTGGCGGCCGGCGTCCCCACGGCAAATTCCCAGCCATCCTCCAGCATTCGCGCCTTGATCGCCGGGCCGGCCGGCTTGCCCGCGCCGTCGAGCGGCGTCGCCGTCACGCCCAGCGCGCCGTCCAGATCCTTGAGCATCAGCCAGCCGGTGATCGGTTCAATCCAGGTCGGCGCGCTGCCCCATTGGTCGAGCATGGTGCGGCGCGCGTTCCAGACCTGCCCGCTATTGCCGGTCTTGGCCGTCGCGGTGACGAGCATCCGATCGGCAATGCGCAGCGGCTTGCCGTCGAGCGCCGAGACGGTGATGGCGCCGAATTCATTGGCGATGTCGGCGGACAAATGCGTCGTCGCCTTGCTCCCCTTGCCGATGAAGCCGACCAGTCCCTGGCTGCGCGGCGTATCGATGCTGAGAAGGCCGGGCTTGTCGCCCGACTGCCAGCTCAGCTCCCCCGTGTCCGACAGGATCGGATTGGCCGGCGGCAGCGGCGGCGCGGCGACCGGCGCGCAGTCGAGACAGCGCACCCGCGAGCCGTGGACGAGCGGCAGCGTCTTGGGGAAGCCGGGCGTGAAATAGGGCTGCTCGGCACGCGGCATGCGTGCGGCCTCATTGATCTGCTCGGTCGAATAGCTGCGCTCCACCACCGTCTTGGCCGGTGCGACGTCCCCGCGCAGAAACAGCATCGCCCCGACCGGCAGCTGCGCGATCTTCACCGGATCCTGCGTGATGTCGAAATGATCGCCGATCACCGCCGTCGCCTTGCCCAGCAACTTGGCTTCGAACGTGTAGAAGAAAATGCCGTCCCAATCCTGAAACGCGGCGTAGGAGGCCAGCGTCGGGATCATTTCCGCGCCATATTCAGACGGATAGGGATGATTGACCTCACTGACGGTGAAAGCCTTGCCCGACATGGCGGTGCGGGCGAGCTTTACCGCTATGGACAGGTCGGGCCGGTTCACCATCGGCTCGTTGCGGCGGCCGTAAATGGCGGGATGCTGCCAATAGACATGGGAGTCCATGACGTCGAAGCGCGCGGAGGAGCGCATCATCGGCTGGCCCGCGATGAAATAAGTATGGTCGGCGGTCGGCATGATGATCGATTTGACGCCAACCTCTTCGCGCAGGAAGCGGGCCATATCCTGCTGAAAATCGATCTCGACGCTGGTCAGAAAGTCGATCTCGGCGCGGAACCGCTCTTCGGGCGCGTCGCGGAAATCGCCGCGCCGCAGGAAGGCGATGGGTTCGTCCGCTCCAACGCCGGCGAGCGAACGCAGCCGCGCGAGCTGCGCGCCCGAGCGGTTCTGCCTGAGCCAGACATTATAACGGTCGGTCAGCAGGCGGGCATAATGGGGCGTCAGGTCAAGCTGAAGATTGGCGCCGCCCGGCACCCGCTCGCCCCGCAGCCAGTTGCGCTGCCAGAATTCCAGCAGGCTGTTTTCATTGACGATCTCGACAATGGCGACGGCCGGATCATCGGCATAGCGTAGCCCGGTGTAGGGATTGCGCATGTCGAGCAGCATGCGCGCATAGTCTTTCTGAAGCTCGACCAGCTCCGGGCCGAAATAGGTCAGCCCCTTGGCCACGCCGATCAGATCATGATCGGGGACGCCATCGCCGGCGCGATAGGTGCGTCCGACATTGAGGTTGAAGTCGACATAGATGCCGCGCTTCTTGAACTGGGCGAAGAGATAATGGAGGCGATCGACCTGATCCGGGTCGAAATGGCGGCTGTCGTCGAAACGGCTGTCGATCAGGCCGGAGGGCGTATGGGTAACGGGCGGCGGGCCGCCCTCCCCCACCTTGCCCCCATTGCCGTCGATGACTTTCTGCTCGGTCCGCATGTCGAGAAAGTGCAGCCGCACGCAATTGACGCCCAGCCGCGCCAGCGACTCGGCATAGATTTCCGCTTCCCGATGCGGCGGCAGCAGCGCCGATCCCATTTCCCAGCCGGTGATATTGACGCCCCAGCATTTGAAGCGCTGTCCGTCCGGGAAGCGGAAATGCCCATCCTTGACCGCCAGGAAGCCGTGCTTCCCCGCCGGCCCGTCGAGCAGGAACCGCATGTCGATCAGCGAGTCGGCGCGGCCGGGATGATCGATCGGATAGGGTACGGCACCGGTGGGAAGCGCAGCAGTTGCAGGGGCGGAAGGCGTGGCCGCCGCCAGCGCTGCGGGGCAGGTCGTCGCCAGAGCGAGAGCAAAAATGGCTAAGCTTTTCATGGCCCCTCTTTTCTTTTAATCTATTAGTCATATGATATGACCAAGATGGAACAGGTCAAGACATGCTGCGACAAAGCGCGGACATCGCTAAAGGTCGCGCAGCAGCGAGCCGGGGGGCAGGCTGCGGGGGGAGGAGATATGACGGACAGGGATGCGGCGCGGCTGATCACCGAGCTGCGGGCGCTGGTGGGGCGGCGGCATGTGCTGACGCGGGCGCACCAGACGCGGCGCTTTCGCACCGGCTATCGGTTCGGGTCCGGCGCGGCTCTGGCGGTGGTCCGGCCGGGCACGCTGGTGGAGCAATGGCGGGTGCTGCGCGCCTGCGTCGCGGCGGGCACCGCCATCATCATGCAGGCGGCCAATACCGGCCTGACCGGCGGATCCACCCCGCATGGCGACGCCTATGACCGGCCGGTCGTCATCATCAATATCACGCGGATCAAGGGCATTCACCTGATCGACGACGGGCGGCAGGTGGTCTGCCTGCCCGGGGCGACGCTCTATGCGCTCGAACGGCGGCTGCGACCGCTGGGGCGGGAGCCGCATTCGGTGATCGGCTCTTCCTGCCTGGGCGCCAGCGTGCTGGGCGGCGTCTGCAACAATAGCGGCGGTTCGCTGGTGCGGCGCGGCCCGGCCTATACCGAACTGGCGCTGTTCGCCCGGCTGGAGAGCGACGGGCGGCTGGCGCTGGTCAATCATCTGGGCATCGACCTGGGCGACGATCCGGAAGGGATGCTCGCCCGGCTCGACCGGGGCGACTTCACCGATGCCGACATAAGCGACGATCCCGGCGCGCGCGCGTCCGACCATGATTATGCCCGCCATGTCCGCGACGTCGACGCCGACACGCCGGCGCGCTTCAACGCCGATCCACGCAAACTCTACGAGGCGTCCGGCAGCGCGGGGAAGGTGGCGCTGTTCGCCGTGCGGCTCGACAGTTTCGCGCGGGAGGCGGGATCGGGCGTCTTCTATGTCGGCACCAATGATCCGAGCCTGTTGACCCGGCTGCGCCGCGAGATGCTGCGCGACTTTGCCGGGCTGCCGATCGCGGCGGAATATGTTCACCGCACCGCCTTCGACATTGCCGCGCGCTATGGCAAGGATCTGTTCTTGGCGGTGCGCCTGCTGGGGACGGATCGCCTGCCGGCGCTGTTCGCCTTCAAGGCCAAGCTGGACACATGGCTCGGCCGCCTGGGCCTGGGGCGAAGGGGGCTTTCGGACAAATGGCTGAACGGCCTCGCCAACCTCTTCCCCCAGCATCTGCCGCCGCGCATGCGGCAATTTCGCGACCGCTATGAGCATCATCTGATGATCCGCATGGCGGCGGAGGATCTGGAGCGGACCCGCGCCTATCTGAAGTCGATGCTGGCCGGCCCCGATGGCGACATGTTCGAATGTTCGGCGGAGGAAGCGGAAAAGGCGTTTCTGCACCGCTTCGCCGTCGCCGGTGCGGCCGTACGCTATCGCGAGGTGCATCGCGATCAGGTGGAGGATATCGTCGCGCTGGACATCGCCCTGCCCCGCAATGCGCGCGAATGGACCGAAAGCCTGCCGCCCGAAACCGAGGCCGCGACCATCCTGAAACTCTATTATGGCCATTTTTTCTGCCATGTTTTCCATCAGGATTATGTGGTCCGCAAAGGCACCGACATTCATGGGTTCGAGCGGGGATTGCTGGACCTGCTCGACCGGCGGGGCGCGGAATATCCGGCCGAACATAATGTCGGCCATCTTTATCCCGCCAAGCCCGCGCTCGCCGATTTCTACCGGCAGCTCGATCCGTCGAACCGGCTCAACCCCGGTATCGGCCAGATGTCCATGCGCTCCGACTATGCGCCAGAGCCTTGATCTTCGGGAGTGCTGGCGTCTCGCGGCGGGATCGCTTAACAGCTAGCAGGAACCGCGGGGGGCAAAAGCGGTCAGACTGAAGGACAAGTTTTGGCAAAGCAGCAGACATCCGGCTTCGAAGCCTATCTGAGACCGACATCGTCGACGCACGATCAGGTTGCCAAGGCGCTGGGCGCGGAGCTTTTGGCGGGGACCTATCCGCCGGGCAGCAAATTGCCGCCGGAACAGGAGATTATCGAGCGGTTCGGCATTTCCCGCACGGTGCTGCGCGAAGTGTTCAAGACGCTGACCGCCAAGGGCATGATCGTTTCCAAGACGCGGGTGGGCACCACCGTGCGAGATCCGCGCTACTGGAATTATTTCGACGCCGACGTGCTGGCCTGGCGGGTGAGCCTGGGCATGGACAGCGATTTCCGGCGCGGCATCGCCGAAGCGCGCGTGGCGGTGGAATCGCGCGCCGCCGAACTGGCCGCGCATCGGGCGACGGCCGAGGACATTGCCCTGCTGCGTGCGGCGGTGGCGGACATGCGCGATGCCGTCGGGTCGCGCCAGCGTTTCGCCGAAGCGGACCTCGCCTTTCACCAGGCGGTCGGCACGGCGTCCGGCAATTTCCTGCTCAACGCCTTTTCGACGGTCACGGAAGTGGCGCTGGTCGCATCCTTCCTCATGCTGCCGCTTGAGGAGGACGACATGCATGAGGAAACGGTGCAGCGGCACGAACGGGTGGTCGACGCGATCGAGGCCGGCGCCGCCGAGGAAGCCGGACGGCTGATGGGCGAGATCATCGATTTCGGATCGATCAAGGTCTCGCGCAGCCTGTCGCGCCTGCAACAGGGCTGACCGCCTGCCCGCCCGGCGCGGGCCGGGCGGGTCGTCGCGGTTCGGTCAGGCGCGGGTCGGTCAGGCCTTGACCAGGCGCACCGCGAGCCAGGGCTTTCCGGGCAGCTGCACGGTCGGCCGGGCGGGATCGTGGAAATCATAGTCGCTGTGCCGCTGCATGCGGAACAGCCCGTCGACCGGGGTGACGGTCATGTTCCAGGTATCGATAATGTCGAGCCGATAGGCATTTTGCGGCTGCCCCTTGCGGCCCGGCAGGATCACCGGCCACTCCGTCGGCGTCTTGTCGCCGAAATAATGGAGATAATATTCGAACTCCTTGCCGGCGATGGAATAATTCCACCAGGTCTGGATCGGTTCGATGCCGGGGGTCGGCCCCTCTTCCATGATCTTGCGCAGGAAAGTGAGGCGCGGCGGGCTGGTGCCGTTCAGCCGCCCGCCCTGCCCCAGCCAGCTATAATCGGCATTCTGCTTGGGATCGATCGTTTCGCTATGGCCGACATAGGTGCCGCCCATCAGGCCCCACCAGAAGCGCTCGACCATCTGTTCGCCGTTGAGATTGCCCCAGCGGAGCTTGGAATTGCCCTCATAGCAGACCTCGTCGAAGATCACCGGCTTGAGGCCGAAGCTGCGATGCAGCTGCGCGCGCACATCGTCCAGCACCGCCGCGCCATTCTGGATACTGCTATGGGTGATCCAGGGCTTGCGATTGTCATAATAGACGTTGATCTGGTGGATGGAGCGCAGCCGGTCGTGCGGATCCTCCTTCTGCACCAGTTGCAGCAGATGGTCCCAGTCCGCCATCGTCTTGCTGTGCACGGCGTCATATTCATTGGCCATCGACCACCAGACATTGCGATAGGCGCCGAAGCGGGCGAGGACATAGCGGACATAGCGCTCGTCATCGGCGCGCTTCATGTCGGAATAGCCGCGCTTCTCGTCATAGGGATGGTAGAGGATGACGTCCGCCTCGATGCCAAGGTCGCCCAGCTTGCGGATGCGGTCCTCAAAGCGGCGGAAATAGGCCGGATCGATGCGCGCCGGGTCATAATCCTTCGGTCCCGGCCCCGTCTTCACGAAGGGATTGGTGGCGACCGATTCGACATTGGGGAAGACCAGCATGCGCATCTTGTTGAATGGCGCGGTCTGGAGCGTCTTGAGCGTCTCGGCGCATTTCGCGTCGCTCTGCAACGCCCAGCTGTAAGAGGTCGTGCCAACCTGCCGGTAGGGCGTGCCATCGGCATAGGCGAAATGATAATCGGCAACGACGCGCACCGGGCCGTGATTGCCCTTTGACGGCGCGGTGCAGTCGAACGCGCCGGACTGGCCGTTCAGGGCGGCGGCATTGCTGGCGCTGGTCCAGCTCCAGCGGCCCGTTTCCGGTGGGCTGAAGCGGATGCGATAAACGCCGTCGCCATCATAGAAGCCCGGCACGCGGACGGTCTTTCCGCCGCTCGCGAAATCGGCCGACAGCGTCACATCGTCGAACGGATTGCCCTCCTTCGGCCCGTCGAAGCGCAGTTCAAAGACGCCCCAGCGCTCCGCCTGATTCGGGGCGGTGGTGCGCGCGTTCAGCCCGCTCGCCATCGCCGCCGCGCCCAGTCCCATCGTGCCAGCCAGCATGTTTCGCCGCGAAACCGTCACCGCATCTCTCCCTTGATCCGTCTTGTGCCCAAGCGCCGGCATTTCGGCTGCAACGGCTCTTTACAATCATCATATTATATGAGCAAATATGTCATACATATGCAAGGCCGCAACGACCTTGGATGGGAGAGAAAATGACAGTGTCGGCATCCATCGACGTCCATCCCCCGCAAGAGCATGGGACTGACGACTGGAAGAATAGCATTCTTGCCGGCCTCGCCAACTATATTGATGCGGGGTCGATTGTCGCGGGATCGGCGGCGCTTGCGCTATGGGTCGAAACCTACCGCCTCAGCAACGATCTGGTCGGGATGATCGGCGCGTTCGGCCCCAATGCCATATCGGCGGGCGTGGGCGCGTTCATCGGCGGACGGCTGTGCGACCTGTTCGGGCGCAAGAAGATTTATCAATATGATATGCTCTTCTACGCCTTCGGCATGTTGTGGCTGATCTTCGCCATGAACGCCTGGATGATTGTCGTCGGCTTCTTTCTGGTCGGGCTGGCGGTCGGCGCGGATATTCCCGCCTCCTGGTCGCTGATCGCGGAAATGGCGCCCAAGGGTGCGCGCGGCAAGCATAGCGGCGTGGCGCAGGTACTCTGGTATCTGGGGCCGGTCGTGGTGCTGCTGATGTTCCTGGTGCTGACGCCGCTTGGCCTGCTGGGCGCGCGCATCGTCTTCGCGCATCTCGCCATCCTCGCCATTGCGCTCACATTCATGCGGTCCAAAATGCATGAATCGCAGCGATGGCTCGACGCGCAGGCAAGCGAAAACGCCGGCAGCCAGCCCAGGGTCGGCCTGCGCGACCTGTTCACGCGCCAGCATATCCGCTCCATGGCCTTTCTGGCGGGCATGTATGTCTTCTGGAATTTGTGGGCGGGCACCAACGGCTTTTTCTTCCCCTATATCCTGCGCACGGTGGGCAATCAGAGCCAGGCCATGTCGGTCGCCATTCAGGCGGGCAGCTTCCTGATCGGCATGTTGTCGATCTGGCTGATCTTCATGCGCTGGTCGGACCGGGTGAATCAGCGGATGATGTTCCTGGTGTCGGCGATCATTCAGGTGATCGGCATGTCGCTGCTGGCGCTGTTCCCGCTGACGCTGCCGGTGGCGCTGGCGCATGTCTTCCTGATGGCCTTTGGCCAGGGGTTCGGCGCGCAATGTTTCTTCCAGCTGTGGAGCGCGGAGATGTTCCCGACCCTGCTGCGCAGCACGGCGCAGGGCGTGATGTTCGCGGTGGTGCGCATTCTGCTCGGCATTTGGAGCTTCTTCGTACCGGTGCTGACGGCGACGGGTTTCACCAATCTTGCCTGGATTTTGACGGGCTTTCTGGTGGTCAGCGGCATCATCGGCTTCTGGGGCGCACCGCGCAACGAGGGCAAATCGCTGGAAGAGCTTGAGGCTCAGCTGGCCTGAAAGGAGAGGCTATGACGCGGACAGGTGGATCGCTGGCCCTGCTGGCGGCCCTTGCCGCCATGGCGCTGCCAACGGGGGCGGGCGCGGCGCCGCCCCCGCTCAGCATTTCGGCCAATGGCCGCTATATGGAAGCCGGCGGCAAGCCCTTTTTCTGGCTGGGCGACACCGGCTGGCTGATGCTGAGCAAGCTCGACCGGGCGGATAGCGAACATTATCTCGCCACCCGTGCGGCTCAGGGCTATAATGTCATTCAGGTGATGGTGCTGCACAAGCCGGAGATGCGCAACATTGTCGCCGGCCCGGCGCTGGAGGATGGCGATATCGCCCGGCCACGCGTGACGCCGGGCAATGATCCCGCCATCGCCGGCCAATATGATTATTGGGATCATCTCGACTGGGTAGTGGATCGCGCGGCGGCGCATGGGCTGTACCTCGCGCTGGTGCCCGCCTGGGGCAGCTTTGCCGAAATGCGCAAGCTGACCGTCGACACCGCGCCCGGCTATGGCCGCTTCCTTGCGGAACGCTACAAGGACAAGCCCAACATCATCTGGCTCAATGGCGGCGACACCCATGCCGATATGGCGACGGTGACGTGGCAGATGCTGGGCAAGACGATCAAGGCGATCGATCCCCATCACCTGATGACCTTCCACCCGTTCGGGCGGACCGATAGCAGCTGGGTGTTCCACAATGCCGAATGGCTCGACTTCAACATGTTCCAGTCGGGTCATCAAAGCTATGCGCAGGACAGCACGCCCTGCGCCCGGGGCGAGGATAATTGGCGCTATGTCGCCGACGACTGGGCGCGCGCGCCGGCCAAGCCCACCATCGATGGCGAGCCAAGCTATGAAAATATGCCCCATGGCCTGGACTTCGTGCGCGAACCGATCTGGCAGGCGGCCGATGTGCGCCGCTATGCCTGGTGGGCGGTCCTCGCCGGCGCGTTTGGCCACAGCTATGGCGAAAACAGCGTCATGCAGTTCCATTCGCTCGGCGACACATCCGCCTATTGGGCCAGCACGCCCTGGCAGGACGCGCTGCATGCGCCGGGCGCGGAGCAGATGCGGCATCTCAAGACGCTGATCCTCTCCCGCCCCATGGCGGAGCGTGTCCCCGACCAGTCGCTGATCCTGAATAATGGCGAGCGCTATGAGCGGGTCGCGGCGGCGCGGGGGGCGCGCTATGCGCTGGCCTACAGCTATAGCGGCCGGCCTTTCCGCGTGCAGCTGGGCAGGATCGGCGGGCGGCATGTGCGCGCGGCCTGGTATGATCCGCGCACCGGCGCGACGCGTCCGATCGGCCGCTTCGCCAATCGCGGCACCCGCCTCTTCACCCCGCCGGGCACGCCCGCGCCGGGCAATGACTGGGCGCTCCTGCTCGACGGGCAGGACTGACGATACAGAAAGGGCGGCGCCGAACCGACGCCGCCCTTCCCTTGATGTCGCGCGGACTTCAGAATTTCACGCGCACGCCCGTGTAGAAGCGCCGGCCGAGCACGTCATAGACGCCGTTGGCATTGCCGGGCAGACCGCCCCAGACCGGCGGACGCTTGATGTCGAACATATTCTTCGCACCGACATAGAATTCGAAATTCTCGATCGAGGTGAAGCGGATCTGCATGTCGGTGTAGATTTTCGACTTGATGCGGAAATATTTCTCATCCGGCACCGATCCGTCGGCCAGGCGATACAGCGTCTGGAAATTTTCATAATCCAGCACCTGCGGCCCGATATATTCATTGTTGATGGTGATGCCGATGTCATCATTGGCCCAGTTGAGCGCCAGCGACACGGAATCGCGCGGCGTGCCCAGCTCACCCATCGTATTGTCATAAGGGTCGCCGGTCAGCGCCCGGAAGCCATTTTTGAGCAGATGCGTCCAGGCCGCCGACAGACTGGCGGTGCCGCCGGCCAGCGTATGGTTGTAATTGACCGTGAAATCCAGCCCCCGCGAAAAGGAGCCGCCGCTGTTGATCAGCCCGCGCACAACCTGCTCGACCGAGCCGATGCTATAGGCGCCCGACGCCACCGAACGGCGGGTCACGAACTGGCAGAATTCCGGCAGCCCCTGATTATAGCATTTGTTGAGCACGGTCGCGCTGGGGACGCGGCTGATCGCATCTTCCAGCTTGATGTCGAAATAGTCGGCAGTGAAGGTCAGGTTGCGCAACGCCGAGATCGACTTGGGGTTGATGACCACGCCCAGCGTCAGCGTCTTGCCCGTTTCCTCGCGAATGCCGGGATTGGCCGCCGTGACGCCGCCCACCCCGGACAGATCCGCCTGCGTCAGGGTGAAGGACCCGTTCTGCTGGATGTTGGCAAGAATGCCCGGCACCGCGCGACAATTTTCGGCGGTGGTGCCGGTCGTCGTCAGCGTGATGCCCTGGCAGGGATCGGTGATGGTGACGATGCCGGCGGCTGGCGCGGCGAACAGCTCGCCGATATTGGGCGCGCGCACCGCATGGGCATAGACGGCGCGGAAGCGGATATCCTCTACCGGCGCCCATTCGCCGCCGATATTCCAGGCATAGAAGCTGCCGACCGTCGAATAATCCGACATGCGCACCGCGCCGCGCAGCGTCAGCGCGTGGAAGAAAGGCGTGTCCGACAGGATCGGCACGACCATTTCGCCATAGGCTTCCTTGACGTTGAAGCTGCCGGCGGTGTCGGTCAGCTGCACATAGCCGTTGCGGGCTGCGTTGGTCAGCGGATCGAAAGTGTCGCGGCTCGATTCCCGCCGATATTCGCCGCCGACGGCGACCTGCACCGGCCCGCCGGGCAGGGTGAAGAGCGTACCCGTCAGGTTGGCGGCGGCGACATGCATCGTCTGTTTGGAATCGCGTTGCAGGCTCACCGCCAGATAGTCGACCATTTCCGGCGTCAGCTTGTTGGCGCCATAGACGTTGATCGGCACGCAGCCCCGTGCCCGCGCAGTGGCATCCGCGCAGACCGCATCGGTGGTGCTGCCATCGCGGTCGACGTCGTAAATGTCGGTGATGACCTGAAGCCCGTCTGCCAGATTATAGAGGTTGGCGAGGCCCGACATGGACTGGCTCTGCTTGGTGAAGCCATATTGATAATAAGCGTCGACCTTCCAGCTGCCGCCCAGATCGGCCGATCCGCCCAGAACGGCGCGGAAATTGTCGCGCTCGGTCGGGATGGTGCGGGTGCCTGGGGCGAAGGCGGTGGTGCGGATGAGGAAGCTGAGATCCTTCAGCCCGTCGCCCGTGCGGTCGGTCGCCGCCGCCAGTACCGCCGCCGGCACGAAGGGATTGTCGACCAGCGTCGTCGCGCCATTGCCGCCGGGCACCAGCACGCGCGACTGGATGGGATAGAAGCCGTTGGTCCCGGTGAAAGCGCCCAGTGCGCCGTCGGTGCGCATCGGCGATGCCTCCATCCGCCCCACCGTCTTCACATTGGAAAATGTGACTTCGGAGAAGAGATTGACGCTGTCGGACGCATCGAAATTGAGGCGGCTGGCAAAGGTGATCCGATCCGAGGGCGAGGCCAGCAGACCCCATTCCGCCCGGTTCCAGCCATCGGTCGCGGCATTATAGGCGCGGAACGTGCCGTCGGGCAGGATCACGCGATTGGTCTGCGACCCGATCACGAAAATGCCGCCGGGTCCGACATTGGACGGGTTGTAGAAGGGGGTGAAGATATTCTGCGCGGCGGTCAGATTCTTGTCGCTATTGCCCGCGACCCGCTGCGTCGTGCCGAGGCTGGTATAGTCGAAGCGCGAGAAATCCCGCGACCGCGCGTCCACCGCCCCTTCATTGACATAGCCGCCATAGATCATGAAATTGCCACGACCATCGGCGAAGTTGCGGCCGAACGTGCCGTTCACCACCATCTGGCGATCGTCGCCCCGTTCGGAAATGCCCGCCTGCGCGTTCAGCTGGATACCGTCGAACTTCTTCTTGTAGACGAAGTTGACGACACCCGCGACCGCGTCGGAACCGTAGACGGCGGACGCGCCGCCGGTCAGCACATCGACCCGCTCGACAAAGGGCGTCGGGATCATCGACAGGTCGACCTGCGCCGTGCCCGGCACGCCCGCGACCGACCGGCGCCCGTCGATCAGCACCAGCGTGCGGTCCGCGCCCAGGTTGCGCAGATTGACGGTGGAGAGGCCGGGATTGGTCGAGTTGCCGGTGGTCGTGCGGCTGAGGCCCGGAACGCCGATCGCCGGGTTCTGCTGCAAGGCTTCCTGGATATTGACGACGCCGTTATTTTCCAGCGTTTCGGCCGTCAGCACCTGGAGCGGGCTGGGCGATGTCAGAGCGGGCGATGCGATGCGGCTGCCGGTAACGACGATGTCGGCCGTGCTGGCCGCCCCATCCTGCGCCCCCTGCGCACCGACCTGAGCCGTGGCCGGCGCGGCGATGGTGACCATCAGGCCCGACCCCGCCAGCAACATTTCACGCAACAGCCGGGCGCGCCGGCGATATGCTTCGTTAATCATTATTTTTCCTCACCTAAAAAGTGCCAACTTTCCGTCAGTTGATCGCTTGTCTGTTTTTTTGGGCGTTCGCGGCTCAGCGCGTCAGCCGGGGGGTGCGGCCCTTGTCCTCATTGTCTGATCCTTGACGCCAGCGATGGCGGCGTCCCAGCCGGCGCGGATGCGCGCGCGTGTCTCCGGCGCCATGGCCGGATGCACGATATCGGCCTGCGCGCTGCCCGCCGGCTGCATGAGACCGATGACCGTACCGGCGAGCCGGGCGACGCCCAGAGCGCTCGCTTCGGCGACATGCGGGCGCAGGACCGGGCGGTCGCTGAGGTCGGCGAGCATCTGCATCAGCAGCGCGTTGCGCGTGGCGCCACCATCGACGGCGATATGCGGCACGCGAATGCCGAGATCCGCCTCCATCGCGGCAACGACGTCGGCGATCTGGAGCGCGATCGCCTCCAGCGTCGCGCGGGCGATATGCGCGGGCCGGGTGCCGAGCGACAGGCCGCTGATCGCCCCGCGCGCCTCGCTCGCCCAATGCGGCGCGCCAAGGCCGACAAGCGCCGGCACGAATACCACGCCGCCACTGTCGGGCACGCTCGCCGCCAGCGCCGTCAATGCCGCCTCATCGACAAGGCCGAGCAGCGCGGTCGCATAGGCGGCGGCATGGCCGGAGATGGAGATATTGCCTTCCAGCGCATGTTGCGCCGCTCCGCCCTGATGCCAGGCGATGGTGCTGGAAAGGCCGTGGGTGGAGCGCACCCGTTGCGGCGTCGCCGTCATGATCGAGCTGCCGGTGCCGATGGTGACTTTCGTCGCGCCGGCCTGCGTGCCGCCATGGTAGAAAAGCGCGGCATGGCTGTCGCCCATCACACCATGGATCGGGGTTTCGGCGGGCAGCGGGGTCAGCCCGGCAGCCACCGTGCCGAAGCGGCTGTCGGACGGCATCACCTGCGGCAACAGGCCGAGGGGTACGTCGAACAGCGCCGCCATCGCCGGATCCCAGTCCAGCGTCTCGAGGTTGAACAGCTGCGTGCGGGACGCATTGCTATGGTCGGTCGCATGGACGGCGCCGCCGGTCAGCTTCCAGATCAGCCAGCTGTCGATGGTGCCGCAGCGCAGCTCGCCCCGCTCCGCCCGCGCCCGCGCGTCGGGCACATGGTCAAGCAGCCAGCCGATCTTCGCCGCCGGGAAAAGCGGATCGATGCCAAGCCCGCTGCGCGCGACAATCTCCGCCTCATGGCCGGCCGCGCGCAGCGCCGCGCAGCGCTCTTCGGAGCGGCGGCACTGCCACAGGATCGCGGGCGCCAGCGGCTCGCCGCTCTGCGCGTCCCACAACATTATCGTCTCGCGCTGGTTTGACAGCGCCAGCGCCTGCACCTTCGCATCGGGCGCCGCCGCCACCAGTTCGGCAATGAGGGACGCGACGGCTTCCCAGATGTCGGTCGCCGACTGTTCCGCCCAGCCGGGCCGCCCATGATGAACCTGCATCGCGCGCGAACGCGACAGGAGGATGTCGCCGGCCGGCGACACCAGCAGCGCCTTGGTGTTGGTCGTTCCCTGATCGATGGCGAGGATGACCGGCCCGTGCATCAGCGGGCCTTCACCGTCAGCACATCCCGCGCGGCGGCGGCGATGCCATCGGCGCTGAGGCCGAACCGCTCCATCAGCCAGGCCGCCGAGCCGGTGGGCAGGAAGCCGGGAAAGCCGAGCATCCGCATCGGCACCGGGCTGTGCGTGGCGCAATATTCCGCGACCGCGCCGCCCAGGCCGCCATGGGCCAGCCCTTCCTCCGCCGTCACGATGGCGCCGGTCGCGGCAGCCTGCGCCAGCGCGTCCCGGTCGATGGGCGATACCGTCGCCATGTTGACGACCCGCGCCGACACGCCTTCGCCCGCCAGCTGCTCCGCCGCGCGCAGGGCATGGTGGACCAGCGTGCCATTGGCGATGATGGTGAGATCCTCACCGGCGCGCAGCTGCTCCGCCGCGCCGATGCGGAAACTGGCCTCGTGCCGCTCCAGCTCGGGCACGGGCATGCGGCTGATGCGGATATAAACCGGGCCGTCATGGGCCGCCGCCGCCTTGATCGCTTCGGCCGTCTGCCACGGATCGGCGGGCACGATCACCGTCAGCCGGTCGATGGCACGCAGCCAGGCGACATCCTCGATACTGTGATGCGTCGCGCCCAGCTCGCCATAGGCGACGCCGCTGGAAATGCCGCACAGCTTCACATTGGCGTGGCTATAGGCGCAGTCCGCCTTGATCTGTTCGAGCGCGCGGGCGCTCAGGAAGCAGGATGCGCCGCTGACGAACGGGATCTTGCCGCCATTGGCGAGGCCGGCGCCGACGCCGACCATATTCTGTTCGGCAATGCCGACATTGATGAGCCGGTCGGGAAAGCGATCGCGGAAGGCGCCGAGCTTGGACGAGCCGACGCTGTCGTTGACGACCGCGACGATGCGCGGGTCGGCAACCGCCAGTTCCTCGACCGTGCGGACATAGGCGTCGCGGCAGTCGAACAGGCCGGCGGGGGCAGCGGCGGCGCTCATGCCGTGATCTCCGCATCCAGTTCGCTCAGGGCCAGCGCATATTGCTCTGCATTGGGCACGCCATGATGCCATTTCGCCTGATTTTTCATGAAGCTGACGCCATGGCCCTTCTCCGTATCGGCAATGATGCACAGCGGCCGGGTGCGTGGCAGGCAGGCCGTATCGAGCGCCTGCAACAGGGCGGCATGGTCATGGCCATCGACGCCCGCCACATCCCAGCCAAAGGCACGCCATTTGTCGCCGAGCGGCTCCAGCGCATTGGTATCCTCGGTCCCGGCGCCCTGTTGCAGCCGGTTGCGATCGACGATCACGGTCAGTTGGCCAAGGCCGCGATGGCCGGCGAACATCGCCGCTTCCCACATCGACCCTTCCTGCAACTCGCCGTCGCCGGTGAGGGCGAACACCCGATAATCGGCCTTGTCGATCTGCGCGGCGACGGCGATGCCGACCGCGACCGGCAGGCCATGGCCGAGCGGCCCGGTATTGGTCTCGACGCCGGGCAGATAGGTGCGGTTGGGATGGCCGTTGAGCAGCGATTCCGGTTGCAGATAGCTGTCGAGCTGCGCCTCCGGAAAATAGCCCGCGCCCGCAAGCGCGGTGTAGAGCGCGCCGGTGCAATGGCCCTTGCTCATGACGAAGCGGTCGCGATCCGCGGCCTGCGGTGCGGCGGGATCGAAACGAAGAATATCGAAATAAAGCACAGACAATATGTCAGTCGCCGAAAGATCGCCGCCCGGATGGCCCTGCCCCGCATCGACGATCATCTTCAGCAGACGGCGGCGCATCCAGTTGGCCCGTGCGCGCGTCCGCGCTGCACGGTCCCCGACATCGCCCGACATGTCCGACCCATTGTTGGAAGGAGCCATTGTCATCATGTGGAAAAACATCCTCTCGACAGCGGCCTACCCAGCAGCGAAGAAAAGCGCAAGAGCGAAACTTTCGCTTTTTTGCGTTTGATGGAGTTTCGTAGAAATTGACAAGCCTTGGACAAGGCGGATAGAGGTCGCTCAGCCGCTGCGGGAGAGCTTCCTTTGAAGAATGCCATGCCATCATCCCCGACTTCCGCGCCCCGCGCGGCAGAGGCGAAGGATGGCGCGCCGGGTCGCTTGCTGGGCGAAGCGCGGCGCCAGAAGATATTGGAATGGCTAGAGGAAGAAGGCAGCGCACGGGTCCGCACGCTGGCCGAGGCGTTCGGCGTGTCCGAAGTGACGGTGCGGCAGGATCTGGAGAAGCTGGAAAGCGACGGCCATATCGAGCGGGAGCATGGCGGCGCCTTTCTTAAATCGGTGCCACAGCAGGTGCGCGCCATGGCGCTCCAGCATCAGGGGCAGCTCGACGCGAAGGACCGGATCGGCCGCGCCGCCGCCGCCCTGATCGGCGATGGCGAAACCATCATCCTCGACAGCGGATCGACCACCAGCGCCATCGCCACCCATCTGCCGGGCCGCCGCGACGTCACCGTCATCACCAATGCGCTCAACATCGCGCTGATGCTGGGCGCGGAATCCGGGTTCGAGGTTCATATGACCGGCGGCCAGTTCAAGGCGCCGACCCTGTCCCTGTCCGGCGAGCGATCGGCCGAATTTTTCGACGGGCTCTATGTGCGCTGGCTGTTCCTGGCGACCGCCGCGCTCGATATCGACAATGGGCTCACCTATCCGGCGCTGTCGGACATCTCCGTCAAGAGGGCGATGATCGGCGCGGCGGAACAGGTCTGTCTGGTCGCCGACAGCAGCAAGATCGGGCAGCGATCCTTCACCACGCTGGGCGGGCTCGACCTCGTCCACATCCTCATCACCGACGCGGGGATCAGCGATGCCGATCGCCGCGCCATCGAGGAGATCGGCGTGACCGTCATCATCGCCTGACCGCAACAGCGGCGGGCCGGCACGCCAGCGGGCGCGCCACATCATCCGGCATTTAGAAGAGGACGAAGACCATGGGCACACAGAAATTCGGCGCGGGCATCTGGCATTTCGCGACCTATGTCGACCGCTACGCCACCGACGGCTACGGCCCCGCCCGCTCGATGATCGAGATGATCGATCTGGCGGGTCAGGTGACCGACCTGTCGGTCGTGGACATCAACTATCCCTTTGTCGATCCCAGCCTGTCGCTCGACGCGGTGGAGAAGGCGCTTCAGCGCAACAATCTCTCCGTCATCGGCATCACGCCCGAAATCTACACGCGCCAGTTCGCCAAGGGCGCCTTCACCAATCCCGATGCGGGCGTGCGCCGGCTCGCCAATGAGATGGTGAATGACGCGGCCAATGTGGTGCGTCGCTTCGGCGCGGAGTATGTCAAGCTGTGGCCCGGTCAGGATGGCTGGGACTATCCCTTTCAGGCCGACCATCGCAAATTGTGGCAGATGAGCATGGACGGCGTCGGCGAACTGGCGAGCCAGAATCCCGACCTGAAATTCGTGATCGAATATAAGCCGCGCGAGCCGCGCAATCATATGAGCTTCGACAGCGTCGCGCGGACGCTGCTGGGCATCGAGAAGATCGGCCTGCCCAATGTCGGCATCCTGCTCGACTTCGGCCATTCCCTCTATGGCGGCGAATCTCCCGCCGATGCGGCGCAGCTCGCCATCGATCATGGCCGGTTGTTCGGCATGGACGTGAACGACAATCTGCGCGGCTGGGACGACGATATGGTCGCCGGTTCCGTTCACCCGATCGAGCTGTTCGAATTCTTCTACACGCTGCGCAAGAATAAGTGGGAAGGCGTGTGGCAGCTTGACCAGTTCCCTTTCCGCGAGGACAGTGTGGCCGCCGCCAACGCGGCGATCGACTTCCTCAAGCTGATCGAACGGGCGCTGGACAAGCTGGACTTCGAAGCCATGCAGGCGGCGCAGGATCGGCAGGACGCGATCGCCGCGATGAAGCTCGCGCGTGAAGCGCTCTACACTTCTTACTGAAAGGGACGGCATGACGCCTGAGGGTCGCTTCCTCCGCCTTGTGGATCTGCGTGTGGATTATCTGGTCGAGCCTTTGGGAACGGAGGTTCGCCGGCCGCGCCTGTCCTGGCGGCTGGAAAGCGACGGGCGCGGCGTGATGCAGCAAAGCTATCGCATCCGCGCCGCCGCCAGCCCCGAGGCGCTCGCCGCCTCGGACGCGCTGCTATGGGACAGCGGGCCGATCGAGAGCGACGCCTGTTTCGACATCGCCTATGGCGGGCCGCCGCTCCAGTCGATGCAGCGCCTGTGGTGGGATGTGGAGGTGGTCGACAGCGACGGGCGGCAGACCCGTAGCGAACAGACCTGGCTGGAAGCGGGTCTGCTCAGCCCCGAAGACTGGCGGGCGAGCTGGATCGAGGCGGAGGATGAGGGCGCCGCCGCCGATCGTGCCGCCGAGCTGCAATGGATATGGAGCGCCGATCCGCTCGACCCGCGGCCGCATGGCTTCCGGCTCGACTTCGACGCCCCGGCCGATCTGGTCGACGCCGACATATTGGTCGCGGCGAAGGATAATCTGCTCGGCATCTGGCTGAACGGCGAGCCGGCGACGCTGCCGCATGCGCCCTATTGGGGCAGCCTGCTTCCCGTCCGGGGGCAGGTGCGGCCGGGGCGCAACAGCCTTTGCCTGCTGGCGACCGCCGATACCAGCGGCTTCTTTCCGGTGGATGGCGGCGCCATGGCGGCGCTGCTGCGGCTGCACCGTCGCAATGGCGACATCGAGCGGCTGGTGAGCGGTCCCGCCTGGCGCGTGCAGCCCGATCCGCCGACGCAGTGGATGGCGTCGGGCTTCCATGCGACGGACTGGCCAGCGGCGGAGCGATCGGGATCGCGGGTGCAGAATGACCCGCGCCCCAAGGAGCCGGGCATCGCCCTGCGCACCGAATTTGCGACGCGCGGCCCGGTGGTCGCCGCGCGCCTCTATGCGACCGCGCTCGGCACCTATGAGGCGCGCCTCAATGGCCGGCCGGTGGCCGCGACCCTGCTCGCCCCGGAAATCAGCGTCGCTAAAAGCCATATTCTCTACCAGATCCACGACGTGACGGCGCTGTTGCAGGATGGCGTCAATGCGCTGGCAGTGACGGTGGCGGACGGCTTTTATGCCGGCGCCTTTGGCTGGCGGATGGAGCG
The DNA here is from genome assembly GCA_032082785.1 of Sphingobium sp. Lineage (GTDB taxonomy): Bacteria > Pseudomonadota > Alphaproteobacteria > Sphingomonadales > Sphingomonadaceae > Sphingobium. Next base: position 184,025 of record DAMDPH010000001.1, on the reverse strand, counting down.
ATATGGCTTCGGCCCCGCGCCGCGCCGGCTGCTGGCGCAGTTGCGGATCGACTATGCCGATGGGTCGAGCCAATGGGTGACGACCGGACAGGACTGGCGCATCGGAGCCAGTCCGGTGGTGGAGTCCGATATTTATGGCGGCGAAACGCATGATGCGCGGCTGGAACAGCCCGGCTGGGACATGCCGGGTTTCGACGACGGCCATTGGCCGACCGTGCGGATCGGCGAAGCGCCGTCCTCGCGACTGGTCGCCCAGACCGCCCCGCCGCTGCGCCGCACCCGCCTGCTCAAGGCGGTGTCGATCACGCAACCCGCGCCCGGACGCTTCATCTTCGACTTCGGGCAGAATATGCCCGGCTGGGCAAGGCTTCGCGCCACCGGCCCGGCGGGCCAGTGCATCATCCTGCGCTTTGCCGAACTGCTGAACCCCGATGGGACGGCCGACCAGTCCAACCTGCGCCGGGCCGACTGCACCGACCGCTTCATCCTGCGCGGCGACAGCGCGGGCGAGCTGTTCGAGCCGCGCTTCACCTATCATGGCTTCCGCTATGTCGAGGTGGAGGGCTATCCGGGGACGCCGACCCTAGAGGATGTCGAGGCGGTGGTCGTGCATAGCGACTGCCGCGAGACGGGCGAGATGCGGTTCGACGCGCCGCTGCTCCAGAGCATCTGGAACAATGCGCTGTGGAGCCAGCGGTCCAATTTCTTTGCCGTGCCCACCGACTGCCCGCAGCGCGACGAGCGGATGGGCTGGACCGGGGATATTCAGGTCTTCCTGGATGCCGCCGCCTTCAACATGGAGGTCGATCCCTTCATCCGCCGCTTCCTGCTCGAAGTGCGCGCGGCGCAGCGGCCGGACGGCGGCTATCCCATCGTCGTGCCGCAACCCCTGTCCTTCCCCGATGTGGTGACCGCCGGGTGGAGCGAGGCGGGCATCATCCTGCCGCACGGCCTGTGGCAACGCTATGGCGACACCGCCGTCATCGACGAGAATTGGGCGGCGATGGAGGCGTGGATGCGCTTCGTCGCGCAGAATAATCCCGACCATATCTGGCGCAACGATCGCGAGCTGGATCTGGGCGACTGGCTGTCGGTCGATGCGATATTGCCCGATGACGAGACGACGCCGCGCATCCTGTGCGCCACCGCATATTGGGCCTATTGCGCGCAGCTGATGGCGGAGATGGCGCGGGCGACGGGGCGCGAGGCCGACGCGGCGCGCTATAATGCGCTGCGCGAGGCGATCGGCGCGGCCTTTGCGGCTGAACTGCTCGACGGCGTGGGGCGCGCGGGCAATGGCAGCCAGTGCAGTCAGGTGCTGGCGCTCAACATGGGGCTGGTGCCGCCGGATCAGCAGGCGGACGCCGCGCGCATTCTGGCCGAGGAGATTAGCGGGCGGGGCATGAAGCTGTCGACCGGCTTCCTCGGCACGCCCTATCTGCTGGACGTGCTGGCGGATGCCGGCGCCTGGGAGCATGTGAGCGGCCTGCTGCTCCAGACCGAATTCCCTTCCTGGGGCTATATGCCCAGCGTCGGCGCCACTACGGTCTGGGAGCGATGGAATGGCGATGTCGGCGACCTGTCGATGAACAGCTATAATCATTATGCCTTCGGCGCGGTGGTCGGCTTTTTCTATCGGCGGCTCGCGGGGATCGCGCCGGCCGAGCCGGGCTTTCGCCGGATTGCGGTGCGGCCGGTCTGGCTGCCGCAGGTCGGGCGGGTGTCGGCCAGCTATGACAGCGCGGTCGGCCGCATCACCACCGAGGTGGATGGCGACGAGAGCGGCCTGACACGGCTCGATCTGACCATCCCCGCCAATTGCCGCGCGCTGGTCGAGCTGCCCGCCGGCGACTGGAGCGAAGGCGGGCAGTCGCTCGCCGGACATGCGGACATGCTGGGCCTCAGCCGGCAGGGTGCGCTGATGACGGTTGAGCTGGGGTCGGGCGACTATCGCTTCGTTCGGAGTTGAGGGAGGATGCCATGACCCGCCTGCTTGCCTATTGCCTGCTCACGCTGGTGGCGGCCTATGCTGGCTCCGGCCATGCTGCGCCCGCGCCATCGGCGATCCTGCGCAGCGGCTTCATCTACGACAGCGCGCCCTATCCCGAGGCGCATGCCTCCACGCTGGTGCAGACGGCCAAGGGCAGCATCCTCGCCGCCTGGTTCGGCGGCACCAAGGAGCGCAATCCCGATGTCAGCATCTATGTCGCCCGGCAGGAGGGCGGCACATGGTCGACGCCGCGCAAGGTCGCCGATGGCGTGCAGCCCGACGGCAGCCGTTATCCGAGCTGGAACCCGGTGCTGTTCCAGCCGGATCAGGGGCCGCTGATGCTTTTCTACAAGGTCGGGCCGAACCCGCGGGAATGGTGGGGCATGGCCATGTCGTCCACCGACGACGGCAAAAGCTGGAGCAAGCCGGTTCGCCTGGCCAAGGACATATTGGGGCCGATCAAGAACAAGCCGGTGACGCTGCCGGACGGCAGCTGGCTGTCGCCGTCGAGTACGGAGGCGGATCTCGACCGCTGGGCGCTGCATTTCGAGCGCAGCACCGATCAGGGGCGCAGCTGGACCCGGTCCGCGCCGGTCCCTTCGCCCGAAGGATTGCAGGCGATCCAGCCCAGCATCCTCTTCCACCCCGGCAACCGGCTGGAGGCGATCGCGCGCACCCGTCAGGGCGTGCTGGCGATGAGCTGGTCGAAGGATAGCGGGCGAAGCTGGTCGCCATTGGCCGCCATCGACCTGCCCAACCCCAATTCCGGCACTGACGCGGTGACGTTGAAGGATGGGCGGCAGTTGATCGTCTATAATCACAGCGCCCATGGCGCCGAACGGCCCGGCAAGGGGCCGCGCTATCCGCTCACGATCGCGCTGTCGTCCGACGGGGTCAGCTGGACCAGAGTGCTGACGCTGGAAAGCGCGCCGCTGCCCGCCGGCTATGCCTATCCCGCCGTCATTCAGGACCGGGATGGGCTGGTGCATATCAGCTACACCTATGATCGGCGGCGCATCAAATATGTCGTCGTCGATCCCGCGAAACTGCCTGCCGGATCATAGGCCGGGCAGCGGCGCGCGCGGATCGATGAGGCCCTGTTCGCGCAGCGCCTGCCAGAAGGCGGGCGGGATCGGCTGGTCGATCCAGCGCAGCGCCGCCGCCAGATGATCTGGCGATCCGATGCCGGGGATCACCGTATCGACCAGTTCATGAGCGAGGGGAAATTGCAGCGCAGCCGCGCCCAGATCGACGCCATGGTCGTCGCACATATGCTCGACCCGCCGGACGCGCGCGATCACATCCGCGCCGGCGGGACCATAATCATGATGCACCGGCCCGCCATGCCGCACGCCCTGCGCCAATATACCCGAGTTGAAGGGTGCGCCGATGATGAGGCGGACGCCACGCCGCGCGCACAGCGGAAAGAGGCTGGCGAGCGGCGCCTGTTCGAGCAGGCTGTAGCGGCCGGCGAGCAGGATGAGATCGATGTCGGCATGGCGCAGCATCTCCTCGCACACGGCGACCTCATTGACGCCAAGACCGATGGCGCCGACCGCCCCGGCAGCCTTCAGCTCCGCCATCGCGCGAAAGCCGCCGTCGAGGAAGCTTCGCATCACCGCCGGATGCTCTTCCCCGTGGGCGAAACGGCCGATATCATGAGCATAGATGACATCGATATGCGCGCGCCCCAGCCGGCGGCAGCTTTCCGCATGGGAGCGCATCACCGCATCATAGCTATAGTCGAAGCGGCTTTCATAAGGTTCGGGCGACACGAATCCCTGTCGGACGGCCGACAGGTCCGCGCCGGGGGCGGGATCGAGCCGTCGGCCCACCTTTGTCGAGACGATCGCCTGCTGCCCCGGATCGACCTCCGCCAGCGCCGCGCCCAGCCGCTTCTCGCTGAGGCCGAAGCCATAATGGGGCGCGGTGTCGAAATAGCGCAGCCCCGCCACCCAGGCCGCGCGGATGACCGCATGCGCCTCTTCGTCGGTAATGGCCCTGAAGAGATTGCCGATCGCCGCCGCGCCGAAGCCAAGCCGTCCGAACTGCATCATGGTCTGTCATCCTCAGGTTACGGGCGCCTCTATTCAGCACTTGATAAAATCATATTACGTCATACAACAAGCAAAACTTGTCGGCTGCCGGCTGACAGACAGGAGAGCGATCATGACCGGGCCATGGCGGCAATGCCGCACCGCATCCCCCTCTGCCGACGGACGCAGACGGATCGCCGCACTGCTGACATGCGGCGGGCTGGCGACGCTCGCCCTCGCCTGCCTCTCCCCCGCTCTGGCGCAGGAGGGTGGGCGCACCATCCATGTCGCGCCCACCGGCAATGATCGCAATCCGGGGACGCAGGCGCGGCCCGTCCAGACCCTGCCGCGGGCGCAAGAGCTGGTGCGCGCGGCCAATGCCCAAAGCGACGTGACGGTTATCCTGGCCGAGGGCACCTATATGCTCTCCGCGCCGTTGCTGTTCCGCCGCGACGATGGCGGCCTCAACGGGCATCATGTGACATGGCGCGCGGCGGAAGGCGCCACGCCGCTGATTTCGGGAGGGCAGCAGGTCAGCGGCTTCCGCGTCCATGATGCCGAACGGCGCATCTATGTCGCCGATGTGCCACGCGGCCTCGATGCCCGGCAGCTCTGGGTCGACGATACGCTGGCCGAGCGGCCCTGGCTGGAGATCCGCGCATCGGATGTCAGCTTCAACGCCACCGGCTTCACCATCACCAATCCCAAGCTCGACTGGCTTTCGCAGCTCAAGCGCCCCGACCGGCTGGAGCTGAACGCCACCGGATTTTTCACCGATCGCCGCTCCCCGGCGAAGGGGATCGAGGGCAAACGCGTCACCATGCAGCAGCCGGCCTGGGACAATAATAGCTGGGGCTATGACACCGTCACCCGGCCCATCTTCCCCCAGGACAGCCGGCTGTTCCTGGTCAATGCACTGGAATTCATCGACAAGACCAATGACTGGCATGCCAAACCCTATCAGTGGGTGATCGACCCGGATGCGGGCAAACTCTATCTGCGCATGGGGCTGGACGAGGATATCGCCAAGCGGCGCGTCATGCTGCCGCGCCTCGAAACCCTGATTTCGATCAGCGGCACGCCCGACGCGCCGGTCGAGCGCCTGCGTTTTGAAGGGCTGCGCTTTTCCTACAGCAGCTGGCTGGGGCCGTCACGGCCGACCGGCTATGCCAATCAGCAGAGCGGCGCCTATCTGCTGGAAAGCTCCCCCATCCGGCCGGCCGATGCCTGGCAAAGCTGCGGCTGGGGCTGTGTCGAGTTTGAATCCATGCGCCAGAAATGGAACCAGATGCCCGCCGCTGTCCAGCTATCGGCGGCGCGCGACGTGCGGTTCGACCGCAATATCTTCTCGCAACTGGGGCAGATCGCGCTCGGCATCGGCAATGACGCCAACGCCAATCTGTCCGGCGTCGGCCTTGCCACCCAGAATATTCGCGTCAGCCGCAACCGCTTCGCCATCCTGTCGGGCAGCGCAATCATGGCGGGTGGCATCCGCGTCAAGGCGCATCATCCCGAACAGGCGACGCTCACCAACCGCGACCTGGTGATAGAGGATAATGTCATCGCCACCGTGTCGCAGGATTACAGGGATAATGCCGCGATCCTGACCACCTATATCGACGGCGCGCGGATCGCCCATAACGACATTTCGGACGCACCCTATGACGGCATCGCGACCGGCTGGGGATGGGGCTATAATGATGCCGGCGGCAATCCCAATTATGACGAGAATGCCAAGGGCTATACCTATAATGTGAAATATAAGACGCCGACCGTGCTGCGTAACACGCTGGTGGAAGGCAATCGCATCCATGGCGTGAAGACATGGTTCATGGATGGCGGCGCGATCTATAATCTGTCCGCCAATCCCGGATCGGTGATCCGCAACAACCATATTTTCGACATCGGCAACCGCATCGCCATCTATCTGGACGAAGGGTCCAAGCATTTCCAAGTGACCGGCAATGTCGTCGAGACGCAGGGCAAGTGGCTGAACATCAATACCGCCGGCAAGATGTTCCGCCGCCGCATTTCCACCGACAATCTGGCGACCGGCAACTGGCATATCTCCAACAGCACCGGCGGCCGCTGGCTGGAGGAGATCGGCAATGTCGCCCGCGACAATATTCTTGTGCCCGACCGCGACTGGCCAGCCGCCGCGCGCAAGGTGATCGAAGAGGCGGGCGTGCGTCCCTGACGCCGCTCCCTCTCCCCCTTCCTCCCCTGGCCGCCCGTCATCCGGGCGGCCTTTTTTTCAGCTCAGGGCCGGGTGCGATAATTCCAGGTGACGGCGTCGGTCAGCGTCGCGCCGGCGCCGGTCGCCGCGCGCGCCTCGACCCGGTTCTCGCCCTTGTCCAGATCCACCTCCCAGCTGGCGATATGATCGTCGACCGCCACGCTGGTCCAGCGGCCGCCATTGAGCCGCAGCTCCACAGCGGGCCGGTTGGAAAAGACATTCACCTTCACCCGCTGCGTGCGCTTGTTGACGTCGCGGCGGCTGGTGATGTGCAGCATCGGCTTGTCCGACCAGTTGGCCTGATACCAATAATAGGCATCCTTGCGGATCTTGCGGTCCTCCGTCACCAGCCCCTTGTCGTTGATGGCGGGACGGTCGCCTTCATTGCGCTTGAAGGAGGGGAAGTCGATCCCCACCCAGACAAACGTCGACCAGAGGAAAGGCCGCTTCTTCATCTCGCGCCAATGTTTGATGTGGAAATCGGTCTGATATTGTTCGGGATGCCAATAGCCGTTCGGCTCCGGCCGGGTCATTACCGGATCTTCCTGATGCAGGACGCTTGCGCCCGCGCCATATTCGCTGACGCCGATGGGACGGCCCGGCAATTTGGCGTGAAGCTCATCCGCCCAGGGGCCGATATCTTCCGACTTGGTCCAGTACCAGCCGAAATAGCGATTATAGGATACGGTGTCGCTATGCTGGGCGATGGGGTCGCTGTCGTCCAGACAGCAATGGGCATAGGTGGTCGGGCGCGACGGGTCGAGCCGCTTGGCGGTCGATTGCAGCTCCGCCAGGATGCGGTTGGAGGCCGCGTCCGATTTGCGAATCTCATTGCCGATGCCCCAGAGGGCGACCGAGGGATGATTGCCGGTCTGGAGGATCAATTCCTCCATCTGCTGCACCAGATTTTCGCGGAAAGCGTCCGACTGGTCATGATCGTCGATCAGCGGCACTTCGGTCAGCACCAACAGGCCGAGTTCGTCGGCGCGCGTATAGACGCGCTGGGGATGCTGCATATGCGCGAGCCGCAGCGCGGTGGCGCCCATTTCGTGGAAGATTTGCAGATCCTCATCGATTTCCGCGTCGGTGACGATCGGCCCGCGCCCGAAGCGGGTGGGGTGCTGAAGATTGACGCCATAGAGGGGATAGGGTGCGCCGTTGAGCAGGACCGTGCCGTCCTTCTTCACCGCGATGGTGCGAACGCCCAGCGGCACCGTCTGGCTGTCGACGATCTTGCCGCCCTCCGTCACCTCAGTCACGACGCGGTAGAGATAGGGCGATTTGCGTCCCTCCCAGCGTTTGGGATTGCGCAGGTCGATGCTCTGCGTCCAGGACTGGCGCGCGCCGGGGGCGAGGGTCGCGGGCATGGCCTTGCGCGCCACGGTGCGGCCGGTCGCATCCTCGATCCGGCTGGTGATGACGAAGCGGGCCGGCGCGCTGCGATCGTTGCGGATGGCGGCTGCGATGGCGACGCTGGCGGCGCCCGACGACAAGGCGGTGGTGCGCGCCTGCACGCCCGGCCCGGCATGGTCGAGCCGGTCGATGGCGAGCGCATCGGTCTCGATCAGCTTCACCGGTCGGTACAGCCCGCCGAAGATGTTGAAGTCGCCGTTCAGCGGCGCGTAGCGGGGGTTTTTGGCGTTATCCACCCGCACCGCCAGCAGGTTCGCGCCCGGCCGAAGCAGGTCCGTCACGTCGAACCGAAAAGCCGCATAGCCGCCCTCATGGAGCCCGACCTTGCGGCCGTTGAGCCACAGATCGGCCTTCAGCGTCGCGCCGCCTATGTCGAGCAGATAGCGTTTGCCGGGCGTCGGGCGATGATCGAGGGACAGGCGATACCAGGCCGGGCCGCGATAATAGACGCCCTCCGGCTCGCGCCGCGCCTTGGCCCCGCCAATGCCGCTATCTTCGGCATTATAGGTGTGGGGAACATTGACCTGTGCCCAGCTGCCATCGTTGAAGCCCGGCGCCTCCGCGCCGTCCACCTCTCCCTTCATGAAATGCCATCCGGTGGCGAGCGGCTTTTCCTCGGCCGCCAGCGCGGCGAAAGGGAGCAGCAGGACGGAGGCGAGGCCGGCGGCGAGGGGAAAGGCAAGGCGCTTTGTCATGGTCGTCCTTCAGAGCAAGGGCTGGACATCGCCGACGACGATGTTGCTGCTGCCGGTGGAGCGGATCGCACCGGCGCGGTCATGGGGGGAGCGAAGCCCGTCGATCACGGCACCTGCGACATCGTCGAGCATCACGGCCGGACGCGCATCGGGCGTCTCGACATCGAAGCTGACATCGCGGAGCGACAGGTTGCGGACGTGGCGGGCGTAGAGGCCATGCGCGGGCAGCACGCCCATGAAGCTTGGCTCCAGGCTGCTGTTGGGCCGTTCCGGGATCGGGCGCTGCACGTCCGCCTCGACACCGCCGCCCAGCGCCTGAACATGGATGTTGGACAGCGTCACATCCTCGATCGGCGCGTCGGGATTGCCGACGATGCCGCAGGGATAGGCGCGTGGCGCGCCCGAAACATGAATGTCGGAAAAGCGCACCCGCCGGACCCTGGACGGTCCATTGCCCTTGGGCGCGCGGTTGCGGGCCGACAGGCGGACGAAAATCGGGTGATTGACGACATTGCGCAGATGAATGTCGCTAAACGTCACATCCTCCAGCACGCCGCCGTCGATGGCGCCCATCTGCAAGCCACGCGTATTCTCGCAGATACAGTCGGACACCAGTATGTTGCGAAAGCCGGTCGCCGAATCCGTGCCCAGCTTGATCCGTCCCAGCACGCCGACATCGTCGGTCGAGCGATAGGGGGACGGCCGGTAGCTGCCGTCCAGCAGCGTGCCCAGCAGATAGCCGCTGGTCTTGCATCCGGTGACGCGCACATCCTCGCAAAAGATCGGGCGTTGCAGCGCATAGCTGCTCTTGAGGACGATGGCGTCGTCCTTGGGCGCGTTGACGGTGCAGTTGGTCACCCGCACATCGCGGCAACAGTCGAGATCGATGCCGTCGCGGTCGGTGTCGATGGTCAGATTGTCGATGGTCGCATTGGTGCAGCCCAGCAGATAGCAGGCGAAATGCCCGCCCTTGAGGATGGTGAAGTCGCGCAGCAGCAGGTTGCGGCACTGGGTGAGGCCGATGGCCTTGATCCCCCGCCCTTCATAGGCCATCTCCCGCGGGTCGGCGCGACGGGCGGCATCGGGCGTAAGGCCCCGCTCCGCCGGCGATTTCCATCCCTTGATCCCGTGCCAGCGCGGGGGCGGCGCTTCCCGGTCGAGGCCTTCGCCATGGATGATGCCCCGGCCGATGATGGCAATGTCCGTCAGGCCGTCACCATAGATGAGGCTGTTGTGGAAATGGGCGACGCCATAATCGACAAACTGCTCGGCAAACACGCCTTCGGGCAGGTCGTACCGGCCCTTGTGCCGGCGGGGGTCGGCTGCCTCTATGACAACGCCGTCCATCAGCATCAGCGTGATGTGGCTTTTGAGGCGGATCGAGAAGCAGAGATAATGGCCGGCAGGCACGACCACCGTGCCGCCGCCTGCGGCGCTTGCCGCCTCGATCGCGCGGTTGAAGGCGGGCGAGTCTATCGCAACGCCGTCCCCCCTGGCGCCATGGTCGCGGACATTATGAAAGCCGCGCAACGATCCCGCCGCCCGGACCGGCGCCGATGCCAGCGCGAAGGCCGCGCCCAGCCCCATCGTCATCGCGCGGCGGCTGAATTCCGCGCGCTCGATCATCATGCTCACCTTGCATCCCCTTTCGATCCTGTCGCTTAGCGCCGCCTGAAGTCGGGCGCCCGTCGTTCGGCAAAGGCGGCGCGTCCTTCGGCGGCGTCGGCGGTGCCGAAGCAGATCGCCTGAAGATCGCGCTCATAGTCTATGGCCTTGTCATAGGGCATCTGGTGGGCGGCCCGCAGGTTGAGCTTGGCCGTTTCCGCCGCGATCGGCGCCCGCTGCGCGATGGTCGCGGCGATGGCGCGGGCGCGATCCAGCAGCGCGTCGGGCGCGGTCACTTCGCTGACCAGCCCCCAGGCGAGCGCCCGGTCCGCATCGATCATGTCGCCGGTGTAGATCATCAGCGCCGCGTTCGACATCCCGACCGAATGGGCCAGCCCCGCCGCCATACCGCCGCCGCCGATCCAGCCGAGCTTGATCTCCGGCGCGGCAAAGCGCGCATTGGTGGAAGCGATGCGAATGTCGCAGGCCAGCGCCGTTTCCAGCCCGCCGCCCAGCGCATAGCCGTTGACGGCCGCGATCACCGGCTTGCGGCAGGCCCGCAGCGCGTCGCAATAATCCTGCCGGTTGCGGAAGTCCCAGGGCGTCGCATAGGCGTCCAGTGTCGTGATGTCGGAACCGGCGGAAAAGGCCTTTTCCCCCGCCCCGGTGACGATCAGGACTCGGACATCGTCCGACCCGTTGCACCTGTCCACCGCATCGACCAGCGCCTGCGCCATGTCGGGCGTCATGGCGTTGAGCTTGTCGGGGCGATTGAGCGTGAGGATGGCGACATGATCCGCCAGCTCGAACCGGAGATGGGCGCTCATCCCCGCCGCCTCAGCCATGTTGCCGGACGATGCCGGCCTCGATCAGTTGGGCGATCTCATCCTCGCTGCGGCCAAGGTCGCGCAGCACGTCCACGCTATGCTCGCCGACCAGCGGCGCGCCGCGCGTCACCGCGCTCGGCGTGCGTGAAAAGCGGATGGGGAAGCCCGGCGTCTTCACCAGACCTTCGGTCGGATGCTCATATTCGACGAAAGTGCCATTATGGCGGATCTGCGGATCCTCGACGAGATCGGCATAGCCATAGACCGGCCCGCTCCAGATATCGGCGGCGCGGAACAGCGCCAGCCAGTCGGCGGAGCTGCGCGCCAGTAGATGCTCGCGCACCCGCGCGAAAATGGCGTCGCGCTGGGTCCAACCGTCGCGCTCCTCATCCAGCTCCGCGAAGAAGGGATCGTCCAGCACCGCGCCCAGCTTTCGCAGCCCCGCCATCGCCAAGGTGATATAGCCGTCGCTGGTGCGGAAGACGCCATAGGGGGCGCGGATATAGCTGTGCGCATGAGCTTCGGCCGAACGCGTCTGCGGCTTTCCGCCGACGGTGAAGACCGACAATTCCTGCATCTGCAAGGTGGTGATGGCGTCGAGCATATTGACCTGCACCAGCTGGCCCTCGCCGGTCCGTTCACGGTGGAACAGCGCCGCGAGCGCGCCTTCGAACGCGGTATAGGCGGTCACGGCGTCGACCAGATATTGGCCCGCCGGCGATGGCGGCGCGCCGTCCGCGCCCGCCGACAGCATCGCGCCCGACATGCCCTGAAGCAGCAGATCCTGACCCGGATAGAGGCGATAGGGGCCATCTTCGCCATAGCCGGACATCGATACATAGATGAGGCGCGGGTTGATGGCGCTGAGGCTTGCATAATCGACGCCCAGCCGCTCGGCGACGCCGGGCCGGTAATTTTGCAGGAAGACGTCGGCGCTCTTCACCAGATCGAGCAGGATCGCCCGGCCTGCCGGCGTCTTGAGGTCGATCGACAGCGATCTTTTGTTGCGGTTGAGGGAGAGGAAGGAGACGTTGATCTGATTGCCGGTCGCTCCGCCCGCCGCGGCATGGCGTTGCCACTCGCCGCCGGTCGGCTCCACCTTGATCACGTCCGCGCCCAGATCGCCGAGCCGCTGCGCCGCGAACGGACCGGCCATGGCGATGGAGCAGTCGATCACGCAAATGTCTTTGAGAATGGTCATAGAATTTCCTCAGCCCATGACCCAGCCGCCATTGACGTTCAGCGTCTGGCCGGTGATGAACGCCGCCTCGTCGGCGGCGAGAAAGGCGATGGCATGAGCGATGTCGGCGGCCTTGCCCCGGCGCTTCACCGCCTGCGCGTCGATGACCATGCGGTTATAGCCTTCGGGATCGGGATGGATTTTCTCCGCATCGGTGGGGAAGGCGCCCGGCGAGATCGCGTTGACGGTGATGCCGTCCGGCCCGAACTCCCGCGCCCAAGCGCGTGTCAGGCCGATCAGCGCACCTTTGGAGGCGACATAGGGCGACAAATTGGCCCAGCCCCCCGACAGGGTGATGCTGGCGATGTTGATGATGCGGCCAAAGCCATTGGCCCGCATCCCCGGCAGCGCCGCCTGTACCGCCACGATGCCGGCATCGACATTGATGCGCTGCACCAGCTGATGCTCTTCGATGGCATAATCTTCGAACGGCTTGGACGGGTAGATGGCGGCATTGTTGATGACGATGTCGATGCGGCCATGATCGTCGATCAGCGTGGCGAGCCGCGCGCGAAAGGCAGCGAGATCCGCCATATCCTCCGCCGCGACGATCAGCCGGCCCGACCCGACCTGTTCCGCGCTGTGCATCAGCCGGTCGATCTTGGCCGCGTCATGATCCACCGCGATTACGGTCGCCCCGCGCGCCATCAGCAGCAGCGTGGTGTCATGGCCGAGCCCCCCCGCCGCGCCGGTATAGAGGATGGTGCGCCCCTTCATGCGCCGCGCCCGATGGCGGGGAAATGGCCGGAGGGTTGCGGATACTCCTCCTGCGGCTGACGCGCGACGCGCTCGATCCGGTCGACGGCGGCGGCAACGGCATGCGCATCGGGCAGCACGCGCAGCACCGTACCATATCGGCGCTCCTCCCCATGTTCCAGCTCGATCAGCTCGCCCCGTTCGCGCGCGAAATCCTTGCCCAGCACATGGTTGGTCGATGGCTCGATGCCGATCGCATAATGGCCGGCATGGAGATTTTGCCATTCGAACATGGCGGGAAACTGGTCCTTGCGGGTGACGACGGCGAAACCGAAGCCAATCGCCTCATTGACGATGGCGACCTCGACCCGTCCGTCGCTGTCGGACACCATATCATGCTGCCAGACCTGCTCGTGGAAGTTGACGATGGGCGCGGGCAGCGTGCGATAGCCGACATTCTGTGCCCGATAGGCGTCTTCATGGGCGGCCCAGATGACATCGCCGATGGGCGCGACATAGCGCGCGCCTTCGGCCACGACCGGATGGCCGACATTGATATGGTAGCAGAACATGTGTGGCGTGCGGTAAAAGCCGTGATTGACGACGCGGTCGGTCAACCGGATCTCGTCGCCGCCCAGATCGGCCTCGATCCGGCGGATGAGGTGCAGATCCTCGCCGAAGACGGTGGACTGGCGCACCAGCCCTTCCGCCCAGAGGATGCAACGCTCCCCCTCCCACCGCTCGCCATAGCCCGACAATATGGCCGGAATGGTGCCGACCCGGCCGTGCAGGGAGGAGGAGACCGCGCGGCGCGGGCCATAATGATAATGGCCGGCCGGATCGTCATGCATGAAGAGGATATGATCGAGGCCGCAGGTGATATTGAGCCCGGACATGGACCGGAACCAGCCAAGCCCGCCCTCGCCCTCATAATCATGCAGGCCGGGATGACGAAAGCCCGACGGCGAATGCCAGCCGACCGCGCGGCCGGCATGATCGCATTCGGCAATGTCCATCGCCCGATCGACAAGCACCGAAAAGCTCAGGCCCGAGCCGGTCCGGAACTGGAGCATGCGCACGCCACGCTCGACCCCGTCGCCCAGCGTCATCAGGCGGACGCCGGCAAATTGCGACAGGTCGCCCGCATGCTTCGCCAGATGCAGGCGCGATACCTCTCCGCCATAAAGCTGGGCCATGTTCAGCCTCTCTAATTGTAAGACGTATGATGATTAGCTAGGGTAGCGGAGGCCGTCAACAGGAGAGAGGCTTTGGGCAGGATTATAAGGCGCTGCTTCGCGGTAGATCTGGTGGACGATCCCGCCTCCATCGCACGCTATCGGGCGTGGCACGAGCCGGGCGGCCCGCCGCCAGCAGTGACGGCGGCGATCCGCGCCGATGGTGTGCGCGACCTGCAAATCTGGATGGTCGGCGACCGGATGTTCATGATCATGGAACAGGATGAGGCGCTCGCCGCCGACGAGGCGGGCAAGGCGGCGCGCGACGCGGCCAATCCCGACGTGGTCGCCTGGGACAGGCTGATGCGCGAATTTCAACGTCCCCTCCCCTTCGCGCCGGACCGGACCTGGGTGGAGATGGAGCGTATCTATGCGTCAGAGGGGGATTAGGCGGTGTTTACGTCATCGACCGCTGGGCATGCGCGCGGGCAAGGTCGATGAAGCTGCGCAACTTTGCCGGAATATGGCGACGCCCGGAATAATAGAGACAAAGCGGCGGCTCCTCCGGCATCCAGTCTCTCAGCAACGGTATCAGGCGCCCCTCACGAAAATAGGGTGCCGCAGCCTCTTCGGCCAGATAGGCGATGCCCATGCCGGCCAGAGCCGCGTCGAGCATCAACCGGCTATCGTCCAGGATCAGGCGGCCCGGCACGTCCAGCGCCAGCCGCTCCTCCTCCCGCGCGAATTCCCAGGGATAGATGCGCCCGCTGCCCATGCGATAGCGGATACATTGCTGTGCAAGCAGGTCATGCGGTACGACAGGCATGGGGCGGTCGCTCAGATAGGTCGGTGAACCGGCGACGACGCAACGTAGCTGAGGGATGATCGGTACAGCGATCATATCGGGCGGCACGCTGTCCCGCAGCCGCACGCCGGCGTCAAAACCCTTGCCGATCACGTCGACCAGCGCCGCTTCCCCGACGATCTCCACCTGCATGCGCGGATAGCGGTCCAGATAGTCGCGGATAAGCGGCGCCATGATGAACCGCGCCGCCCCCGCAGCCATGTTGAGGCGCAACACGCCGGTCGGCTCGCTCAGATGCTCGCCTACATTGTCGACCGCACCATCGATCGCGGCCAGGGCCGGCAGAATGTCTTCCAGAAACTTCGCGCCTGCTGCTGTTAGTGCGACGCTGCGCGTCGTCCGGTTGAGCAGGCGCACATTCATGCGCTCTTCCAGGGCCGCAACGGCATGGCTCACAGCGGAGGACGACCCGCCCAGTTCGCGCGCGGCGGCGCGAAATCCGCCGCATTGCGCCACTTTGGCGAAGGCTTCCAATTCCGAGAGGCTGGCCTTGGCCATTGCGCGATATCCCTCATCAGCTTGTTCGTCATTGTCCTTCTAATCGGATCAGGCGGCCGGTTCCATATCGTCGCTGACGAATGGAGAAGACCAATGCAGGCCATCGACAGCATCTATATCGACGGCGCGTTCGTGACGCCGCACGGTGAAGAGCGTTTCGACCTCTTCAATCCTGCCACGGAGGACAGGATCGGCTCCGTGCGATTGGGCGATCGAGAGGACGCGCATCTCGCCATAGCGGCGGCCAAGCGGGCTTTCCCGGCCATGGCGCAGACCAGCAAGGCGGAACGCGTTGCGATGCTCCACCGCCTCCGCGACGTGGTGCAGGCGCGCAGCACGGATCTTATCGCTGCCATGACGCTGGAATATGGCGCGCCCGCCTACTTCACCGGCTTTTCGGTGCAGAATACGGCGTCGGTTTTCGATGTCATGGCGGCCTCGGTCGAGGACTATGAGTTTGAGCGGACCGTCGGGTCGAGCGCGGTGACGATGCTGCCGCTCGGCGTGATCGGCGCGATCACGCCCTGGAACAGCAATTTCGGCTTCATCGCGACCAAGCTGGCGCACGCCATCGGTTCGGGATCGACAATCGTCATCAAGCCTGCCGAACAAAGCGCGATCCAGACGCAGCTGCTGCTCGAATGCCTGCATGAAGCAGGGCTTCCCAAGGGCGTGCTCAATGTCGTGAACGGCACCGGACCGGAAGTGGGCGCCGCCCTGACGGCGCACCCGGATGTGGCGTCGATCTCCTTCACCGGCTCGACCCCGGCAGCCCGGATCATCCAGCGTTCGGCACTGGAGACGATGAAGCGAGTGGTGCTGGAACTGGGAGGCAAGAGCCCGACGATCATCCTTGACGATGCCGACCTTGATGCCGCGATCCCGATCGCGCTGATGAGCGGCCTTGCCAACAGCGGCCAGGCCTGCGTCGCCGGAACGCGCATCCTGGTGCCGCGCGTCCGCCAGGACGAGATCATCGCACGCCTGAAGCTTGAAGCGGAAAAGCTCAAGGTCGGCAGTCCCGCCGATCCAAATGTGCGCATCGGCCCGCTCGCCAATGCCGCGCATTGGGAGCGCGTGCAGGGATGGATACGAACCGGGCTGGAGGAAGGCGCCACGCTGCTGACCGGCGGCGAAGGACGACCCGAAGGCCTGGAGCGGGGCTGGTTCGCCAAGCCGACGATCTTCACCGACGTCACCAACATGATGCGTATCGCGCGGGAGGAGATTTTCGGCCCGGTCCTGAGCGTCATCACGTATGAAGATGAGGCAGAGGCCATCGCGATCGCCAATGATTCCGATTTCGGGCTTCAGGCCTATGTCCTGTCCTCGAACGAAGATCGCGCCTTGCGCGTCGCGCGGCAGCTGGTGGCCGGACGCGTCCTCATCAATGGCGCGCCCCATGATCCGCGCGCACCGTTCGGCGGCTTCCGTCAGTCCGGACTGGGACGTGAGATCGGGGCCTACGGCCTTGACGCTTTGCTCGAACCGCGCGCGATCCTGCGGCCTGTCACCTGACGGCCTGAGCGAGCAGGCCCGCCCGGTCGGCAGCGACGCGCATGTCCCAGGCCTGCGCGCCCTGCTGCCGGGCGACCGCTCCCGCCTGCTCCAGCGCGGCGAGCGCTTCGTCCGTCGCGCCTCCGGCACCGGCGATGGACGCCTTGACCCTGAGTAGCTCGGGCAAGGCGATCCGTTCGCCGGTTTCGGTACAGCGGGCGATCATATTCTCGACCAGCCGGCGCGCTTCGGCCACCCGTCCGCTCGCGGCCAGTCCCCGCGCGAGAGCGATGGAGAAAGGCGTCGTCAGCAGTTCGTAGCGCGCGGCGTGCAGTTGCGAGAGGCTGTTGTCCAAGGCTGTGACAGCTACGGCATAACGCCCATGCTCGATCGCCAGCTCACCGCTGAACCCCTCTGCCGCCGAGATATAGGGTCCAAAGGCGTCGGTGTGCGCGCATTCGCGGAACGTCGCGAGCGCCGTTTCGGCGCGCGCGATATCGCCCATCCACAGGTGCACCGACAGCGACCAGATCAAGGCGATGCAATGCGTGACGGGATGATTGAGCGCCGCAGCCTCTGTCACCGTCTGCTCGGCGAGGCGCTGCGCGGCTTCCGGCTCGCCGGTCAGCCACAGCACACGGGCAAGGGCTATCGCCGAACGATTGCGATGGTCGAACCCGTAGGCAATCGTGCGATTGCGCTGCGACGGCGCGCTATTCTCCAGCGCCCATTCCAGATCGCGGCGCGCGCGGATCTGGTCTCCGGCCAGATGATGGGAAAT
This sequence comes from Sphingobium sp., assembly GCA_032082785.1. GTDB lineage: Bacteria > Pseudomonadota > Alphaproteobacteria > Sphingomonadales > Sphingomonadaceae > Sphingobium. The sequence continues at coordinate 166,471 of DAMDPH010000001.1, read as the reverse complement.
GCCCGAAAGCGAAAAGGCGACCGCCAGCGCTTCGGGATCACCGATCTCCTCAGCCACGGCGATCGCCTGTTCGGCAAAGGCCATGGCAACGGCATATTCGCCGATCCGCTCATGAAAGATGTGAAGGCGGCCCAGCATGCAGAGGCGGCTCCAACCGTCCCCGACCTGCGTGGCGACCTCCAGCGCCCGTGACAGCGCCTCGCCCGCTTCCGGACTATTGCCGCGCGTGAACATCAACGCGATGCCCAGCGCGCCCTGTAATTCCAGTTCCATCGCGGTGCCGCGCTGCTGCGGTTCCAGCGCGGCGATGGCGCGGGCGGCCCAGCCTCGGCACTCGACGAGGTGGGAAAGGTTGAGGAACACGCGCATGCTCGCGGTCGCCAGCCGAACGCCGAGGCGGACGTCACCGTCCGGGCGGAAACTCCAGTCGAGTGCGCTGCGGATGTTGCCCAATTGCGGCCTCAGCGCGCGGCTATCCTGAAACGCCATGCTGTCCTGTGCGGCGATCGCCTCCAGTTCGGACAGGAAGAACATGGCGTGGCGGCGGGTGGTGGTCCGATACTCCTCGTCCCCCCGCGCTGCCAGCTTTTCGCGGGCATAGGCGCGGGTCATTTCCAGCAGGCGATAGGTACCCGATCCTCGCGTGCGATTGGCGGCGATCAGCGACTTGGCCGTCAGATCGTCGAGCGCCAGCGCCGCATCGTCCGATCCCAGCGCGGCATCGGTCACCACGTCGAGCGCGGCATCGACCGAGAAGGGGCCGACGAAAACCCCCAGCCGGTTCAGCACCGTCCGCTCGGCCGGAGACAACAGGTCGTAGCTCCAGTCCAGCGTCGCGCGCAGGGTCTGCTGGCGGGGCTGGGCGGTGCGGCGGCCCGGCCAGGCGAGGCTCAGGCGCTCACCGATCTGGCGCGCGGTCACCGCGATCCCGTGGGTGGCAACGCGCACGGCGGCGAGTTCCATCGGCAGCGCCATGCCGTCCAGCCGTCGACATATTTCAGCGATCAGCCAAACATCGGCATCATCGATCTCCAGCGCACTATCGGCGGCGCGTGCCCGTTCGCAGAACAGTTCCACCGCCGGATAGGCAAGGAGCTCCTCACGCGTCAGCCCTTTTATGTCGTGCGGATATGCCAGCGCATCGAGCCAGTGAACATGCTCGCCCAAGGCCCGCAGCGGCTCGCGCGAGGTGGTGACAATGCGGACGTGAGGCGCCGCTTCCACGATGCGCTCGACAATCTCCGCCGCCTGCTCGATCACATGCTCGCAATTGTCGAGGAGCAGCAGGAACGGCCCGCCTTGCAAATGGCCGAGAATGACGGCGGCAGGATCGCCGCTCTGCACCGAAATGCCCATGGCACCCGCGATCATCGGCGGGACGAGGGTCGGATTTTCCAGCATGCCGAAATCCACGAAAGCGGCCTGTCCGGCGAAATGGCCCGTCAGGCGGTGACCGATTTCGATCATCAGCGAGGTTTTTCCGACGCCCGCCGGACCGGCGATCGTGAAGAGCGGCGTGTCGACCACGCGGGCGAGCAGCAGGTCGATATCCCGCTGCCGACCGACAAGATGCGGCAGTGGGGGCGGTATATTCGTGGTGAAGCGCGCCGGGACCGATTGCGTCAACGGGCCGGCCTGCTCCTGTGGTTCTGTTTCGAGCCGCTCAACCTCAGCAACGAAGGCATAGCCGACGCCGACCTGCGTGGCGATGAAACGGCTACCGTCGCCTTCGGCGCCTTCACCCAGCAGCTTCCGCAGACCTGCCATGTGGAACCGCAGGCTGCCATCCTCCACGACGACATCGGGCCATACCCGCTTCAGCAGCTCGCGCTTCGACAATACCCGTCCCGGCTGTTCGGCCAGAGCCACGAGAAGGTCAAACGAACGCCCGCCAATGTCCAGGGGCTGCCCGTCCCGTGTGAGCAGGCGCTTGGCCGGATGAAGTCGGAACCGCCCGAAGGCCATGCCTTCGCCAAGTTCCCGCTTGTCCGTGGTCTGACTCTCGTTCTGCGCCACTATGCCGCCCTGCACCGCCCTAGCCAATCATGCCGCAGCACGGCACCGACCGGCTACCTATAGCATGGTTGCCGGTCGCGGGAGGGGGAATGACGGATCTGTTCAGCCAAAAGTGAACGAATAAGCCTGCACACCCGGGCGGGAAAACTCAATCCGAACAATATGATCGGACACGGCGCCGCGCTGCCTGACCAGCTGGTAGAGCCGGTCCTGCCGCAGTTCGCCCCATCCGGCGGCATCGATGTCCGTGCCGTGGTCGGCGCCGGGCGCCCTGCCGTCGATCGTTACCCGGAAGCGGACCGGCTGCCCGTCGGCGGGAGCGCCCAGCACGGCATGAGCATCGCGCGCGTGAAAATGGAAGCGGATCGCCCCGTTTGCTTTGTTCAGCCGGGCGAACTCCGGCGTGACGATCCAGTTTCCCGAAAGATCCCAGCGGTTCGTCGAGAGCGTCGTGGCTGGAATATAGGCGGTCGGAGCGTCCCGCAGCAAGCCGCCCGGAGAGCCGAAGCCCCGCGCCTTGGCATAGCCGATATAGGCTTCGGGTGATTGCAGGCTGGACCAGTCCGCCTGTGCTTCCACGCCCGTCGCATCGACCGTGGCAATCGGAACATCGGACAGATTCTGCCCGGCTTCCGCGAGGAGCTTGCGGATCAGTTGCTCCGCCTCGGCATAATTGCCCTCGCCTATGGTGTAGCCGCGCACGCGGCCTTGGGCGTCGATGAAGTAGAAGCCCGGCCAGCCCTCATTGCCGAACGCCCGCCAGACGGAATAGCCATTGTCCAGAAGATTGGGATAGGCCACGCCGAGCGCCTGTGTGGCCGCGCGCACTTTGGCGGGATCATGCTCGAAGCTGAATTCGGGCGCGTGCACGCCGATGACCGTCAGGCCCTTGTCGCCATAGCGCTCATTCCAGGCGCGCAGATATGGCAGGGCGCGCAGCGAATTGATGCATGAATAAGTCCAGAAGTTAACGAGTACGACCTTGCCCCAAAAACCAGTCAGCGCCGTAGCATCGGTTAGCCAACAACACCTTGGCCTTGAGGAAGGCATGGCTAACGTCCGGCGTGCCGTGAAGTGGGTGGCGTCGATCATCACCTGATCCGCTTTTACGCCCTTGGCAGCCAATGCCGCGAAAATCCTACGCCCATGCGGCTCCAGCGGATGGAACGGACCTCGGATCAGGACTCATCGATAGAGCCAGAAGATGAAGCTGGCGGCGAGGCAATTGCCGAGAGGAAGGTGTGAGCACAGCGATCGTATCGAGTATGGATGCGTCGCCAGTCTTTGAGCTGCGCGAACATGTTCTCGATGCGGTGGGCTGGCGGTAGAGGGGTCGGTCGTGGGGGATATGGACCTTGCGATTGATCTTCGACGGGATGCACGGGGCGATGCCGCGCTGGATAAGCGCATGGCGGAACCAGTGGGCATCATAGCCTCTGTCGGCCAACATCGCCCTAGTCGGAGGCAGGGTATCGACGAGCATGGCGGCGCCCTTATAGTCGCTGGTCTGGCCTTCGGTCAGCGCCAGGCGAACGGGACGGCCGCTGCCATCGCACACGGCATGAAGTTTGGAAGTCAGACCGCCCCAGCTGCGTCCGATACAGCGGGGTAGAGCCCCTTTTTGAGCAGACTGGCGGCCATGCAATGAGCCTTGAGGTGCGTTGCATCGATCATCAACCAATCCGACGTGTCGCTACCGGCTGCCAGTTCAGTGAAGCTCCGGTTGAACACGCCCAGCCTGCTCCAGCGTATGAAACGGTATAGATCGTCTTAGTTAGCCCGTAAGCCGCCGGCGCGTCGCGCCATCGCAGGCCGTGACGGATCACGAAGATGATCCCGCCGATGATCCACCGGTCATCCACTCATGGGACCCCATGCAGCAATGAAATATATGGCTCGATTCGGCGCATCCGCGCGTCCAACAGCCAACCCAGATCACTCGTGACAACGTTCCCGCACGCTGCCATCGGATCAACCCAGCCAACACTCCATACGCTATCTGATGTATCCTGATCGTAAGTCAATGATATATTGGAGATCGCGGAACTGATTATCCTTACGAGAGCCCGAACTCCGTTATATATATATCGGGAGCTAGGAACGACGAAATGGCTTTCAAAGCAATTAATCAGTTGATAGACCGTGCGAAAGGGGGGCGTCATGGCGGACATAATAGGCACGAACGGCAGGGACGTTATTTATGACACCGTCGCAGCAGAGTCGCTGTTCGGCCTCGACGGAGATGATGTTATCCATGCGTCTGGAGATGACAGTATCTTCGCAGGCAACGGAAATGACTATCTCCTAGTGCAACTTATCTCCAAGCCGGGCCGATTCATTGCGAATGGCGGGCTCGGCTACGACGTTCTGACGATCTATCTTAACGCTTCAGACACCACCGCTTATTTTTCGTTTGGGGATCTCCTCGCCACTGGTGCTCAAGTGGAGGGAATCGAGCAAATCAATATTCAATCGTCTCACCTCGATGAGACGATCATCGGATCGTCGCTAGATGAGTCCATTTATAGCAACGGTGGCACTGACTTTATTTTTGGCGGCGATGGCAATGACACCCTTTGGGCCTATGGCGGCGCAAGCACTCTGTCTGGCGACAATGGGAATGATTTTTTAATTTTCAATCTGACAAGCTCTACGACGCAATTCCACGCCGATGGAGGCGCGGGAACGGACAGAGTTATCTTCGTCCTCCGTGAGGGTTTCGGACCTTATGATTTTTCTGTTCAGGCGTCGCTCGCCGCGGGATCAACGAGCACGTCAATCGAGAGCTATTCAATTAACGGATCACCTGAGGGAGACCGCCTCATCGGTTCGCCAATTTCTGATTTCATCGGTGGCGGGGCGGGTAACGACCAACTCTATGGTTACGATGGTGACGACGATCTTCAGGGCCAGGGCGGAGCCGACCAAATTTACGGAGGCGCCGGAAATGACATTATGTACATCCAAGCGAACGCGCTTTCCGACCTAGCATTTCAGGTCGACGGTGGAAGTGGACGCGATCGGCTTACCATAAGTCTCAGCTTCGACAGCGTGTCGGCATTTTCGCTGCAAGACATGTTGAACAATGGTGCCGTTTCCAACGTAGAAATGATAGGAGTGGTTGGGAGTGACAGCGACGATGTTTTAAATGGCGCGTTGTCCGACGCATTCATTACATTATATGGAGGCGCAGGCGACGATATCCTCAATGGAGGTGACGGAGGGCAATCACTCTACGGCGACAGCGGAAACGATATTGTTTACGGCGGCGCAGGCGCCGATTTTTTAAACGGCGGCACAGATGACGATCATCTCCAAGGCGGAGATGGAAACGATTTAATTTATGGCGGAAGTTATGATGAAGACCCTGGTGACGATGTTCTAGAAGGCGGCGCTGGAAGTGATTTTCTCTTTGGTGGCTCCGGCAATGACGTGCTTATTGGCGGACTTGAAGGCGATCATCTCTTCGGCGGAACTGGAAATGATATTTTTCAAGGCCGAGAAGCGGAGTTCAACGGCGACAATATTGCCGATTTCTCTGCGGACGACGTCATATACATCACCGATACAGATCCAGCTACTTTCACCTTCAAGCAAGGCGCCAACGACCTCTCGTTCGGCACCACAACGTTAATGTTTGATGGACGTGTTGGACGGCTATCGATCTTGTCAACAGATGCATCGGGCGTAAAGCTTGGCCTTTCTTTAAGCGGAAATCATGTGCGCGGTGACGGCGCTGACTTCGATGGCGATGGCAAAGCTGACATCCTCTGGCGTAGCGACAGCGGTCAGGTAATCCAGTGGTTCTCGACTGGATCGGGCTTTGCAAGCGGCAGCTTCAGCGCAACAGTAGCGAATGACTGGCACGTTGCAGGCCTCGAGGACTTCAACGGGGACAATCGAGACGACATACTCTGGCGCAACGATAGTGGTCAGGTCATCCAATGGCTTTCCAACGGAGATGGCTTTGACAGCAGCAAATTTTCTGCTTCTGTCACCCGTGATTGGAATATTCAGGCAGTCACTGATTTAAACGGCGATGGCAAAGGTGATATCCTCTGGCGCAACGACAACGGCCAAGTGGTCGAATGGCTGGCGAATGGCGAGGGCTTCGACAGCGGCTTTACGGCCTTCGTGGGTAACGAATGGCAACTTGCCACTACCGCCGATTTCAACGGTGATGGAAAGAGCGATATTCTTTGGCGCAACGACAACGGCCAGATTGTTGAATGGTTCTCAGAAGGCGCTGGCTTTGATAGCGATGGGTTTACTGCCACGGTGGGCAACAATTGGAATGTTTCCGCAGCTGCCGACTTTGATGGTGACGGAAAAGCGGACCTGCTCTGGCGCGATGACAAGGGTGAGCTAGTGGAATGGATTTCGACCGGCTCAGGGTTTATCAGTGGCAGCTACAGTGCTTCGGTGGACGTCAATTGGAACATATTAGGCGTAAGCGACTTCAATGGAGATAGCAAGAGCGACATAATTTGGCAAAATATAGGTGGAGATGTAGTTCAATGGTTTTCAAATGGGACGAGCTTCGAAAGCAGCCCATTTTATGCGTCCGTTACAAGCGACTGGTATGGAATTATCTGAAGGTGCTTTGACAGAATGGATTCCTAGCCGGTCTGCTTCGATCCAGAGCTTCTCTTTTTGGGAGTGACTATGGCTTGGGGCGATCTGACCGACGAGGATCGGGATGCGATTTCGGGGCTGCTGCCATCTAAGCGGGGCCGCAAATCCCGGCCTGCTCCTGACAATTGGCGTTTCCTCAACGGGATGCTGCATGTGTTGCGGGTCGGCTACCCTGGTGCCATATGCATGAGCGGTACGGTTAATGAAACTCGGTCTACGTTAGGTTTCTGCGCAGGGCATAAAAGGGTGGCCCACGCCAAGCTTTTGTTCGATCACGCGGCCGGTTTACCTGCAAGGTTCACGCCCGGTGCGACAATCGAGGACATCCCCTTGGCTTCAGCCTGACGGGCAGGGAGGCATCCGATTATGGCGCTGTCGATGCCCTGATGGCGATCTCGGTCGCCAAACCCAGGGCTTGCTCGCTGCAAGTGATATAACACTGACGTCATCGGCGAGAACCTGCTTGCGCAGAGCATCCTGCCAATCATCCCGCCCGAGTCGAACCGCTGCGAGCCGATCTCCTGCAACTTCCGACGCTATAGAGATCGCGATCGGATTGAACGCATATCCGGCCACCTCAAACAGTTTCGCCGTGTTGCCAACCGCTACGACAAAATTGCGCTGTCCCTCGCCGGCTTCCTCAACTTCTCCACGACCCGCGAATGGCTGCCGCACTTCCTTAACAAGGGTCTAGGACGCTTTCTTGAGCCTTTCCTGCGAGACACCGATGGGCGGCGTTAGCAGATGAGAGTGCCGGCCCCGAAGGGCAGCCCCAGCATAGGCTAACAGGGCATGACGGCGCCTAACGGGCATCCGCAGCACGCCTCTTCTATCTCCCCGGCATCGGATCGGATGATCGGTGGAAGGATAGAAACGTGTTTGCAGGACATTTCACATCGCGTCGCGGCTTTGTCGCCGGCCTTGGCGAGGGCGCAATGCTGGCGGGACTGATGACCGCCATGCCAAAGCAGGCCCGCGCGGCCGTTGCCCAGGCCAGCGTCCGCCCGTTCCGCGTCGCCATTCCCGCTGGCGAGATTGCGGCGATGAAGCGCCGCATCGCCGAAACCCGCTGGGCGGATCCGCAGCCGGTCGGTGACGACGGGCAGGGCGTGCGCCGACAGACCTTGCAGCCATTGATGCACTATTGGGCGGGCGCCTATGACTGGCGCAAGGTGGAAGCGCGGCTCAATGCCCTGCCGATGTTCATGGCCGAGATTGACGGGCTGGACATCCACTTCATCCATGTCCGCTCACGCCATGAAAACGCGATGCCGCTGATCCTGACGCATGGCTGGCCCGGATCGGTACTGGAGTTTCTGAACGTGATCGCCCCGCTCACCGATCCCACCAATCATGGCGGGCGGGCAGAAGACGCCTTCCACCTCGTCATCCCGTCGATCCCGGGTTTCGGTTTCTCCGCGAAGCCGACCGAGCCGGGCTGGGGCTCGGACCGGATCGGACGGGCATGGTCCACGCTGATGCTGCGGCTCGGCTATGACCGCTATGTCAGCCAGGGCGGCGACTGCGGCTCGGTGATCTCGCAGCGCATGGCCTTGCAGAAAGTGCCGGGACTGATGGGCATCCATCTCAACATGCCCGCCGTCGTGCCCGCCGATGTGGCTCACACACTTGCCGCGGGCGATCCCGCCCCGGCCAGCTTGTCCGCCAAGGAACGCGCCGCCTTCGATCAGCTCGAAGCCTTCTACCGCGACAATGCCGCCTATGCGGCCATGATGAACACGCGGCCCCAGACCATCGGCTATTCGCTGGTGGATTCGCCGGTTGGCATGGCGGCGTGGATGTATGAGAAGATCGCGCAGTGGACCTATAGCGACGGCCAGCCCGAACGCGTGCTGGGCCGCGACGCCATTCTCGACGACATCTCGCTCTACTGGCTCACCGCGACCGGCGCCTCCGCCGCCCGGATCTACTGGGAGGATCATTCCAACAATTTCAACGCGCGGGGCGTCATCGACCTGCCCGTCGCGGTCAGCGTCTTCCCCGGCGAAATCTTCCGCGCGCCCAAAAGCTGGGCCGAGCGGTGCTACACCGACCTCTATTATTTCAACGAGGTGAGCGACGGCGGCCATTTCGCCGCCTGGGAGCAGCCCGCGCTGTTCGCGCAGGAGCTGCGCGCCGCCTTCCGTACCCTTCGCTGACCCCCCTTTCCGCATTTCTTACAGGAGACAATCATGTCCGACAGCAAGACACTCTACACCGCCCATGTCCACGTCACCGGAGGCCGCGAAGGCACGGCACGCAGTTCCGACAACAGGCTCGACATCAGGCTTTCCACCCCCGGCACGTCCGGCGCGGGAACCAACCCGGAACAATTGTTCGCCGCTGGCTGGTCCGCTTGCTTTGAGGGCGCGATGGCGATTGCCGCACGGTCCCGAGGCCTCGACCTGCCCGACACGCTCGCGATCGATGCGCAGGTCGAACTGCGCCACGGCGACGATGGCTTTGCGCTGGCCGCAAGGCTCGACGTCCATGTGCCCGGCCTCGATCCGGATGTGGCCCGCCAGATCATCGAGGCCGCCCATCGCACCTGCCCTTATTCGAAGGCGGTGAAGGGCAACATCGACACTGTCGTCACGCTCGCCTGACCTGGAGAATGGCCATGAAGACAACGCTCATCGCAGCCGGGCTGATGCTCGCCGCCGGCCTGCTCCCAGCCACCGCTCAAGCACAGGAGAAGCCCACCGTGGTCCTGGTCCACGGCGCTTTTGCCGATTCGTCGAGCTGGAACGGGGTGATCGCCGCGCTCCAGCATGACGGCTATCCTGTCGTCGCAGCGCCCGACAATCTGCGCGGGGTCCGCGCGGACGCCGAAATCGTGGCGGACGTCGTGAAGGGGATAAGCGGCCCGGTCGTGCTGGTCGGCCATTCCTACGGCGGGTCGGTGATCAGCGAGGCGGCGGAGGGCACGCCCAACGTCAAGGCGCTGGTCTACGTCTCTGCCTTCGCGCCCGACGCGGGCGAGACCGCGCTGGGCCTGACCGGCAAATTCCCCGGCAGCACGCTGGGGCCGACGCTGGCGCCGCCGGTGCCGCTCACCGCCGGCGGGAACGACCTGTACATCCAGCAGGCCCGCTTCCCCGCCCAGTTCGCGGCCGACGTGCCGCTGGCGCAGGCGCGGCTCATGGCCGTCGGGCAGCGCCCGATTGCGGAGGCCGCGCTGTCGGAACCCTCGACCGCTCCGGCATGGAAGCATGTGCCGTCATGGTTCGTCTATGGCGATGCCGACCGCAACATTCCGCCAGCGGCGATGAAGTTCATGGCAAAGCGCGCCGGTGCGCAGGAAACACTTGTTGTGAAGGGCGCCTCCCATGTCGTGATGGTCTCCCATCCGGGGCAGGTGGCGCAACTGATCGAGCGCGCGGCCATGGCGCGATAGGCTCAGACTGCGCATCGACCTCCCCATCCCCCCCCTCGATGCGCAACTGCCCCCCGGTCGGCCAAGAGGCCGCCGGGGGCTTTTTTAATGGGAATAGCTGGTAAAAACCTGATCGTCGGCAGGGTCCAGCTTCGCATGGCAGGCCGCGCAGGAGCGGGTCAGCGCCTCGTCCGGGTTGGGCTTGCCATTGTCGAACTGACCATAACCCCAGCCGCCGCTCGCCGCGTAGCGACGGGCGTTCTTGACGCTCACCTGCACATTGATCGGATCGCCCGCCACGAAGGACTGCGGCGCGGGGAACACCGCATCGTTACGGGGCGAGGATTGGTAGCGCCATGCCAGCCGGACGATCACCGCGCCGTCGGGGAAGGGTCGTATGCCGTCACGATAGGCGCGAACGGCGATGTCGTTGCCAAGGATCGCGCGAATATCATCGTTCCTGCCCGCCTCATGCGCGACGCTGATGAGCTTCCAGTCGCGGTAACCGGCCGGCAGTTTTACACCATAGACGGGAGCCGCTACCGGCTCCCGTCCCCGCGCCGCCACGACCATCGAAACGCCTAGGACCGCCGTCGCCAGTGCCAGGCAACAGGTCGATAGGCGGATCACGCGCTCATCCTCCCGGCATCGAGCACCGCCTTTGCAAAGGCGACCGGCGCTTCCTGCGGCAGATTATGGCCGATCCCGCCGGAAATCAGGCGATGGTCGTAGGCCTTGGTGAATTTGGCGCGGTAGGCGGACGGATCGGGATGCGGCGCGCCATTTGCATCGCCTTCCATGGTGATCGCGGGGATCGTGACGGGCGGCGCGGTGGCCAGCTGCGCTTCGGCGGCGTCGAAATTCGGGTCGCCCTCGGCAAGGCCCAGACGCCAGCGATAATTGTGGATCACGATGGCGACATGGTCCGGATTGGCGAACGCCGCCGCCGAGAGGTCGTAAGTCGCATCGTCGAAGTGCCAGCGGGGCGAGGCCTGCTCCCAGATCAGGCGGTTGAACGCCTTGGTATTCGCCGCATAGCCCTTCAGGCCGCGTTCGGTGGCGAAGTAGAACTGATACCACCATTGGACTTCGGCCTTGGGCGGGAGCGGCCTTCCATTGGCGGCCTGGCTGCCGATCAGATAGCCGCTGACCGAGACCAGCGCCCTGCATCGCTCGGGCCAGAGCACCGCCATGATATCCGCCGTGCGCGCGCCCCAGTCGAACCCGGCGACGATCGCCTGCCGGATGCCGAGCGCGTCCATCAGTGCGATACCGTCCGCCGCCAGCGCCGCCTGCTGGGCATTGCGCGGGGCATCTGCGGAACGGAAAATGGTCGTTCCGTGTCCGCGCAAATAGGGCACGATCACGCGATAGCCCTGCGCGGCCAGCAGCGGGGCCACTTGGGTGAAGCTGTGAATGTCATAAGGCCAGCCATGAAACAGCAGGACCGCCGGTCCCGAGGACGGACCTACCTCCACATAGCCGATATTCAGCGGTCCGGCCGCGATCTGCCGCACTGGCCCGAAGGGCCGCGCGACCGGATTGTTCGATGCCGCGAGCGCCTTGGCGGGATTGAAGCCTGTCATCATGGCGGAGGCAAGCGTTGCCGCCCCGGCCATGAACGCACGGCGGCGTGGTTGAGCGAGAGCAGGCGATCGATGGGACATGGGAGGTCTCCTTGTTCATAGGAGACATGATAGCCGCGCCGCCACGGTCCCGCCCGTTAGTTGCCGTGATCCGCTGTGAGCAGGCTCATGGCGCCAGATCGATCCGCCGTTCAATCCCGATGGCCTGCAGAAATGCCTCATCATGGCTCACGACCAGCAGAGCGCCATCGAATGCCGTCAAGGCTGCCTCGATCGCTTGAATGGATTCAATATCGAGATGGTTGGTCGGCTCGTCCAGGATCAGCATTTCCGGTGGCGCATCGGCGCCGAGGCGGCAGGCCAGTGCGGCGCGCAGCATCTGACCGCCGCTGAGCGTTCCCACCACCTGCAGCGCGCTGGCGGCGCGGAACAGGAACCCGGCAAGCATCGCGCGGCAGGCATTGTCGTCCTTACCGGGGTTGAGCCGCCGGAAATTGTCGAGGATCGTCGTCGTCCGGTCGAGCAGCGCCGCGCTCTGATCCAGAAAGGCCACTGCCGCATTGACGCGAAGGGTCCCGCCGAGCGGCGCCAGTTCGCCGACCAAGGTCCTGAGCAACGTGCTCTTCCCGCTGCCATTCGGCCCGGCCACCGCGATCCGTTCCGGCCCGGTGACTGTCAGGTCGATGCCTTCCCGAATTGGCGATGCAGGATCATGGCCGATCGCCAGCCCGCGCATTTCCAGCAAGATGCGGTTTGCGGGGACATGTGCTGGCGGAAGAACGATCGACAGCGACTGTAGGATCTCGATTTTGGCCTGCGCCGCCGCGACCTCCTGCGAGGCGTCGGAGGCGAGACGTGCCTTCAGGCGCTGGTCGCCTCCAGCGCTGGCCTCGGCTGCATTGCGGCGGGCGCCGGCCAATATTTTCGGCATGTCGCCCCGCGCGCCTTTGCGCGCGCCGGCAGCGTCGCGCCGCTGGCGATGCTCGTCGGCGATCTGGCTGCGGCGTGCGACCTCGGCCTGGCGCTTTCGGGCATGGGCAAGATCCTGCTCTGCATTCGCGAGTTCCAGCGCCTTGCGCTCGCGATAGTGGCTCCAGTTGCCGCCATATTGGGTCGCCCCCAAAGACGTCAGTTCGACGATAGTATCCATTTTTTCGAGGAGTTCGCGATCGTGGCTGACCACGATAAGCCCCGCCTTCCACTCCTCCACGAGCCGCAGCACCGCCTCCCGGCCCGCGCGGTCGAGATTGTTGGTCGGTTCGTCCAGCAGCAGGAAATCCGGCTTGGCAAAAAATGCCGCAGCCAGCGCTGCCCGCGTCCGCTGCCCGCCCGACAGACCCGCCAGCGAGGCGGTCACCGGCACATCGAGATCAGCGCGGACGAGCGCCAGGGCAATACGCTCCTCCAGCGTCCAGTCCGCCCGCTCAAGGTCTTCCATCGTTGCCTCCCCGCTTGCCGCGCGCGCCAGCAGGTCAAGCGCGGCCCTTGCGCCGAACAGGTCGGCGATCGTCTCCGTCGCCGCAGGCCGCACGATCTGCCGCATCAGATAGGGGCATCCATCGACGGACAGAGTGCCCGAGGACGGCATGAGGTCACCCGCAATTATCCGCAGCAATGTGGTCTTGCCGGTGCCGTTACGACCGACCAGCCCCGTGCGTCGCGGGCCGAAGCTGAGGTCGATATCGCGCAAGACAGGCGTCCCGGACGGCGTGATCCAAGCGATGCGCGACAGGGAAATGGAAGACAAGGGCGACTCGCTCTGCTAAGCAACGGCACTATATCGTGCCGTTTAGCGGGCACGCGGTCAATTGGCGATATTAAGGGGGGCTAGATGGGGCGACCCACCAAGGAACAGGCGCAAATCTGGACACAAGCATTGCTGGATGCGGCACGCGCCTTGTTCTGCGAGCGAGGCTATGCGGGCGCATCGCTCGACGAACTCGCCGCGCGCCTACGCTGCTCCAAACATTCCATCTACCGCCGCTTTGCTGACAAGGAAGCGCTGTTTGCAGCAGTAGTCGATCGCGATATCGCCCGATTTACACATGATCTCACCTCTTCCGCATCGCCGGGAGCGACACCGATTGCGGTGTTGCGCGCCATGGCGCGCACCTATTTCGCCTTCGGCCTGTCGCGCGAATATGCCGCGCTTTACGCGGCGATGAACCTCGAAGCGGCGGTTTCCCCACGTCTGCGCCTTCTTGCCGCCCAATGGGCCGAGAGGGCACTAGCCCCGTTGCGCAATGCCGTTGCAGAGGCGGTGCCAGTGCCGATGGCGGAGGAGGCATGTGACGTCCTGATCGACCTACTCGACGGGGCAGCCAACAGGCTGCGGCTGATTGAAACTGTTCCGGAGATCGTCGTCGAGGATATATTTTCCGCCCGATGGAATGTGTTTGTTAGCGCGCTGGGCCGACAGCCGTTCAGTAGCGATGGTCGATAGCTGAAATGTGACAGTGCCCTGCCCGCGGGAGCGTCCTAGAGGCTGCGGACAACTGACCTGCTGCCGGTTTGACAGAGAACGAGACAAGCTCCGTCGGGCTACATCAGCTTCTCGTTAGAAATCTATGGGGCTCAAATAGCCACGATCGAGTAGCGACGGATAGGAAGTTCTCAACCGACTCTTGACACGAGTATCGAAACGGCAGATATTTCTGTCATGACAGAAACGACTATCGATTCGGAGAAGCTACCCGCCGCTGTGGAGGCGTTCATATTACGCTGGGGCGATCTCGGCGGTCAGTGGGGCGTCAACCGCTCCGTCGCTCAGATTCAGGCTTTGTTGCTGCTGTCCGATCGCCCACTCACTGCGGAAGAAATATCCGAAAAGCTGGGGATGGCACGCTCAAATGTATCGAACAGCATCAAGGAACTGCTGAACTGGAAACTGGTCACGCGCATGCCGGTGCTGGGCGACAGGCGCGATCACTATGTTGCGGAAACGGACATGTGGCAGATGGCGAGCAAGGTCGCGCAGGGTCGCAAGGAACGTGAAATCGACCCCATGGTGGCGGCAATCCGCGCTGCCATGGACGGTATCGACGATCCACGCATCAGCCCCCAGGTCCGTCAGCGGCTCCATGGAATGCATGATTTCATCAATACGGTCGAGGGCTGGTACAACCAGATGATCCACGTTCCGCCACAGCAGATAATGCGACTGATCCGGCTTGGAGCGAAGGTCGTCAGCCTGCTGAAATTCGTCGGTCGCAAGGATGCGAGCGGGAAAAACGACACGTAAAAAATTTACCAGATAATTTCTCTCGGTACAGAAATAGCTAACATTACAGGAGGTGGGGAGATGCAAGGAAGAGTCCGAGAATTGCCTAGTCGGCAAGCAGCCATGCCGGCTGGTCACGACAGGAAGGAATTGCTCGACCTGCGCTTCCGTCAATTGCTGGGTGCGCAGCAATGGGCCTTGCTTCCCGACGCCGTGCGTCGCCGCTTCGGCAAGCGCCTGAGCGTAGGGCATTCCGCCAACTATGCCGGACGGGTCCTGTTTTGTCGGATGACGGTCAGCGGCTGGCTTCTCGCTCAGCTCTGCCGACTGATCGGCGCTCCACTACCCTTGGAAAGCGAAGGCGGCGTTGCAGCTATCGTCAGTGTGACCGAGGATGGCATTAGCGGAGGCCAGGTCTGGACAAGGCTTTATGCACGCAAGCGAGGTTTCCCGCAGGTAATCCATTCCGCCAAGCGCTTTGCGGGGCCGACAGGGCTTGAGGAGTTTCTCGGTCGCGGGTTCGGAATCGCGCTTCGCGTCAGCGCGATCGAGGGCGGCATCCGCTTCTCGAGTGACCATTATTTTCTGCAACTGGGGCGCATCCGGTTGCGCATGCCGCATTGGCTCGCGCCGGGTCTTCTGACCATCGATCATGTCGATTGCAGAGGTGGAAGCTTCACCTTCACGCTTTCCCTGCATCACCGCCTGCTCGGCGAAGTGATGCACCAGCACAGCCACTTTTGCGATCAATCCGACGAGCAAGGAGGTCTGCACCATGACTGATATTCTGTGGATCGCCGTCTTCGCCCAGATGATGATGGGTGCCTTTGACACTATCTATCATCATGAGGGAACCGAGCGCCTGGCATGGCGCGCGTCTCAGCGGGTAGAGTTGCGCCTGCACGGTGTGCGCAACCTCGCTTACGCGGTGATGTTCTTCACGCTCGGCTGGTTCGAACCGCGAGGCCTGTTGGCAGGCGCGTTGCTGGCGCTGCTGGCGGGCGAACTGCTCATCACCTTGTGGGATTTCGTGGAGGAGGATCGTACCCGCCACTTGCCCGCGACCGAGCGCGTGACACACACGCTTTTAACGCTGAACTATGGTATCATCCTCGCGATGCTTGTTCCGTGGCTCGTCGGACTGTCGGACGACGCGACGGAGCTTGCCTCCGCCTATTACGGCTTGATGAGCTGGTTCTGTGCCGTGGCGGCCTTGGGCGTGATCGTCTCCGGGTTGCGCGACCTGGCCGCCGCTCGGCGCACCGTCCGGCTGATCGAGCGCCAGCCCGCCAGCCTTGCCGCCAGTTTATCTGGCCGTTGCTCGATTCTTGTCACTGGTGGAACGGGCTTCATAGGAAGCAGGCTGGTGACGACGCTGCTCGCAGCAGGCCATGATGTAACGGTGCTGACGCGCGACCGGGCGAAGGCCTTGCCGCTTGCCGCTGCCGGATCGGTACGCTGCGTGACCTCGCTGGATGAGATCGCAAGCGGTGCTCACATCGATGCGATCGTGAATCTTGCCGGTGAGCCGATCTCCGACACGCCTTGGACGAAGGCCAAGCGCCTGCGGATCGTTCGTTCGCGCCTTGAGACCACTTATGCGATTGCCCGCCTGGTGAGGCGTCTGGATTGCAAGCCTTCAGTTTTCGTCAGCGGATCGGCCGTCGGCTACTATGGTCTGCGTGGCAATCAGCCCCTGACCGAGGCGGACCTCGGCACGCCCTGCTTTTCCCGACGCGTTTGCGTCAGCTGGGAACGTGCCGCGAAACATGTTGAGGGCCTCGGCGTGCGCACGGTGTATCTGCGAACCGGCCTTGTCCTTGATCGCAGCGGGGGCATGCTTGCACGCCTTCTCACTCCATTTGAGTTCGGACTTGGTGGCCGATTTGGCGATGGGCGGCACTGGATGAGTTGGATCCATCGGGACGATCTCGTGCGGCTGATCTGTCATGCCATTGCCAAGGATGATCTGGCGGGCCCCGTCAATGCGGTCGCACCAGAACCAGTGACCAATCGCCGCTTTACCGCCGCGCTGGGGCACGCGCTCTCCCGCCCAGCCGTCGTGCCGATCCCCGCCTGGCCCTTTCGTTTTATACTGGGAGACTTTGCACAGGAATTGCTGCTCAGCGGGCAACATATACTTCCTGATGCAGCGCTGCGAAGCGGTTTCCTGTTCGACTACGCGACCATAGATGCGGCGCTCGCGCAGATTGTCGGCAAAGAAGGATCAAAGCCTTCGGGCAAGGCTGCTGGCGTATTCACTGCAATCGCCAAGGCTTGACGTGGGCGCCGATTACGGGCTGCGGCACGAGCCGGGCACGCTGTCGGCCGGGTAATCCGCCCCGAGCGACGCTGATCAGCATTGCAGGAGCCGTGCCAAATCAGCGTGAGGAGCCTAGAAAAAGTTTAGGATGCTGTTCTGACGAGCTTTGTTTCAGGTCCGGCCTTGCCACCCCATGCGGAGCATCAACAAAAAACATATCGCCTAGGATATAGATTTATCCTATCGTATAAAGATGAAGCCTCTCACCGTCATCGGATTCCTTGGCTCGACCCTGGATGTAAGCAAATACGGGCCGTCACGCTGGAGCAAGTGGCGTCCTACCGTCGCTCTGACGATGCATGAAGATTTACGGGTCGATCGCCTCATCTTGCTGCACGGCAGCCTTCATCGACGCTTGGCCGAATATGTGGCCGAGGACATCGCCTCGGTTTCGCCGGAGACGCGGGTGGACATGCGTCTCCTGGATTTCCGCGACCCCTGGGATTTCGAAGAAGGGCGTGTCATCAATTGAGGATAATGATGGCGGAAGCGAGGTGTATGGCGCCAAGGAAAGCGGATGTGCGCTTGTCGTATCGCGTGCCGATGGCGCGGTACGCCTTGAGCTTGGCAAAGAAGTTTTCGATGAGATGGCGGGCGCGGTAGAGGTCCCGATCATGCTTTCGGCGCCATGTCCGGTTGATCTTTGATGGGATGACGACCTCGACGCCGCTGGCATTGAGGATGTCCACCACCCGTTCCTGCGCGTCATAGGCGCGATCCGCGAGCAGTGCGCCAAAGCGTCCGGCGACCTTTGGCAGCAGGGCATCGGCACCGTGCAGGTCATGCAGATGCCCTTGTGTCAGATGGAAGGCGACAGGATTGCCAAGGGCATCGCATAAGGTGTGGAGCTTGCTGCTCAGTCCGCTTTTGCTGCGTCCGATGGCCTTTGTTTCGGGGTGCCCCCTTTTGCGCCCGCGCTGGCCTGATGCGCGCAGATGATCGTCGCGTCGATAATGGCATATTCATTGTCGCTGTCGGCGGCGAGATGCTCGAACACCCGTGCCCACACATTTTTGCGGCTCCAGCGCATGTGACGCAGATGGATCACGCGGAAGTCTCCGAACCGGTCTGGCAGGTCGCGCCAGGGGATACCCGCTCGGTAGCGGTATAACACCGCCTCGACAAACAGCCGGTTATCCTTCGCCGTGACACCCACCGTCCCCGCACGGCCCGGAAGAAGATCCCGTATCCGATCCCATTGATCATCCCGCAAACCATAGCGCTTCACCACAACCAGCCTCCATCGCCATGGCAAGCTATGAATCATTCAATCGCGTCCAAGGGAATCCCTTATTTGATGACAGGCCCAAGTATATGGAAAGCTGCTCGATTTCGCTCGAGCCGAACCCTTCGACCCGGACGTCGAGGACTATCTTCTTCACATCACCACCGGAACTCATGTCGCCCAAATCTGCCTCTTCCTGTTGACCGAGGCACGGTATCTGCCGGGGCGCCTGCTCCAGACACAGCCCGCCAAACGGGCTGAGGATGGCGGAGCGCCTGGCCGCTGGAGCATCATCGACCTCGACCTTTCGCGTTATGACAGCATCGCCACCCGCTTCGCCGTGGCAAGCGCGGAGAGCACGTCTTTCCTCAAATCCGGGATCGACACGCGCAATGCGGCCTTTAACCGCATGATCGACGAGATCGAACAGGTCGCGCTGCGCTCGCGCGCCGATGCTGTTGATGGGCCCAACCGGCGCCGGCAAAAGCCAGCTCGCGCGACGGATCTATGAACTCAAGAAGGCGAAACATCAGGTTGCCGGATCGTTCGTGGAAGTGAACTGCGCAACACTGAAGGGCGACAGCGCGATGTCGGCCCTGTTCGGTCACCGCAAGGGCGCCTTTACCGGCGCGATTGCCGACCGGCCCGGGCTGCTGCGTGCCGCCGACACGGGCATGCTATTCCTCGACGAGATTGGCGAACTGGGGCTCGACGAGCAGGCGATGATCCTGCGCGCTATAGAAGACAAACGCTTCCTGCCCGTAGGTGCGGATAAGGAGGTGGCGTCCGACTTCCAGCTGATTGCGGGCACTAATCGCGATCTTGGCGCAGCCGTGGCGGCCGGCGCATTCCGAGATGATCTCTATGCCCGCCTGAACCTCTGGACCTTCCGCCTACCCGGCCTTGCTGACCGGCGCGAAGATATCGAACCCAATCTCGATTATGAGCTGGACCGCTTCGCCGAGCGCGAGGGCGATCAGGCCAGTTTCAACAAGGAGGCGCGCCAGCGCTATCTCAGTTTCGCGACGTCCAACGAAGCGTCCTGGCCAGGCAATTTCCGCGATCTCGCCGCGAGCGTCACCCGTATGGCCACGCTTAGCCCGAAGGGGCGGATTGATGTGGACTGTGTGGAAAAGGAAATCGCGAGGCTTCGGCTCCTCTGGTCGGGTCAGGCCGATGATGGTGGGGGACTGCTGGCGGAACTATGGGATCGGGATCGGATTGCCGAGCTAGACCTGTTCGATCGCGTCCAGCTGGCCGAGACGATCCGGATATGCCGGGCAAGCCGCTCCCTTTCGGAAGCGGGAAGGACATTGTTCAATGCTTCACGCACCCGCCGCAGTAGTTCAAATGACGCGGATCGCCTGCGGAAATATCTGGCCCGCTTCGGACTGGAGTGGGCGATGGTAAACCATCAGGGATGACGGTAATCGATCAATAGCGGCCAATTTCGTCGGCAAAGGGCGGTCTTGCGCGAGTCGAAATAGCTCCGCGCCGCCTCCGCATCGCCTGAAAGGATGCGCGTCAGCAGGCGCTCGGCCTCGCTGGCGGCCGCCCGAAAGGCGAGATGGCCGCGCTCCTCCGTGCAAAAGAAATCGACCGCGATCAGCGTGGCTCCGCCCAAAGCGCGGCGGCGATGGCAATCGCCCCCCCCCTTGCGCCCGGCTAGCAATCTCAAACAGGCGTGCGAAGCTATCAAGATCCTATGTGGAATCTTCCCCCTTTTAATATCCGCCAACCATTCTACGTGCTGGCGACATAGGGTCTCGGCGCGATTGCCCGCGATTCGACTTCCTCGATCCCATTCTCCTGTCGCGCCCAGCTTGCGCCCCTCATCCGGTCGCCAGCTGCGTCATCGTGACATAGTCGAGCTTGCCGGTGCCAAGCACTGGCAAGGCGTCCAGTTCACGGATTTCGCGCGGAATGGCGAGTTCGGGAACCCCATTGGCGCGCCCCCAGGCCTGGAGATCGCCGGCCTTCGCGCCCCTGCATGTGGTGAACAGCACCAATTGCTCCCCCTTGCGCGCGTCGGGGCGCGTGACGACCGCATGATCGGCATCGGGCCAGAGCGCTGCGGCATAACCCTCCACCGCGGGCAAGGACACCATCTCGCCGCCGATCTTGGCGAACCGCTTGGCGCGTCCCCGGATCGTGACGAAGCCGTTGTCGTCAATGGTGACGATGTCGCCGCTGTCGTGCCAGCCTTCCTCAGGCGGTTGCAGCACGCCAGGCGCGTCGGCCTTCATATAGCCGATCATGATATTGGGGCCACGGATGGACAGACGTCCGCCCTCGCTGATGCCGGGCACATCGTCGAGCCGCGCCTCGATCGCCGGCAGCAGTCGACCCACCGTACCGGCGCGGAAATGCATCGGCGTGTTGACCGCGATCACCGGGCCGGCCTCGGTCGCGCCATAGCCTTCCAGGATCCGGAGGCCGAATGTGTCGGCATAGGTCCTGCGCGTTTCGTCGCGCACCCGCTCCGCCCCGGCGAAGATATAGCGTAGCGAATAAAAGTCGTAGCTATGCGCCATGCGGGCATAGCCTGACAGGAAGGTATCCGTGCCGAACAATATGGTTGCATTGCTGTCATAGGCCAGCGCCGGCACGATGCGATAATGAAGCGGACTGGGATAGAGCAGCGTCTTCACCCCATGCAGGATCGGCAGCAATGTACCGCCGGTCAGGCCAAAGCTGTGAAAGACCGGCAGGGCGTTCAGCACTATGTCCGCCGTGTTGAAGTCGATCCGCGCGGCAAGTTGTCGACAGTTGGACAGAAGGTTGCGGTGGCTCAGCACCACACCCTTGGGCAGCCCTTCCGACCCGCTGGTGAACAGGATGGCCGCAGGCGCATCGGCCGCGATCCGCAACCTCTTGTGCGCACGACCGGCGAAGCGGCTGGCGATCAACGCGCGCAGCTTCGCGCCGGTCCCGATGGTCGCGCCGATATCCTCCAGCCATAACATAGTCAGCCCTTCGCGCTCCAGCGCGGCGACAATGTCGCCCAGCTTTGCCTGATCGACGAAGGCGCGGGCGGTGACGATGGTGCGGATCTGCGCCGCCGTGCAGGCGGCCTTCAGATTGGCAAGCCCCGCCGTATAGTTGAGCATGGCGGGCACCCGGCCGTGCGCCTGCAGCGCAAAGAAGGTCGCCACCACCGCCGCCACATTGGGCAACAGCACACCGACCGCCTCACCCTGCCGGCTCACCGCACTGAGCGGGCGACCAAGCGCCAGGCTGCCGACGACCAGCCGGTTGTAGCTCATCGGCTCGCGCTTGATATCCTCCACCACGGACGCCTTGCCGCCATGGATATAGCGCGCCTCCAGCAACGCCTCGAACAGCGTCTCGTCGGTCTGCGAGGTGGCGAAGATCATCGCGCTCATTTCGTCATAAAGGCGACGACCGGCGATGGCGCGGCGCGCGCGGGCGGTCATCTCGCCCTCTATGCTGAAGCGACGCGGCGGCAGCACGGTCAGCTTGATCTTGGGGAAACTGCGCAGCCGCACCTTGCCGCGCAGGCGGGAAAAGGGCGTATATTGCGCGCCGTCGATGCGGACCGGGATGATCGGCGCATCGGCCTTGTCGGCGACCATGCCGGGACCATCGAATATTTTCATCAGCGCGCCGGTGACGGTGATGCGCCCTTCCGGAAAGATCACCAGCGTGCGCCCTTCGCGCACCGCCTTGACCATCGCCTTGGCTGCCATCGGGTTGGTCGGATCGACCAGAAAGGCGTCGAACAGCGGCAGGAAGGGCTTGATCCACCAGGCTCGCGCGATCCGGCTGTGGATCGCAAAGGTCGGCTTGCCGGGCAGGAAGGCCGCAAGCAGCAGCCCGTCGAGGAAGGACACATGATTGACCACGACCACGGCGGGCGTGCCGATCCGCGGCATATTCTCCGCGCCCGACAGCTCGACCCGGTAGAGCAGCCGCAACAGGTTCCGGAACAGCGCCTTGATCAGCGTTTCGGGGAGCAGCCAGCAGGAAATCAGCGCGACCGTCAGGGTCGCGAAGCCCATCGTGCCGATCACTCCGGGCACGCTTTCGCCGCGCGTCAGCATCGCCATCACTACTAGCACCACGGCAACGCTGACCGCCGCGTTGACGATATTGTTTGCCGCAATGGTACGCGACCGCTCCTCGCGCGGCGCGTGCGTCTGAAGGATCGCGTAGAGCGGAACGATGAACATGCCCCCGGCAAAAGCAATGCCGAAAAGGTCAAGCAGGATGCGCCAGCTGCCCGGTGACGCGACGAAAGCGGCGACGCCGGCGGTTCCCTGTGGCACATAGGCGCTGGTCGACAGCCACAGATCGATCATGAAGCCGCCAAGCGCCAGCGCCGATATCGGCACGAAGCGCGCGGACACTTCCCCGCGCAGCAGGCGGTTGACCAGCAGCGACCCCAGCGCGACGCTGAGCGAAAAGACCAGCAGGAATAGCGTGGCGACATCCTGCCTGGCATGCAGCACTCCGCTTACCAGCGGCGCGAACTGCGCCAGCAGCACGGCGCCCACGGCAAAGAACCAGCTGATCCCCAGTATGGAGAGCCAAACGCCGCGCCCGTGGCGCGCCGCCCTCAATATCTGCCAGGTGCTCCGAAAAATATTGGGATCGATCCGCAACCCCCGTGCCACCGGGGGCGCTGCGGGCACGGCCAGGCTGGCGACGAAGCCCGTCAGCGCAACGCCAACGGCAACAAGGCCGGCCGTTTGCGCTGAAATGACGCCAGCCAGCAACTGCCCGCTCAGGATCGCCAGGAACGTCCCGGCTTCGATCAGCCCGGTGCCACCCATCACTTCCTGCGGATGCAGATGTTGCGGCAGGATAGAGAATTTGACCGGGCCGAAGATGGTCGAATGCAGTCCCATCAGGAACAGACAGACCAGCAGCAGCGGCACCGACGACAGCCAGAAGCCGATCAGCGCCAGCGTCATGATGGCGACTTCCGCCGCTTTCACCGCGCGCACCAGCTTTGCCTTGTCGCAGGCATCGGCGATTTGGCCGGCCAAGGCTGAAAAGAGGAAATAGGGAAGGATGAACAGGCCTGTCGCGATCGTCGCCAGCAGTTCGGCTTTGGACGGTTCCGCCTGAAACAGAACGAAATTTGCTAGGAACAACAGGGCGAACTTCAACAAATTATCGTTGAAGGCGCCCAGAAACTGCACGACGAACAGAGGCGCGAAACGCCGTTTTCCCAACAGAGACAGATCAGGTGCGGACATGAACATTACCCCTCATGATCGGAGCGAATAGCAAGAAAGATGAACGGACTTTTAATCAGCATCCGCGCGTAAATGGCGGCTGTAGAGCCAGCCGATACCGATGAGACTGAAGCCAAGCGCCAGGAAGGACGCGATGCGCAGCAGGCCGGTGAGGCCCGACGCATCAAGCAGGAAAACCTTGGCCACCGCCGCCAGCATGAGCAGCAGCGATGCAATGCGCCAATCGCGTTCCTCCCGACATATGCCCCATGACAGGAAGCTGACGGCTAGTGCGATGGCCACGACCGATCGGCCAATATCCTCGCCAGCTGACAGACCCGGCAGGTTCAGCATCGACCCCTCGAACAATTGGCGCAGCATGGTGAAGCTGAACAGCGAGATCAGTATCGTGACGGAAGCGTTACGGTATCGTGCATAGCGCGCCGCCAGATCAGGCACAATCCGACCTGCCAGCCAAAGTCCGATCAGCGGGATTGCGAAAGCCGGGACGAGCAGGTTGAGGAACGGGATGCCGCCCACCGCCTGCGCCGTCCAAAGCGGATTATGCAGCACCATCGTATAGAGCAGATTATGCCCGATAGCGGCCCCCAGCAGGGCCAGGGCCGTGACTCGTTGGTCCAACCGGCGCCAGGCAACCCAGCTCGCCAGGATCAGCAAGCCTTCCCACACCGTCCGCTCGGCCAGGCCCGAGCGCATGAAATCGGCATCGCTGGCGATGGCGAAAAGCTGCTTGTAGGTGATGTGCAGGGCCACTGCGCCGAACAGGCTGGTCACAATTAAAGCGGATCGCCAGCCAAGCCGTCCGATCACTTTTTTACTGCGCAGCGCTGCAAACAGGATCAGCGCCGCCGGTAGGGCAAGGCAACGGACCATATCTGCCATGTCGGGCAGCGGGTTTACAAGCATGGGCTCGCCCAGCAGCGACAGCAGGCCGGGGGCGATCCACAGCAGCAATGATTCCACCGCCCAAAGCATAGCCAGCAGGAACAGCGTCGCCAGCGAAGGCAGAAGGCGCAGCGGCGGCAGGCGGCGCGCATACTCGGCCAGAAGCGGCAAAGCGATTGCGACAAGCGGCGCGAGCCAGAGGGAAGGCGCGACCTGCGCGATCGCCCCATAAGTGGCAAGCGTGGCCATGACTTGCGCCACAAGTCGCCCTTCGACCAGTCGCGCACGCCAAGCATAAAGCATCAGGGCGACCGCAACACCGCTCCACCGCAGCAAAGCAGTCCAGGGTGCGACCTCAGCCTCTTCCCCCGCCAAGCGACCAAGCTCTTGCGAAGTCGGATCGCTGAGCAACAGCAACGCGACCATCAGAACGATGAAGCCCCAGCCGCTCCATTCGACCCGCACATCATCGGCGCGCAAGGCCAGCAGCAGCAGGGCGACAGCGACAGTCGCGACGACGAGCGGCAGGGTCCAGCCGGCAAGGCCGAAAATGCCCGCACAAAGCATTAGGACGGCGGTAATCGTCGCCAGCAGCGCAAAGCGCGCATCGTTCCGCCGCGTCGGATTTTGCCAGCCCAGCAGCATTGCGATGGCCGGCAAGATACTGGCAGCCAGAGCGCTCCGGCCAAAATTCAGATCATCGGCCGCAGAACCTTGATAGTAATGGAGCGCGCTCACGATCAGACCACCCAGCGCCACGCCTG
This sequence comes from Sphingobium sp., assembly GCA_032082785.1. Classification (GTDB taxonomy): domain Bacteria; phylum Pseudomonadota; class Alphaproteobacteria; order Sphingomonadales; family Sphingomonadaceae; genus Sphingobium. Next base: position 141,216 of record DAMDPH010000001.1, on the reverse strand, counting down.
CAATCTGGCCGGCCTCGATCAGGCTGCCACTCGGGCGCCATAGCCGCCACAAGGCACCGCCGCCGTAAATCGCGGCCAGTCCCAGCATGACCAGCGTGAAGAAGGACGCTGCCGGCACAGGCCATGCCCCGGCCAGCAGCAAGCCGACCACCAGCCCCACAGGTGTCAAACGACGCAACGTCGGCTCCCGGCCGCTCAGCCACAGGAAAGCGACCGATAGAAGGCCAAACAGCGCCCAGTGCAGCGGAGCGAAGCCGCCGGTTGCAACCAGCGCCGCCATCTGCGCCGAGGCCACCAGGGCCGACATGCCGCGGATCAGCGTTACTCGACCGCCCGAAAAGGCGATGAACGGGAAGGCAAAACCAACGGCGAGAATAAGAAGTCCTGCCGACAGGGAAGAAGCAAGGTCCAGTGCGCCTGAGAGCAGCAGCATGCTTCCCCAAGCCATGCCCCCGATCAGCGCCCCTACGCCCAGCCACATCCAGCGCTGACTTCGCGACAGCGCGCACAGGCCGCCGATCGTGAGCGCCAGATAGCATGACAACAAGGATATGTTCGGCTCGTCCGCCCCTGCCAGCGCGGGCGCGGCCAAGCCTCCTATGAGCCCCAGCATCGCGCTTGGCGCACCGAAGCGCAGCGAGAGCCCCATGGCAAGCTCGGTCACTCCAGTCAGGCCGATAAAAGCCGTGCCTGATCCCACCAGATGATAGAGATTGGCCGCAGCCCAGATAACGGCGTAGAGGGTGGCGAGGCCGGCGCCCGCCAGCGACTGCCGCACGCGCGGATCGCGCACCCGAGCCTCCTGCCGCAGCGCGGTTTCCGCACCGATGATCAGACCTGCGCCAAATATGAGGCCCAACAGCACGCGGACGAAGGGTGACAACAGCCCAGAGTCGATAGAATATTTCACCAGCAGCACGCCCGCGACCGCAAGCGTGACACCACCTGCCCAGATCGGCAGCCGCCGCCCGAACAATTCCTCGAACCCGAAAGCAGTTCGGACGGGGTCAGCCTCATCCGCCCGTTCTTCCTGAAAGATTTCCGGTTCCGGCCCTACTTCCGCTTCTCGGTGCATCTCGGGCTCGGCGACGGTCGCTGCGAGTGGTGAACCGCTTGGTGTTTCGGCAGCCGGCGACGATGGCGCGGCCTCCGCTCTCGCATGCACGATCCGCGCCGGCCCTAGCGCGACCGGCTTGGATAGAGGCTGTCCCTCCGCCTCCAGCATCTCGATACGCTGTTCCAGCATCATGATGCGGCGGCGCGCATCGAACAACATGACAGCAACGATCATCAAAAGCAGTGTGAAGAGCATGATTCACCTTCCATTCGCCATGGAGACTCAGGCGATAGAAGGAAATTGAACGGTGTTCAATTAAAATATTAGACACTGTTCAATTTAATTTATATCTTCACCCTCATGGGCAGACGATCCGATCATAGCCGCGCCGAGCTGGAGATGCTGATCATCGATGAAGGCCATCGCTTGATGGCAGAGGTCGGCTTCGAACGCTTTTCCGCACGCGAGGTCGCCAAACGGGTCGGCTATGCCGTGGGCACGCTCTATAACGCCTTTGGCAGCCTCGACGTGCTGCTCGCCACGATCAATACGCGGACGTTCGAGCAATGGGCGGCGCATCTGGAGGAGCAGCTTGCCCAGGACCGGGACTACCGGATCGCGTCGCTGGTCGAAGGCTATTTCAGTTTCGCGACCCAAAATCTCAATCTCTGGATGGCGATTTACGACCATCGCCTGCCGGCAGACGGCGTGATGCCTGAAGCGCTGGCAGAGCGCCGCGGCGCGCTCACCAATATCGTGGTTCGCGAGGTCGAGGCGGTGCTGCCCGAAGCCCTGCGCGACAAGGCTCCGCGCCTCGCGCGTTCGCTCGTGGCGACCGTGCACGGCCATTGCACCTTTGCCCTGAACGGAAGCTTCGCCCTCATGGGAGAAACCGATCCGCTGGACATGGCAACGACGCGGGTCAAGGAGTCGCTGGCCGCTGCGGGCGCTCAGTTCTGAAAGGGGCACAGGGTTTTCCTGCGCGCTCATCAGGGGCAGAACTTCGCTAGGGATCGACGCCTGAGCACGACCCGGCGGTTGCCGGCCGGAATTTCACATCATCCAGCAGCTTATTTACAGTCGCTTGGAAGGATTATCGGCAGCCGGGACTCTAGGATGGACAAGGGAAGCGGGCTGATCCGTATAAGCGAGCAATCATGGTTCCAGAGCATCTAAAAGCGCTCAAACGGCGTTCAGAAATAGCGACCTGGGTCGCCAAAGAGGTGCTTCCGCTGGAGCCGCGCGTCCGTGCCTGGCTGTCTCGCGCCCAGGTGGCGAGGGCCGACGCCGACGAATTGATCCAGGAAGCCTATTGCCGCATCTCCATGCTGGACTCGGTCGATCATATCGAAACGCCCTATGCCTATTTCCATTCGATCGTTCGCAACCTGCTCCTGCGCCGGCTGCGCCGGGAAAGGGTCGTCGCGTTCGAAACCTTCGCGGAGATCGAGGCGCTGCATGATGATCGGCCCTCTCCCGAACAGCTGGCAGCCACCAAGATAGCCTGTGCGAAAATGATGATGATCATTGCCGATTTGCCCGAGCGATGCCGGACCATCGTCGAACTGCGCAAGATCGAAGGCTGGTCCCAGAAACAGATCGCGCTGCATCTTGGGACGACGGAAAAAGCGGTCGAGAAGCAGATATGGCTTGGCGTGCGGCTGGTCCGTCAGGCGTGGAAAAGCGCCGAGGATGCGCGCGATCCTGATCGTACCACGATAGCGCACATATCGGGAGACGGGCGATGAGCGTCACCGAAACAGCCGACGAGATGCAGGCAGCGGCCTTTGTCGCTCGCATGGATAGCGGCCATTGGTCGGAAGGCGATGAGGCCGAGCTTCAGGACTGGCTGCGCGCCGACTATCGTCGCCACGGCCTTCTCCTTCAGGCGCAGGCAGGCTGGATGACGCTCGGCGCGGCTGACGGCACTATGCAGCCCATCGACAAGGGTCTGAGCCCGATACGCCTGGGCCGTCGGTCCATGATGCTGGGCGGCGGCGCGCTGGCCGCCTCGATCGCGGGCGCCTTCCTGCTGATCGGGCGGGGGACGACCTATTCGACCGATTTGGGCGAGATACGGCGCGTTCCGCTTGCCGACGGGTCGAGCGCGGCGATCAACAGCGCCAGCCAATTGGTCGTCACGCTCAGCGAACAGCGCAGAGACGTACATCTCACCAAGGGAGAGGCATGGTTTCGCGTGGCGAAAGACCCGAAGCGACCTTTTGTCGTGGAAGCGGGATCGGTGCTGGTCCGGGCGGTCGGCACGGCTTTTTCGGTGCGCCGCCGCACTGACGGGGCTGAAGTCATCGTCAGCGAAGGCGTCGTCGAAGGCTGGGCGTCGGGCGCCGAGGGTCATCGCGTGCGTCTGACCGCCGGCCAGCGCGCCTTCATAGCGGACAACAGCGCCATCATCGTTCAAAATGACGAGCTTGCCGATGCGGATCGGGCGCTGGCCTGGCGCGAAGGTTTCATCGATCTGGCCGGGACGTCCGTCAGCGATGCGGTGGAGGACTTCAACCGCTATAACAGGCGCAAGCTCGTGCTCGACGACCCAGGGCTGGGACGCGAACAGATTGACGGTATTTTCCGGACCGATGACCCGCTGGGCTTCGCTCATGCCGTGGGCCGGATCTTCGAAGCGCAGATCGACATGAGCGACCCCGCCAAGATCCGGATAAAGCGGCAGGAAAAATAAATTCGCAAATTGCGGAAGGATTGGCTGCGCTCTGGTCTCTTTAACTCCGACAAGTAAAATATCAGGGAGAGGGTTAAAGACCATGTCATATTCCGCCAGCAAGTTCCTGCTCACCACGGCTGCCGTTGCCATTGCGACGCCGGCCGCCGCCTATGCGCAGCAGCGCCAGTTCGATGTGCCCGCGCAATCGGCCGGGTCCGCGATCAGCATGCTCGGTCGGCAGGCGGGCGTGCAGATCATCGCCGCCCGATCACTGATGCGGGGCAAGCGGACGGCGCCGATCAAGGGCACGATGAGCATCGACCAGGCGCTCACGCGAATGTTGCAGGGCAGTGGGCTGGTCGCGCAGCGCAACGGGCCGCAAACCTATGTGGTGGTCGAGGGTCAGGGCGCCGTCGGGCAGCAGGATGTGGGAAACGGACCCCTGCCTCAGGCGGGAGCGGATACCGCTGAAGCCGCCGAAATTGTCGTCACAGGCTTTCGCCAGAGCCTGCGCAACGCGCAGAGCATAAAGCAGAATGCGTCGGAGATCGTGGATTCCATCGTCGCCGAGGATATCGGCAAATTGCCCGATAATAATCTGGCGGAAGCGTTGCAGCGCATTCCGGGCATCCAGATCACCCGCCATCATGGCGAAGGCAGCGGCATCTCCATTCGGGGCCTGTCGCAGGTCAACACGCTCGTCAACGGCCGCGAGGCGTTCAGCGACAATGGGCGCAGCCTGTCGCTGGAGGCGATCCCAGCCGAAGTGCTCGCCGGCATCGACGTCTATAAAAATCCGTCGGCCACGCTGATCGAAGGCGGCCTGGGCGGCGTCGTGAATCTCAAGACCCGACGCCCCTTCGACTTCAAGGGGTTTCAGGCCAGCCTCAGCCTGCGCAACAATTTCTACGATTTCGTCGACAAGTCGCGCCCGCAGCTGTCGGGCCTGGTCTCCACCCGCTTCGACACCAGCTTGGGCGAGATCGGCATATTGCTGGGCGCAGCCGTCATCAAATCTGCCGGACGCCGCGACCAGCAGGGCATGGAGCCGTTCAACACGCGCTATAATATCGCCGACTTCAACGGCAATGGCGTCTTTGCAGGCCGCGGCGCGTCTAATGCCGCCGCGCAGCAGGTCGATCCGGGCGACGCCGTACTCGCGCCCAATGGCGGCGGCGCGACGATCGAGATTACCGATCGCACGCGCACGGCCTTCAACGGTGCAGTCCAGTGGAAGCCGAGCAGCCGCCTGTCCCTCTATGTCGAGGGTTTCTATAATAAATATAGCTATAATCAGGACGGCTATTTAGCCTACGCCAATCGCGGGCCGCTGCTGGCCGCCGACGACGCCGACTTCACCTTCCATGAAGGGTCGAACGTGGTAAAGTCCGGCTCCTATCGTAATGTCGAGTTTACCGCCAACGCCAGCCAGGCCCCCAGCCGATCCCATGTCTGGCAGATTGCCGGCGGCGGTGAATGGATGGCGACCGACAATCTCAAGTTCAGCACCGACATCGCCTATACCAGTTCGAAGCGGACCAGCGACTTCAACGCCACGCGCGTAGGCAATAACGGCAATACGGCGGGCACCAGGCTCGATTTCGACAGCAGCGGCGAACAGGCTCTGCTGAACCTCAGCGGGTTCGACTTCAACGATATATCCAAATATAAATTTCTGGAATCCTTTGCACAGCGCGAAGTCGCGAAGAGCGACGGCATCGCCGGCAGGCTCGACGGCGAATATAGCTTCGTCGATTCCGTGCTTAAAAGCATCTCGATCGGCGGGCGCCTGACGGAACGCGACGTCAGCCGGATGCAGGGGACGCAAAACCACTTCCCGCCCGCCGCGCCTGGACAGCCGGCGAACAGCTTCCCGGGAACGATATTGCCCGAAGCCTTCATGCCGATATCGCTGGCCGGCGATTTCTACCGCAACGGCAGCGTGCCCAATCCGATGAACGTCGTCCTGTCGGTGCCGATGGCGATCCAGCGGGATCAGGCGCGCTTGTGCCGCATCTTCGGCGACACCGTCTGCGCACCCCAGTTCAACCCGAACAACAGCTATTCGCAGCGCGAGCGCACCTATGCCGCCTATGGTCAGGCGAGCTTCGACCTCGATCCGGCGGGCATTCCCGTCGACGGCACCATCGGCGCCCGCTATCTGCGGACGGAATTGTCGACCAATGGCGTGATCACGGCGCCCACGGGGGCGACATCGCCGATCAACCAAAGCTCCAGCTATAATGATTTCCTGCCCAGCGCGAACCTGCGCGTGAAAATCACGCCTGAACTGGTCGTGCGTTTGGCCGCCGCCAAGCAACTGACCCGGCCGGGTTTCGGCAGTCTCAGCCCGACGCTGAACGTGACATCGCTCGCCGCCAGCGGCATCCTGAACATCAACGCCGGCAATCCGGATCTGAAGCCGCTCAAATCCACCTCCTATGATGTCAGCCTGGAATATTATTTCAGCCGCAACGGCTATGCCTATCTGTCGGGCTTCAAGAAGGATGTGACGGGGTTCATCCAGAATTTCATCTCGCGCGAGACGGTGAACCTGCCCGCTTACCCCAATGTCACGCAGGCCGACATCAACCGTCCCCGCAACGGCGAAGACGGCACGATCAAGGGTTTTGAAGTCGGCGCGCAGATGTTCTTCGATTTCCTCCCGTCGCCGCTGGACGGCTTTGGCGCGCAGGCCAACTACACCTATGTGAAGTCGCAGGCGCCCGGCCCGCTGGCGGGGCAGAGCGTACCGCTGGAGGGCCTGTCGAAGAACAGCTATAATCTCGTCGGCTTTTACGAAAAGAACGGCCTGCGCGCACGGGTCGCCTATACCTGGCGCGACGATTATGTCGAAACCACCAGCGGACCGGGATCGGGCGCGCTGCCCATCTATGTCAAACCCTTCGACCAGCTGGATGCGTCGATCGGCTATGTCGTGAATGAGCATTTCGACATTTCGCTGGACGCGTCCAACCTGCTGAATTCGTCGACCAATACCTATTTCGGCGAGACGATCCGCCCGCGCTTCAACAGCGTGGTGGATCGGCGCATCGGGCTGGTCATTCGGTTGAAGACCTGAGGATCGGCGACGGGGGAAGAGCAAGGAAGCGCACCGACGCCCTCCCCTGCTGCCGGAAGGAAAAGGCCAGGATGCCAAGCTGGAGATGATGGAAGACTATGATGATGGCGCAATTCAGGTGGCTCGGCACTGCGGCCCTCCTTCTCGCGCCGGCATCGGGAAGCGCAGCGGACGATCCCAAGGTGCAGCCGGTTCAGGTGGACCCCAGCCGACCGGACTGGGAGAATCCCGCCATCTTCGCCGTCGGCAAGCTGCCGGCCCGAGCCAGCGGTTTTCCCTATGAAAGCCGCGCGCTCGCTCTGGAAGACCGGCCGGATCGCTCCGCGCGTTTCCTGACGCTGAACGGCCAATGGAAATTCGCTTTTTCACCGAACGCCGACACGCGCCCCATCGGCTTTGAACGGCCCGATTTCGATGTGTCGGGCTGGGCCTCGATCAAGGTTCCCGCCGATTGGCAGGCGGAAGGCTATGATCAGGCGCGGTACAATAATTGGCGCTACCCTTTCACCGCCGACCGGCCGCTCATCCCGCATGAGAGCAATCCTGTCGGCTCCTACCGCCGCGACTTCACCGTGCCTGCGGGCTGGAGCGGGCAGACTGTCATCCTGCACATCGGCGCCGCTGGATCGGCCTATAATATCTGGGTGAACGGGCAGAAGGTCGGATATTCGCAGGACAGCAAGCTACCGAGCGAATTTGACGTCACGAAGCATGTTCGCGCCGGCGCCAACAGCATCGCCATCCAGATTTTCCGCTGGTCCGACGGCTCCTATCTGGAGGATCAGGATTTCTGGCGCGTCTCCGGCATCGAGCGGGACGTCTATCTCATGGCCACGCCGAAAATGCGGATCAGCGATCATTTCGTCCGCGCGGGACTGGACGCGGCCTATGTTGACGGGACGCTGTCCGTGGATGTGACGGCGACGCCCGGTGCCCGCGGCCGCATCGGCCTGACGCTGATGGACGGCGACAGGGTCGTGCTGCGGCGGCATGTCCCGCTGCCTGCGTCCCAAGCCGAGCGCCGCGTCACGCTGTCGGGCAGCGTGCCGGCCGTGCGCCCCTGGAGCGCGGAAACACCCAACCTCTACACCGCATTGATCGAGCTGGAGGATGGCGACGGGAAGCTGCTGCAATCCACGCCCGTGCAGGTCGGATTCCGCACCGTGGCGATCAAGGACGGCCTCGTCACGGTGAACGGCAAGCCCGTGACGATCCGGGGAGTCAATCGGCACGAGCATGATCCGGAGACCTTCCACGTCATCTCGCGCGCGTCGATGGAACGCGATGTCCAGTTGATGAAGCAGAATAATATCAACGCGATCCGCACCGCCCATTATCCGAACGATCCCTATCTTTACGCGCTCGCCGATCGCTACGGCCTCTATGTCATGGATGAGGCCAATATCGAGAGCCATGCCTATATGGAATATGGCAATCGGGTGCCTGAGCAGCGGGCGAAATATCAGATCGGCTTCGATCCGGCCTGGCGCGACGCTCATATTTCGCGCGTGATGAACATGGTGGAGCGCGACAAGAACCACCCTTCGATTATTTTCTGGTCGCTCGGTAACGAAGCGGGCATTGGCCCCACGTTCGAAGAGGCGGCAAGGCAGGTGAAGGCGCGCGATCCGGGCCGGCTGCTGAGCTATCTGGGCTGGGGGCCGCTGGCGCCGGGCGACCATCGCCCCAACTGGTATGCGGACATCTACGCGCCGATGTACGATCCCGCCGCGAAAATGGACGATTATACGAAAAACTGGTCCTATCGCCAGCCGATGATCCAGTGCGAATATGCGCATATGATGGGCAATTCGGGCGGCAACCTGAAGGAATATTGGGACACGATCCACGCCCATCCGCACAAATTGCAGGGCGGTTTCATCTGGGACTGGGTCGATCAGGCCATGTTTGGATATACGAAGGACGGGCGGCGCTACTGGGCCGATGGCGGTGAATATGGCCCCAACCCCACGGGCGATATCGAGTTCGGGGACGGCATCATTCAGGCCGACCGGACACCGCACCCGGCGCTATATGATCTCCGCAAAGTATCCGAGCCGGTTCAGTTCGATGGCTTCGATGCGGCCACGGCTACGGTCAAGGTTCACAACCGCCAGGATTTTCTGGACCTGTCCGGTTATGATTTCGAATGGCAGCTGCTCGAAAATGGGAGACTGGTCCGCAGCGGCCCCCTGCCAAGGCCTCAGGTCGCGGCGCGGGCGAGCGGGTCGCTGGCTCTGCCCCTCGCGGACCTTAACCGTAAGGATGACGCAGAATATATCGTGACACTGCGCGCGCGGGCGCGGCAGGGGACCATCCCGCTGGTGGCCGCCGGGACAATCATGGCGTGGGAGCAATTCCCGCTTCAGGCCGCCCGCTCCTCCGCAACAGATCGCACGGGCGCGGTGTCGCTCGTCGAGACGGGCAAGCTGGTGCGGCTCGAGGCGGCGGGATCGACGCTGACGATCGACCGTGCCACCGGCCTGATCCAGTCCTACACGCAGGGTGGCACAGCGCTGCTCCAGGGCGGCGAACCCAATTTCTGGCGTGCCGAAACCGATAATGGCATCGGCACCGGCGTGGTAAAGACGCTGGCGGTCTGGAAGGAGATGAGCGAGCAACGCCGCGTCACGTCCGTCGAGGTGCGCAAGGAGCCGACCGGCGCTCGCTCCGTTCGCGTCGAATTTTCGCTCGGCAGCGGCGCGATGCAGGGCGCGGCGCGCTTCACGTCGATCTACCGCATGGACGGGGACGGCAGCGTCGCCATGACGGCCGACTTCAAGCCGCTGAACAAAGACCTGCCCCCGCCCTACCGTGTCGGGCTGAAGTTCGACCTTCCCGTTCATCTGGACAGGATCAGCTGGTATGGGCGCGGCCCTCATGAAACCTATGTAGACCGCAAGGTCGGCGCGCCGATCGGCATCTGGAGCGGCGCACTTGCCGATCAGCCGCATGATTATAGCCGGCCGCAGGAAACGGGTAACAAGGTCGATGTCCGCTGGATGGACGTGACCGATGCCGATGGCGGCCTTCATGTGGAAGGCCCGCAGCCGTTGATGATGAATGCGCTGCCCTTCGCCTATTCCAAATTATATCGGCGGCCGCCGGGTACATGGAAGTGGACCGACATCACCCCCGGCCCGCTCGGCACGTTGCTGGTGGATATCGCGCAATGGGGCGTTGGCGGCGACAATCAATGGAGTGACCTCGGCCGCCCCCTGCCCCAATATCGCGCAAAGCTGGAGCCCGTCCGTTTCGACCTGCGCCTGTCGCCCGTCAAGCGGCGGTTGGAACAAGGGAAGGACGCCGATTGGGGCTTCTTTGAAGATATAGCAGCCAAATAGAATGTCCCCTTTACCGCAGTGACCGGTCGGCGAAGGCGATGAAATGCTGCCAATCGGCTTCCGTGATCGCGTGCGGGCCGGTGCGGATGTGATAGCCTATCGCAGCGCCGACGGAGCGATCGGGCGCAGGCTGTTCTGCACCGGGACCAGACTTTCCCCATAATCCATAAACAGGCTCCGCCCCGCGCGCGGCGAGCCATTCGCCTCTGGGGTCCGACCACCAATCCTGCGTCGCGCTGGCGATATAGACCGGGCGCGGTGCGACCAATGCGATCAGCTCATGGGCGTCGACGGGCAAGGCGCTCTCCCGCTCGGCATAGCTTTTGAAGCGCGGCGCGAACCAGTAATTGTTCATCACCCGGATCGTCTCGCCAAAGCGGCGACGGTAGAGCGATGCCCCGCCCTCCCCCGATCCATTTGCAACCACCATGGCGAAGCGCGGATCGCGCGCGCCGGCCCACAGAGCCGCCTTGCCATAGCGCGAATGGCCGATGGCGATCACGCGCCGCGCGTCCACATCCCGGTCGCTCACCAGATAGTCGAGCGCGCGGCTGAGGCCCCAGGCCCAGGTGGCGATCGCCCCCATATGAGCAGGGTCGGAGGCGCTGGTGCGATAATAGGGCAGGATGCTTTCCGCCCATTTGTCATCGCCATCGGGGTAGAGGTCGCCGGTGAAGAAGGTTGCGACGCCATAGCCGGCCTTCACTATCGTGGCGACCGGCCATTCCGCCGCGTCGATGCCGCGCGAGGCGACGGTCGCCCGCCCCTTGCGGATGCCCGTGGCGGGCACGACCCAGCTGGTGGTGATGTCGATGGCCGGGTCGTCCTGCACTGCCTGATTGCCATGGAAATTCGGGCCGAGGAAGACCGGGACCGGTCCCTCCACCGCTGCCGGCAGATAGAGGAGCAGCCGCATCTGCGGTCCGCGCGGATCGCCGTCCAGCAGGATCGTCACCTGCCGCCGCTTCGCCAGCCCGCCAAGCGCATTGTCGCTCCGCTCCGTCACGACAAAGCGCTGCCGGGAAGAGCGCGGCGGAGCGACGCCATAGATGCTTTGCTCGAACAGATGGATCAGTTCGGGCCGCCGTTCGCGCAGCCACATGCGCGAAGACGTCACCCGACGCCCGTCGCGCATGATCAGAGGGTCGGGCAGGCTGTAGGGCGGAACCTTCGCTTCATCGGCATTGCCGTCCAACTGCGCGAAGGCGCAGCCCGGCAGCAGCAAGGCCGACAGCGCCAGGCGCGCCAGCATCCTCACAGATTGACCCGTATCCCCAGCTGATAGCTGCGATCATATTGATTGGAGAGCGACGGCACATCCGGGCTGCCATAATATTGCCGCTGATAACCGGAGTTGAGGTTCACCGCGTCAAATTTGATCGAGACATTTTCGCTGATGCTGTAGCTCGCCGACAGATCGAGCGACTCCAGCGGCGCGTTCCAGAGCGTCCGCCCGGCGGAATCGGCCAAATTGGTCTGCACGCTGCGCGAGCGCCAATTATAGGCCAGCTGCACCGACAGCGGCCCAAGCTCATAAATGCCGGTCAGGTTGAAACTATGTTTGGACAGAAGATCGCCCGGCACCCGCAGCGAGGTACCGATGACCGGTAGCGCGCTCTGCACATAGGTGTAATTGCCCTGGAAGCCGAGACCGCGCAGCGCGCCGGGCAGGAAGTCGAAAAACTGCTGATAGAAGACTTCGAACCCCTTGATCGTGCCGCGCCCGGCATTGCGCGGACGGGTGATGAGATAGGGGGTGCCGTCGATCGTCTCTTCCTGCGCGAATTTCTGCGCGAAGCCGGTCACATTCTTCTGGAACAGCGATATCGCCGCATAGTTGGACCTGCCGAAATAATATTCGAGCGAGGCGTCATATTGATCGGCGGTCGTGGGTGCGAGGTCGGGATTGCCGCCGCTGCCGGTCTGGCTCAGCACATTGACCAGCACCGCCGGTGACAGATTGCCGAATTCGGGTCGGCTGATCGCCTTGGAAAATGCCAGGCGCAGGAACAGGTCCGGCGTCAGCTTCGCGCGAACATTGACGCTGGGCAGCCAATTGTCATAGTGCGCGCTGCCTTCCACCGGCGTAAAGCTCGTTCCGTTGGCGACATAGACCAGCTGGTTGTTGCGGGTGGAGAGGTAACGCAGGCCGACATTGCCGTCGATCGGCACGCCAAGGTCAAAGGCGAAGTCGGCGCGGCCGTACAGGGCCCAGACCTTTTCCAGATAATCATAGCTATTGTTGAGCGGATAGGCTGGATCGTCAACCGATATCCCTGCCAGCGTCCGCGTCTGCGCCATGCTGTCGAGGATGGATGGCTTGATCGACAGCCACTGGTTGGTCGATACGCGTCGGTCGGTGAAAAGATCGTCGGGCGTCAGTTCGGTGACCGATGTGAGCGGCTGCGTCAGCGTCACGTTGCGCCCGATGCTGTAAACGTCATTGGTGACGCGATGCCGGGCATAGCGGGTGCCGACCCGCAGCGCGGTGATGAAGCCGCCATCCAGTTCATACGTGCCATCGATGCGGAAGGACGGCTCCTTGCCGAACGCCTGCTGGCCAAGGTCCGAATAGACGGGCGTGCCGCTATAGGCGGCGGGTGAGGTCAGGTCGACGCCGCTCACCGCGACATCGGGGGTATTGCCCGACAAATCTATGGTTGCGGTCGGCGCGCGGGAGAGGATGGCGATGCTGCGCGAATAGAAAGGCGCCTTGCTCTCAATATAGGCGCCTTCTGCCGCAAGCTTGAAGGGGCCATTCTGCCAGTCGAACCCGACCGCATACATGTTGGTATGCTGGATGAAGTCCGACGCGCCGCTATTCGAGCGCACCAATGCGTTGGCGAGCGTGTAGCGGTCGGGGATATTCTCGTTCGGGCCGGACTTGAAGCTGAACGGCGCGACTCCCGTCGCGCCATCGGTCTGGATCGACAGCTGCCGCGTCGCGCTGTGCGACCCGGTGTAGAGACGCGTCGCGTCGGCATGGATGGTCAGCGTATCGGACGGCTTCCACTGGAGCGCGGCGTAAAGCGCCGACCGGGTAAGATCGCCCGTCTCATAGCGGGGCCGCACCTGCGAGGGCAGCGTCACCGCATCGCCGGTCGGATCATTGGGGAAGACGCCGTCCTGATCGCGGTCATACAGGTTGCGATTATCGGCATAGGCATTGGTCGACACCTGATATCCGCCCGAAAATACGCGTTCATATTGACCGCCGACCAGAATGCCGATCTCCCCGATGCCGGTGTCGAACCGGTTGCTGACGACCAGCGAGGCGCGCGGCGACAATTTGTCGTTCACGTCGCTATAAAAACCCGACACGGTGCCCGCGACGTGCAGCCCCTTGAAATCGAAAGGGCGCGCGGTGTGGATGTTGATGAGGCCACCCAGCCCGCCCTCGATCTGATCGGCCGTCGCAGTCTTGTAGACATCGATGCCGGAAAGGATATCGGCCGAATAGTCGAGCAGCGACGCGCTTCGGTTGGTGGTGGAGAAGATTTGCCGGCCATTGACGGTGGTCATCACCTGTTTGAGGCCATGTACCACATAGGCATTGCCCTGCCCGCGCGTGTCGCGCGCAATCTGCACGCCGGGAATACGCTGGAGCGTGCCGGCGATCGACGTATCGGGCAGCTTGCCGATATCCTCCGCCACGATCGAGTCGACGAGCTGGTCTGCGTTGCGCTTGAGGCCGCGCGCGCTGGTCAGCGTGGCACGTATGCCGGTAACGATGATGTCCGCATTGCTGGCACTGCCGACGGTCTGGCCTGCCTGCGCCTCCGCCTGTTGCTGCGCCCATCCGGGAGAAGCGGTCGCCAAGGCCATGGCGGCGAAAGAGCATGACAATAGCTGTCCGATCGACATCTTTGGCATTGGAACCTCTCCTGGATAAGCGGCATGATATGCACTTCTTGCGCTATCAATCACTTAGTCTGAAATATCAGTCAAGCCAAAGTAGCAGCTTTGGTCATGCCAATCTGCATGGCGCAGCAAATTTTTCTTTTGCTACCAAGGCTTTCCTGCTCATAAACTGATATATCTGAACGGCCATTTGATATTCCGGGGCGACGCTGCCGGATAGGCTCTTGGTGAAGGCATTAGGAGAGAGATGCGCATGAATCGCCGGCAATTCGCCCAGATGCTCTGCCTTTCGGCCGGTACCGCCCTCCTGCCCCGCATCGCGCGGGCACAAGCGGCGACTCAGCCCTTGGCCCTGCGCTATGCGGCCGAAAAGATCGGCCCCACCATTGCCGCCGATTATGTGGGCCTGTCCTATGAGCGGGCGCAGCTGAGCAATCCCGCCTATTTCTCCGCCGCCAATCGCGATCTGATCGCGCTATTTCGCGGGCTTTCGTCGCAGGGTAATTTGCGCATCGGCGGCTCGTCGGGCGAGCATACCAATTATATCGGGGATCGGCGGAATATCCCGCCGTTCGAGATTTTCGGGCCGGAGCATAATAAGAGCGTCAAGGAAGGGCTGGTCGTCTCCACCGAATCGCTCCGCACCCTGCGCGGCTTTCTCGATGCGACCGGCTGGAGCTGCCTTTACGGCCTCAACCTTGCCCATGCCACTCCGGCCAGTGCCGCTCGCGAGGCCGCCGATGTCGCGCGCATACTGGGCGATCGGCTGATGGCGCTCCAGATCGGCAACGAGCCCGATGTCTTCCGCAACCGCTATCGCCCGGCAAGCTGGGGCCCGGCCGACTTCCTGCGCGAATGGGACGAATTTCACGCCGCCATCGTCCAAGCGACGCCGGGCGTCAAATTCGCCGGCCCCGACACGTCCAACAAGCTGGACTATGTCGCCGCCTTCGCAGCGCAGGCGCATCGCTATCCCGACATCATCATGCTGACCGGCCATTATTACGCCATGGGTCCGGCGGGTTCGCCCGACGCCACGCTCGACCAGCTTTTCGTACCCGAAGCGCGCACCACCACGCTCAAGCAGAGCGGCGTCGCCATCATCCAGCAGGCCGTCGCCACATCGGGCCTGCCTTTCCGCATGGCCGAAGGAAATAGCTGTTGGGACGGCGGAAAGCCGGGCGTCTCCGACACGCATGCGTCCGCCCTCTGGGGCGCCGACACGATGCTGCGCTTTGCGGAGCGCGGCTGGATCGGCGTCAACTGGCATGGCGGGGGCAATGGCCATTACTCCCCCATCGTCGGTAGCCCATCGACCGGCTTCACCCGCCGCCCGCTATATTATGGCACCCAGTTCGCGCAGATGCTGGACGGCGCCACCTTCCTCGCCAGCGAGCCGCTGCCGCATCCCGCCCTCGGCAGCTATGCGCTGCGGCAGAAGGGCGCGGATCGCATCGTCCTCATCAACAAGAGCGAGGCGCCCATCGTCGTTACCCTGCCCCGCCTGCCGGAGAGGCAATGGATAGCCCTGACCGGACCCGCCCTCGCGGCCAAAGAGGGGACGACATTGCGCCGCATCAGCCAGAAGCCCGACCGCAATGTGACGGTGCCCCCCGCCACGGCACTCCTCCTCACCCTGAGGGGTCGGGCATGAGCGGCTTCTCACGTCGCGAAACGCTGCTCGGCGGGGCCGGCCTCGCGGCCGCGACCACGCTCCCGCTGCGCGCCCAAGAGGGCGCGTCGCCGCTCATCCTCCACTATCGTCAGCCTGCCAATGAATGGGTGGAGGCACTGCCGGTGGGCAATGGCCGGTTGGGCGCCATGGTGTTCGGCGGCATCGCCAATGACCGGCTCCAGCTCAACGAGGATAGTTTCTTCGCCGGATCGCCCTATGACGGCACCAATGAAAAGGCGGGCGAAGGCCTGCCGCGCGTCCGCGAATTGATCTGGGCTGGCCGCTATGCGGAGGCGCAGGCGCTCGCCGATGAGGTGCTGGTTGCCCGTCCGCCGCGGCAAATGTCCTATCAACCCATCGGCGACCTGATCCTGCTGCTCCAAAATCTTGAACATGCGGAAGATTATCATCGTTCGCTCGATCTCGACGGCGCGGTGGCGGAAACCCGCTTCAAGCAACGCACCGTCACCCACCGGCGGGAAGTCTTTGCCTCCCCCGTCGATCAGGTCGTCGCCATGCGCCTCAGCAGCGACGCACCCAAGGGGGCGATCACCGTCAACCTCTCCCTCACCACCCCGCAGGCGGGCGACGTGACGGTCGAAGGCGACGACATCATCGTGATGCGCGGCATCGGCCCCGACCAGCATGGCATAAAAGGCGGCATTCGCTTCGAAACCCGTATGCAGGTCCGGCGACGCGGCGGGCGGCAAGTGGTCGGCCGCGACGCCATCCGCATCGAGGAAGCAGATGAAGTGCTGCTCCTGATCGCCACCGCCACCAGCTACCGCCGCTTCGACGATATCAGCGGCGACCCCGGCGCCATTACGCGCCGTCAAATTGCGGCGGTGGCCGACAAGGATTGGGCTACCCTGCTTGCAGCGCATCAGGCCGAGCATCGCCGCCTGTTCCGGCGGGTCACGCTGGACCTTGGCCGCACGGAGGCTGCCAAGCTCCCTACCGATGAGCGGATCGCCCGGTCGGGCGATCTCGACGATCCGGCGCTGGCTGCCCTTTATTATCAATATGGCCGCTATCTGCTCATCAGCGCGTCGCGTCCCGGCACCCAGCCCGCCAATCTGCAAGGCATCTGGAATGAGCGAACCAATCCGCCCTGGGAGTCGAAATGGACGCTCAACATCAATGCGGAGATGAATTACTGGCCCGCAGACTCCGCCAATCTTGGCGAGTTGATCGAGCCGCTGCTGCGCATGACGGAGGATCTCAGCATCACCGGCCGCAAAGCCGCCCGCAACGACTGGGGCGCGCGTGGCTGGGTCGTCTATCATAATACCGACCTGTTTCGGCAGGCGACGGTCAACAGCGCGGCAAAATATGGCATGTGGCCGATGGGCGGCGCATGGCTGGTGAACACGCTGTGGGACCATTGGGACTATAGCCGGGACACGGATTTTCTCGCCCGCCTCTATCCGCTGATGGCCGGGGCCAGCCGCTTCTATCTCGATGCGCTGGTGCCGCATCCGCGCACCGGTGAGCTGGTCATGAACCCTTCCAACTCGCCGGAAAATATGCACCGGCCGGAGGTAAGCATCTGTGCCGGTCCGGCGATGGACAGCCAGTTGCTCCGCGATGTCTTCGCCCGCAGCGCGGATGCCGCGCGACGGCTGGGGCGGGACGCCGACCTGGTGGCGGACATAGAGCGGGCGCAGGCCAAGCTGCCGCCGCATCGCATCGGCAAGGCGGGGCAGTTGCAGGAGTGGTTCGACGACTGGGACATGGACGTGCCGGAGATCAACCACCGTCATGTCAGCCATCTCTATGCCCTCTTCCCCGGCGACCAGATCAGCCTGCACCAAACGCCCGAGCTGGCGGCGGCGGCACGGCGCTCGCTGGAGATACGGGGCGACGATGCCACCGGCTGGGGTCTTGGCTGGCGCATCAACCTGTGGGCGCGGCTTCAGGATCGCGAACGCGCGCACAAGGTGCTTAAAATGCTGCTTCAGCCGCAGCGCACCTACCCCAATATGTTCGACGCCCATCCCCCCTTTCAGATCGACGGCAATCTGGGCGGCGCCGCCGGCATCGGCCAGATGTTGCTGCAAAGCCATTCGGGCATGATCCACCTGCTCCCCTGCCTGCCCAAGGCATGGCCTTCCGGCAGCGCGACGGGCCTGCGCGCGCGCGGCGACGTGCAGCTGGACCTGCACTGGACCAGCGGAACGCTCGACCATGCGCTGCTACGCGCCGGCCGTAATGGCGCGGTGCGGCTACGCTGGGGCAAGGCTGAACTGGACGTGCCGCTGCGCAAGGGCGAGCGGGCTAAGATCGTCCCGGAGGGCGAGCGGCTGCGCCTCCTGCGCGCATGATCGGGACCATCGCCGTTGCACATGGCGGCCAAAAGCGTCATGCGAAGCGTTCAAGGCGGGAAAGTGCGGACGACATATGGCTCAGGCGACGAAGGTGACGATGACCGGCAAGGGCCCGCCCGCGTCCGAACCGCGCCTCAGCGACATCGCCTATCGCAAGATATTGGAGGGGCTGTTCGATCGCACCGTCCCGACCGGCGCCTTTGTGTCGCAAAACGATCTGGTCGCGCTGCTCGACGTGCCGATCCAACCGCTGCGCGACGCGCTGCGCGTGCTGGAGGCGGAAGGGGTGCTGACCATCCATCCCCGCTCGGGCATCCAGTTTCTCAAGCCCGATCTCGAGCTGGCGCGCAGCACCTATCAGTTCCGCACGATTATTGAACGGACGGCAGCGCGCACCTTTGCCGAGACGGCCGATGCGGCGGTGATCGACGCGCTGATCGCCGATCACCGCGCGCTGGAAACCCGCATCCGGGGTGAGGGGATCAACAGCGACACGCTGGCCGAGATCGACCGGCTGGAAGGGCGGCTGCATGGCGGCATGATCGCCAGCCTGCGCAACCCGTTGATCGAAACCACGGCGCGGCGGCTGAAAAATTACGTGACGCTAATCCGACTGGAACGACTGGTGACGCAGCCGCTGATCCTGCGGTCGATCGCCGAACATTGCCAGATATTGGAAGCCGCCGCCGCCCGCGACGCCGACGCCGCAGAAGCCGCGGTCGCGGCTCATTTCCAGGCCGCGCTCCACCGGATATTGGGCTGGTTCTGAGAAGGATCGACGAAGCTTTTTGAAGGGGATTGCGGCCGGCGGTCGTGCGCGGCTGGATTGGTGATGTAGAGGGGTATCGACCCGTTAAAATAGGCTAGCGCAGCGCACAGCAAACGCCTTGTATGCTGAGCGAAGAAGGTTGATTTTCGACGGCCATCGGCCGGAACTGAGCCCCCCTTCATCGGTGCTGGTGCGGGACGGCCGCATCGTCTCCATCCATCGCCGCGACGATGCGCCGACAGCGGACGAGACGGTCGCGCTGGACGGACGCACGCTGATGCCGGGGCTGATCGACGCGCATTTCCATGCCTATGCCGCCGATCTCAACTTCGTGAAGCTGGAGAAGATGCCCGCCACCTATGTCGCGCAGCGGGGGCGGCACCTGATGGAAGACGCGCTGCGACGCGGCTTTACCACGGTGCGCGATGTCGGCGGCGCGGATTACGGGCTGTGGCGCGCTGTTGAGGAGGGCTATATCGACGGCCCGCGCCTTTTCTACTGCGGTCGCGCCTTCAGCCAGTCGGGCGGCCATGGCGATACCCGCCCGGCGGAAGAGACGGATGAGCCCTGCGGATGCGCGGGACGCGGCATTTTGGCGCAAAGGGTGGATGGCGTCGACGGAATGCGGATCGCCGCCCGCGAAGCGTTGCGGCAGGGCGCGCATCACCTCAAGATTTTCCTGTCGGGCGGGGTCGCCTCACCCACCGATCCCATCTGGATGCAGCAATATGCCGATGAGGAAATTGCCGCCCTGGTGAACGAAGCGACGCGCCGCCGCGCCTATGTCGCGGCCCATGCTTATACCGCCGAAAGCGTGTCGCGGGGCGCGCGCCTGGGCATTCAAACCATCGAACATGGCAATCTGATCGACGAAAAGGCCGCGGCCGACGTGGCCGCCGCCAGGGCCTATGTCGTACCCACGCTCGCCACCTATGAAGCCTTCCGCTGCGACGGCGCCGCCAGTGGCGCACCCGATCATATGATGGACAAGCTGGAGACGGTAGCCAGCAAGGGGCTGGACGCGATCGCCATCTGCCGCGCAGCCGGCGTCAAGCTGGGTTTCGGCACTGATCTTATGGGACCGTTCCACAAGCATCAGCGCGATGAATTCCGCCTGCGCGGTCAGCGCGAAACGCCGTTCGACGTGCTGACATCCGCGACCGCGATCAATGCGGAGATATTGCGCATGGAGGGGGTTCTGGGCTGCGTCACGGCGGGCGCCATGGCGGATTTCCTGGTGATCGACGGTGACCCGCTCACCGACCTCAGCCTTCTCTATGAGGAGTCGACCGCTATTCACGCCATCTGGAAAGGCGGGAAGCAGGTAGCTGCCTGAGGCGTCGCTGCACCGCTCCGCCATCGTAATCCCGTCCTATCAGCCGTCAGGCACGGTTATCATTCTCGATCAGCTTGCTGGCAATCACGCCGGCCATCGCCATGGCGGCTTGCGTGACCTGGGTGATCGGAATGGGGTGGTTGGCATGTTTGATGAACGGAATGGTGAGCGCGGCGGCGGCCCGATCGCCCCTGATGATGGGCACGGACACGTCCGTTACGCCACCGACGAAGGAACTGGTTACCTTCGCATAGCCGCGCTCGCGCGCCGCGTCCGCCCGACTGATGAAGTCGGCTATATCCGCATCGCAAATGGTGTCCGGCAGCATTTTGAGCCATTGCGCGCGGACCTCGGCAGGCTGAAATCCAAACAAGCTGATCCCTGATGCGGCTTTGTGGATCGCACGGCGATAACCGACCCGGACGGAAAAGCCGATCTGCTCCATCGATTCCATGCGGGCGACGACAACGATTTCACCGCGCGCATGCATGGCCAGATGACAGGACTGCCCGATCTCCATGGCAAGCGTCCGCATGTAGGGCAGGGCCGTTTCCACCAGCCCTTTGGTCGGCGGTTGCCGCATGGCCATGGTAAACAGACGATCCGTCAGATAATAGCCCTCGGCCGCTTCGTCCTGCGCGAGGAAACCACGGACGTGCAGGACGTGAACCATGCGAAACATCTCACCCTGCGACCGGTTCAGGCGCTTGCAGATCTCGGTCATGGTGAGCGGTCGGGCCTCTGTCACCAGCAGATCGAGAATATCGAGCCCCTTCTCAAGTGCGGGCGCACGATAGCGCGTCTCGGCCTGGCCGTTTTCGCGATCATCCAAATCGTTGCCGGCACCTGCTTCACTCATCTCGTCATTCAGTCCCAATTGCTCGATCCGTCATATCGCTGCCTGCGCAGCCGTGAATGTTCCACTTGCCCGATGTCCGCACAAGTCCAAAGCTCTTGATCATGATCGACTATACAGGGGCGATTATAATCGCCATCGCCGCTGACGAGTGGAGCTGAAGCAGTCCAGCATCGCGCATCGTTCCAATGCCCGCTGTAACGGTGCTACCCAGTTAATTCTTTAAAGGAGTCACGGGAGCGTCGGGGTGCAGCAGCCCCGCAGATTTCATCTCCAGCCAGAAAGACGGGGGAATGGCCTCCCCTGCCCACAAGCGCGCCTGCTCTACCCGGTCGGCCGTGGCCATACCGCTGACCACACATAAAATGGCAGGGTGGAGCAGCGGAAACTGCAATGCCGCCGCCTGGATGGACACGCCTTGGGCAACGCAAAAGTCGAACAAACGGGTTGCGCGCTCCACGACCTCCGGCGGTGCGAGGGCATAGTTGAAACGCGAAGAGGCATCGGGACGACCCGACAAAAGGCCGGAGTTGAACGGCGCCGCGGCGACCACGCCCACGCCGCGACGGACGCATTCGGACAGGAACCTATCGAGCGGCGTCTGCTCCAGTAAAGTATAGCGGCCGGCCAGCATGAACAGATCGAAATCGGCATAGCCGAAGCTTTCTTCGCACACTTCCCATTCATTGACGCCAAGCCCGATCGCCTGCGTTCGGCCATCCGCCTTCAACTCCGCCATAGCGCGCAAGCCGCCGTCCATCGCGGTCGCGAATATCTCCGGATGACGATCGCCATGCGTCACGCGTCCGACGTCATGCATATATATAATGTCGAACGTCTCGACGCCGGTCCGGCGACAGCTATCGTCGAACGACCGCATGACGCCATCATAGCTGTAATCGAAATGCTGCGTGAAAGGCAGCGGATCGACGAAACCTTCATCCGGTGGCCCCTCCGGCCCGCATGGCAGAAGCAGGCGCCCTACTTTGGTGGACAGCAGCGGACGATCTCCGTCCCAGCGTCTGAGGAATTTGCCGATACGGACCTCGCTCAGGCCATGGCCATAACGCGGGGCGGTATCGATGTAAGACATGCCCGCCCGCATCGCCGCTTCCAGCGCCTGGAACGCGCTTTCGTCGGGACGGGCCTCGTACAGATTTCCGCAGGAGGCGCCGCCAAAGCCATAGTCGGGCAGATCCAACCGCACTGATGCCCGCTCCAACACCCCCATCCCCAAGCCCTTTCCAGACCGGCCGGTTGATGACCGCGGCTCCATAGAAGGCCCATGGTTGCCGACCGCCAATTTATATGCGAGCTAGTAATTCACATTTGCTTACGTCGCAAGGAGAATGCGCCAGTGCTGAGGATCGAGCGGGCGGAAACCTTTGATATCCGGTTCCCTACGTCCAGACTCGCCGCGGGGTCCGACGCGATGAATCCGGATCCCGACTATAGCGCGGCCTATTGCGTCCTGCGCACGACAGACCCTCATCTCGTCGGGCATGGCCTGACCTTCACCATCGGACGCGGAAACGAACTCTGTGTGGCGGCCATAGAATCGCTCCTTCCACTGGTCACGGGCCAAACACTGGCGGCGATCACCGAGGATATGGCCGGTTTTTGGCGCAAGCTTGTGCGCGACAGTCAGTTGCGTTGGGTTGGCCCGGAAAAAGGCGTCATCCACATGGCTTGCGCAGCCGTCATCAACGCGGTCTGGGATCTTTGGGCAAAGCAGGAAGGCAAACCGGTATGGGCGCTTGTGGCCAATATGGAGCCCGAGCAGATTGTCGGGCTCATCGACTTCACAGCCATTACCGATGCGATCACGCCGGACGAGGCGCTGGCGATCCTGCGGGACGCGCGCCCGGGCTTGGCGGAGCGACGGGCGCTGCTTCTGCGCGAAGGCTATCCCGCCTATACGACGTCCGCCGGCTGGCTCGGCTATTCAGATGACAAGATCGAGAGGCTCTGTCGCGAAGCGCTGGACGCGGGATGGAACGCCATCAAGCTGAAGGTCGGGCGCGATCTGGAGGATGATCGCCGGCGAATGGCGCTGGTGCGGCGTCTTATCGGGCCGGAGCGACGGCTGATGATCGACGCGAACCAGATATGGGAAGTCGATCAAGCCATAACTTGGATGGCAAGCCTGGCCGAATTTGATCCTTACTGGATCGAGGAGCCGGTGCATCCCGACGATGTGCTCGGTCATGCGGCGGTGGCGCGGGCGATCGCACCGATCCGGGTTGCCAGTGGAGAACATGCCGCCAACCGGGTGATGTTCAAGCAGATGTTGCAGGCGGGCGCGATCGATGTGGTACAGGTCGACGCCTGCCGATTGGGCGGCCTCAACGAAAATCTTGCGGTCCTGTTGATGGCTGCCAAATTCGGCAAGCCTGTATGTCCCCATGCCGGCGGGGTCGGCCTCTGCGAATATGTACAGCATATCTCCATGATCGATTATCTGGTGATCAGCGGTGAACTGGAGGGCCGGATGACCGAACATGCGGGCATATTGCATGATATTTTCCCCGAACCGCTCAACATGCGACGGGGCCGCTATATGCCCCCGTCGCGGCCAGGATATTCGGTGGAGTTTCCAGAAAAGTTTCTGAACCGTCGCTGTCCCGATGGCTGCGCGGACGTCGGATCCGTTCTTTGAAGCGACATTCCGCCCCTGTCGCGATGACCTTGCCGACAAGGGGGCGACATGAGGCCTGGTCTCATCTCCCGGGACGGACTCGATCGGCTGCCAACGTCCCGCGCCTCGCCACTCCAGCGCGCACCCGCCGCACATGCCAGCGCAGATGGTCGCTCCTCCGGGCCAGTGACGATGTGAAAAAGGCATCCCGTGCCGCCGTATCGCCCCGTTCGAACAGGTTGCGGCACAGCTTGTACCATTTTTCCGCCAACAGGCTTTGCAGCGCCGCCTGGTCGACGGCGCCGGTGCGGGCATTGGCCTCCAACAGCCGCCGAAACCAGCGTTCAACGTCGGCCAGCGGCAGAGGTTCTGCCAGCTGGTCCGCCTCGGGAGCGTTCAGCACGGCGGCGATCCGCTCATGCAGCGCATAGTCTGCCGTTCGCGCCGGGCCGGCCGCTCCGATCCAGTCGATGATGCCGTTCCGGGTCCGCATCGCCGCATCCCGCTGCCGCTCGCGCTGCACATGGCTGACGCTGCCGGGGTGAATACGCTGGGCAAGATGAGGCGCGCGCAGATTGGCAAGATTGGTCACGCGCGCGAACCGCGCCCAAAGCTCATAATCCTCGGCCGCGCCGAAGGCCGGATCATAGGTCAGGCCATGATCTAGCATGATCTGGCGATGGAACATGACGGTCGGATGCGAGAAAGGCGCGCCGAACAGCAGCGACGCCTTCAGCAGGGCCGGCGTCGAGCGGAAATGATCTCCACCGTCGCGACTGCCGAAAAAGGTCCAGCCGGTGCCCAGAATGCCGATGTCGGGATAAGCGGCCAAAAATCGCAATTGTTTTTCGAATCTTAGCCGATGACTAATGTCGTCGGCATCCATGCGCGCAATATAGCGTCCGCGTGCGGCAGACAGTCCGGCGTTGAGGGCGCCGACGATACCGACATTCTCCCCCATCTCGATCAGCCGGATGCGCGGGTCTGAAAAGCGGCGGATGCGCGCTACACTGTCGTCCGTCGAGCCGTCATCCACGATTATGAATTCGAAGTCCCCGAACGACTGTTCGAGAATACTTCTGACAGCATCTTCTACGTACTTTCCCGTATTATACACAGGCATTAGTACAGATATTGCTTTGTCTAAAGGCGCATGCGACATAACCCATGTTACCAACGGATTCGGATGAGTGCTATCCGCATCTTTTCTTATGTTGCTTGTGGGAAGCGGAGATGTCTGAGTATCGGATACTCATGGTTGCGGCGTGTCCGTTCCCTTTTTCGAGAGGGACGCCTACCCGTATTTTCCGAATGGCGGAGGCACTTGCCCGGCGCGGCCATGATGTCCATGTCGCCGCCTATCATCTTGGCCAGACCCTGCAATCGGACGCGCCCTTCACAGTCCATAGGATCGCCAACGTTCCTTTTTACAAGAAAACCTCTGCCGGCCCCAGCTATGGCAAGCTGTTTCTTCTTGATCCTATGCTTGCCGCCAAGGTCGCCCGCATCATTCGGGACCATCGGATCGACATCATCCATGCCCATCATGTCGAAGGGCTGGTCGCCGCCTATATCCCGGCGCGCAAGTCCGGGCTGCCGCTCATCTATGACGCGCACACGACGCTCGCCTCGGAAATCGGCTATTTTCCTATGGGCCTGCCGGCGCGGGTCAGTCTGGGGGCGGCGCTGATGCTGGACAGGCGGCTGCCCAGAGGCGCCGATCATGTCGTCGCCGTGTCCGAAGAGATCCGCGCAGAACTGCGCCGCGCCGACATCATGCCGGAACGGCGGATCAGCGTCATCCCCAACGGGGTGGAGTCGGATCATTTCCTCGCCTCGGCCGATGCCGTCGAGCGCCGCGACATTCTCTATGCCGGCAGTCTCGCGCCCTATCATCGCATCGACCTGCTGCTCGACATTTTCGCGCGACTGCTCGCGCAACGCCCAGACGCACGGCTGCGGATCGTAACAGACGAGGATTTCGCGCCTCACCTGCCGCAGTGCGAACGGCTTGGCATCACCCATGCCCTGACGCTGGTGCGCGGCGGCTATGCGCAGTTGCCCGATCAGTTCGCGCGGGCCGCCGTGGCCGTCAACACCCGCATCGAGGCGGCGGGCCTGCCGCAGAAATTGTTGAACTATATGGCGGGCGGTCTGCCGGTCGTGTCCTTTGCCGGATCGACCCGTCATCTGGTCGACGGCGTGCAGGGCCGCGTCATTGCGGACGGCGATTGCGACGCCTTCGTACAAGCCCTCGCCGATTATCTGGACATGCCTGACCGTGCCAGACAGCATGGCGAAAACGGGCGGGCGCTGGCACGGCAGCGTTTTTCCTGGGATGGCGTCGCCGAACGGCTGGAGCAGCTCTACGAAAGCCTGTCGCCGCCGCCGCTGCACCTCACAAGTCCCGCGACACTCGCCGATGTAAGTGCCGTGATCGTCAACTATAATGGCGGCGAACGGATCGAGCGGACCGTCAGCGCGCTATTTGCCCTGCCCCACCCGCCGCGCAGCATCTGCGTCGTCGATAATGGCTCTACCGACGGTAGCCCCGAACGGCTGCGCGATGCTTTCCCACAGCTGCTTATGGTTAATTTGGCGGTAAACTCTGGCCTGCCCGCCGCGCGCAATGCCGGCCTTCGCCACGTGCCGCCGGGTCCGGTGTTGATGCTCGACGCCGATGTCTATGTGACCCCCGGCTGTATTGAGCGCATGCTGGCGGCATTGCAGTCGGAAAATGTCGGCATCGCCTGTCCCCGCATCCTTTATTATCCGGAACTCACGACCGTGCAGTGCGACGGCGCGGAGCCGCATTTCCTGGGGACCATGACGCTGCGCGACGCGGAACGGCCGCTGATGGCGGGCGGACCGGGGGCAAGCGACGCCGCCACAGCCATGGTGCCGCACCCGGTTGCGCCCGCCGACGTCGACGCCTGCATCGGCGCCTGCATGATGGTCGATCGCGACACGGTGCTTGCCGCCGGCGGCTTTGACGAGCGTTTCTTCTTCTATTTCGAGGATCTGGAGTTCAGCCTCAAGATGCGGGCGCTGGGCCTGCGCATCCTGTGCTGCCGCGACGCCATCGTCCATCATGACCGAGGGCTGGGCACGCCCGGCCTCTCCTATCGGGGCAAGGGCAATTATCCCGAGCGGCGCGCCTATCTGAGCATGCGGCACCGGCTGCTGGTCATCTTCACCCATTATCAGCTGACCACGATCCTGCTGCTCAGCCCCGCGCTCATCCTCTACGAGCTGGCAACCTATGCCTTCCGCTCGGACTGGCGGCCGGCCTGGCGGAAAAGCTGGGCGTGGCAGTTCGCCAATCGCAGCGAGATCCGGGCCGAGCGGGCCGCAGCGCAGGCACGGCGCCGCATGCCCGATCATCGGCTGCTGCGCGGCGGGCCGATCCCGGTCGCGCCCGGGCTGGTCGATGGCGCAGTGACCCGCACCGCCTTGCGCTGCCTGTCCGCCATTCTCAACGCAAACTGGCTGCTGGTCCAGCCGATCCTGCGGCTGCGGCGATGATCGCGTCGCCGCTCCTGTCCGTCGTCATCCCCTGCTATGAGCAGGCGCACCTCCTGCCGCGGGCGCTCGACAGCGTGAATCGGCAGCATGTCGAGGGACTGGACCTGATCGTCGTCGATGACGGATCGGTGCAGGATGTGCGCGCCGTCGTCGCGGCTCATGCGCCCGGCGCCCGCTATGTGCGACAGGACAATGCCGGCCTCGCCGCCGCGCGCAACCGGGGTCTTGCGGAGGCACAGGGCGCGTTCGTCGCATTCATGGACGCCGATGATCGGTTTCTCGACGGCGGGCTGCGCGCCGGTCTGCGCTGCATGGCGGCGCATCCCGATGCGCTGTTCGTCTTTGGCGGTTACAGCAATGTCGCGGAGGATGGCTGCGCCGCGCGTCCGCCGGTGCGCCCCGCCATAGGGCCGCTGGATTTCGAGGCTTTGCTGCGCCGCAATGTGATCGGCATGCATGGCGCCGTATTGTACCGGCGCGATGCGCTGATCGGTGCGGGCGGCTTCGATCCGTCGCTTCGGTCCTGCGAAGATTATGACCTCTATCTGCGGCTGGTGCGACATGGGCCGGCCTATGCGCACGCGGCGCTGGTCGCCGAATATCTGCGCCATGGCGGCACCCTGTCGGGCCGCCCGATCCAGATGATCGAATATTGCCTTGCCGCCTTGGGCAAGCAGCGGCCGCAATGTTCCACCGGACGGCTGCGGCGTGCCTATCGCGCGGGCGTGCATCATGCGCTGGCCAAATATGGCTTTCATATCCTGCGATCCCTCCTTTCCGGCACCGACGGCGGGCGAAGCAGGCAGGCCGCGATCCATGATCTCAAGACTTTCATGACGAGGATGCCCCGATGGCTGTTGGTTTAGTGAAGACGATCAGACGCATGATGAGCGCGCCCCGTGTCGGCCATGTCGGGCTGGGCGCGCTTGCACAGGCGGTCGTCATCGGCGCGCCGGAGGATGCGGGCGCGATCTACCAACAGGCGCGCGATGCCTTTTTAAGCGACCATATCGGCGCGCTGCACGGCAGGATCCTGATTGCAGGCGCCGCTCCCGACTGGCTGACCAAGGCGCTGCCGGGCGCGCAGCTTCAGGCCAATGAAGGGCTCGACGCTGCCTCACTGCCGCCGACAGCGTTCGACGCGATGCTGCTGCTCGACACGCTCGCCTTCTCCGAGGATCCGGGCGACGCCCTGCTGCACCTGGTTACGGCTCTGGCGCCGGGTGGCACAATGATCGCCACCTTTCCCGGCACCGCCTATGACAGTCCTGCCCTTCCCGACACGCTGCTCTGGCGCTTTTCCGCGCAAGCCGTGGAACGGATGTGCGCGGACCTGCCCGCAGGGGTGCAGGCGCAGGTCATCGGCAAGGGCAATATCCTCGCGGCGGTCGGCTCCACTTTGTCGCTGCCGCCCTCGATCCTGACCGGAGCCAAAGCGCCGGCCTGGGATCCCTCCTATCCCGTCATGATCGGATTGAAGGTGCAGCGATGACCCTGCCGCGCATCGGCCTCAGCGCGGCGGCGCGCGCCCTGCGACGGCGCGCCGGGCTGGAACGCGGCGCGGTCATTCTCATGTACCACCGCATCGCCAGCGATGTCGCCGATCCCTGGAATCTGTGTGTCAGCCCCCGCCATTTCGCCGAGCATCTGGACGCCCTGCGCAGCTGGGGCGATGTCGTTCCGCTGCATCGCCTGCCGGACGCGGTGGCGGCGCGCCGGCGCAAGCTGATCGCCATCACCTTCGACGATGGCTATGCCGATAATTATCATGCCGCCCTGCCCGCGCTCGAACAGCGGGACATGCCCGCCACGCTCTTCGTCAGCACAGGGCCGGTCTTGGGCGGGCGGGAATATTGGTGGGATGCCCTCGAACAGCTGCTACTCGGCCCGCATGACCTGCCGCCGCAGCTGATGCTGCACATCGACGGTGCCGAGCGGCGCTGGCCGCTGACCGACCACGATCAGGCCTATCGCGCCATCTGGTCGCTGCTGGGGCCGATGCCGCCGCTGCGGCAACAGGCGCTATTGGATGAGATCGCGGACCAGATCGGCCGCCCGCTGGTGACGCGGGAGAGTCATCGACCGATGCATGAGGAGGAACTCGCACAGCTGGCCGCGCGCAGCCGTGACCTGCTGCGCATCGGCGGCCATACCGTCGATCATCCGCGCCTCCCCACCCTGCCCCGCGCGCAAGGGGGCGAGCAGATCATGCTCAACAAGAGGCGGCTGGAGTCGATATGCGGCCGCGCCGTCACCGAATTCGCCTATCCCTTCGGCGCTCATGACCAGATCAGCGTAGAGCTGGTGCGTCAGGCGGGCTTCGGCCTTGCCTGCACCACCGCGCCGGGCGCGGTGCGGCGCAGGACCGATCCGCACCGCCTGCCCCGCATCGAAGCGCCGGACGGCGACGGAGACAGGCTGCTGCGGACCATTTCGGGGCATATCTTGTGACGGAACCGGCAGCGCTCGTCTCGGTCGTCATGATCTTCCTCAATGCAGAGGATTATATTGCCGAGGCGATCGAGAGCGTTCGCGCCCAAAGCTATCCCCATTGGGAGCTGCTGCTGGTCGATGATGGGTCGAGCGACGGCAGCAGCGCGATCGCACGAGATTATGCGCGGCAGCATCCCGACCGCATCACCTGCCTCGCCCATCCCGGCCGTGACAATCGGGGGATGAGCGCATCGCGCAATCTGGGGATCGATCATGCGCGCGGCCAATGGCTGGCCTTTCTCGACAGCGACGATGTGTGGCTGCCCGAGCGGCTGGAGCGGCATCTGGCGGTGCTGCAATCCGTGCCGGGCGCCGCGATGGTCTATGGTCCTACCCAATATTGGCACAGCTGGACCGGCGCGACGGTGGCGCAGGACCGCATATTGCCGCTCTATACCCGCACCCATATGCCCCATCCCCCGCCCAGCCTGCTCACCATCTATCTGCGCACCAGCGGCGCGGCGCTGCCGGGCATTTGCAGCCTGCTGGTGCGGCTGGATGCCGCGCGCGCGGTCGGTGGGTTCGAAGCCGATTTCCGCTCCGCTTTCGAGGATCAGATCTTTCTGTCGAAAATAGCCCTTCATTATCCGGTCGTCGTCATCGACGAATGGCTCGACCGCTATCGCCAGCATGACCGCTCCTTTTCCGCCATGAGCAAGACAGCCGCGCCGCGCGGGCCGGACCGCAGCCGCCTGCGCTATCTCGAGTGGCTTCAGCACTATATCGCGCCGCTGCCGCAGGCGGACGGGTCGGTGCGGCGGCTGCTGAAACGCGAACTGCTCGCCTATAGCCGACCGCTGCTCTATCGGCTGCTGTCGCTGCCCAGCCGTATGGCGACGTCGATCCTCTATCTGCGGTGGCGCCTGTCGGTGCGGGGTCGGTCCTGATGTTGCTCCATCGCCTCTTCACGGGCCAGCGCGTCGCCCAGCAACTGGTCGAAGCCCTGCGGCCCTGGCCCTGGGGGCTGCCCATACTCGCGCTGCTCGGCATCGCCACCTCTTTGTCGGAGGGCCTTGGCATCGGCATGCTGATCCCCTTCCTTCATGTGGCGACGGGGCAGGCGGAATTCGGCCAGGGCGTCATCGGCCGGATCGCGGCGGCCATTCCGCCCGACCGGCAACTGCCGCTGCTCGGCGCCGCCATCGTTGCGCTGGTCGCGCTGCGGACGCTGATGCTCTACCTCAATGTCGTGCTCAGCAACTGGCTGAACGGTCATGTCAGTCGATCCCTGCGGCAGCGCATGTTCCGCATCGTGCTGGAACGCGGCCATATCTTCATCAAACATCATCAGTCGGGCGATCTGCTCAACGTCATGGACAGTCAGGTCTGGCGCTATAGCGACGCGCTGAGCGCCCTCTTCACCTATGTGGTGAGTGTCAGCACCATGCTGGTCTTCGGCCTCTTGCTGATGCTGCTGTCCTGGCAGCTGACGCTCGGCATCGCGGCGGCGGTGGGCGGCACCGCGCTGGTGACGCGCGCCATCAACCGGCGCGTCAGCCGACTGAGCGAGCAGGCGCTGACGACCAATTCGGCCGTGCTCGACCGCTTGATCGAGCTGCTGGGCAATGCCCGCACCATCAGCGCCTTCGGCAATGAGCGGCGCGAGCGGGCGCGGTTCGATGCGGCGACGGAATCGCTTCGCCTCGCCTTTCTCCGCATGGAGAAGGCGAACGGCATCGGTCCGGCGCTGGTCGAATTTCTCTACACGCCGCTGCTGATCGGCGCGGTCGTGGCGGCGGTGGCGACCGGCGTGGCGCTGCCGGTCATCTTCGCCTTCCTGCTGCTGGTCTATCGGCTCCAGCCCCATGTCCGCAATTTCGAGGCATCGCGGGTGCAGCTTGCGACCGCCGATGCGGCGGTGACGGCGATCAGCGATCTGCTGGCGCAGGAACCGGTGTCCGACCAACGCGGGGGCGCGCCCTTCCATCGGCTGGAACAGGGCATCGTCTTCGACAATCTGTCCTTCCGCTTCATGGCGGGCGAACCGGTGCTCGACGCGCTCTCCTTCACTATCCGGCCGGGTCAGGTGACGGCGATCGTCGGGCCATCGGGGGCGGGCAAGTCGACCATCTTCAACCTGCTGCTGGGCCTGATCCAGCCGACCGGCGGGGGAATCCGTATCGACGGGCTGGACCTGCGCGACCTTGATCTGGACGACTGGCGCGCCGCGCTCGCGCTTGCGGGGCAGGATGCGGATCTTTTCGCGGGCACGATTGGCGACAATATCGCCTATGGCGCGCCCGGCTGCACCGCCGACGAGGCGGCTCTGTGGGATGCGGCGCGGCAGGCCAGCGCGGATGGCTTCATCCGCCTCCTGCCGCAGGGCATGGATACGCTGGTCGGACCCCAGG
The DNA here is from genome assembly GCA_032082785.1 of Sphingobium sp. Classification (GTDB taxonomy): domain Bacteria; phylum Pseudomonadota; class Alphaproteobacteria; order Sphingomonadales; family Sphingomonadaceae; genus Sphingobium. The sequence continues at coordinate 109,225 of DAMDPH010000001.1, read as the reverse complement.
GCAGCAAATTATCGGGCGGCCAGCGCCAGCGGATCGGCCTCGCCCGCGCGCTCATTCGAAAGCCCAACATCCTGCTGCTGGACGAAGCCACCAATGCGCTCGACGGCCTGTCGGAAACGATCGTCAACGACGCGCTTGCGGCGCTGTCGGGGAACACGACGATCATCATCATCGCCCACCGGCTCAGCACCATCGAAAGGGCGGATCAGATATTGGTGCTCGATCATGGGCGGGTGGTGGAAGCCCGCCGCACCTGTTGCGGGCGGCCGGCGGCGCCTTTGCCCGGCTGCACGGGCGGGAGCGGCAGGTGGCGCAGCAATAAGCCAGCCTGCGCGGCGCCGGGTTGCCCCCGCCGCGCCGCGTAAGGCCGTTTCAGCCGCGAACCGCCCGCAACCCCAGCAGGGTCGGCCGTGCCGCGTCGTCCTGCGCCAGATGCGCCGCCGGCACCTCTTGCGCGGCAAGGCCGTGCAGGAAGCAGGCGGTCGTCGCCGGATTGCCATAGGGCAGGACGGTCACGCTATCGCCCGGCGCGCTGAAAACCCGCGTCGCCACCTTGTGCAGCGATGTCGCGGTAAAGCCCCAATACCAGGTCTTGGCCCATTCATCCTCGCTCACCTGGCTGACCGCCGGCACCGTCGCCAACAGCACGCCGCCCGGCTTCAACCCATGATAGAGCGTCTGGAGCGACTGGCTGACCTTGTAGATCAGATGCAGCGTCTGGGTGATCACCGCGCAGTCGAACGTGTCGGCGGGCAATATCATCGGTTGCGACAGGTCACCGATGATCGTGGCCTTGGGATTGCGCGCATGGACATGCAGTACGTCGCGCTGATGGGTGTGGGCGCCGCCAAATGCCTCCGTATAGCTGTCGTCGCCAATCTCCAGCGTCCGCCCCTTTATGTCGCCGGCGCAGACGGTGAGAAAACGGTCGATCAGGACGCGATCCACCGGGCCGCCGCGATCGAATCCGAAACTGCGGCTGATCGGCCGCGCCCGCCCAAGGTCACCTATGTTCAGCATCATCGTCACGTCCCCCTTGAAACCGGCACCCGCCGGCAGGCGCAAACTGTATAAAGGGCCCCGGACGCAAGCCATCCGTGACAATCCCTAGCCATCGACGCTTCCGCAGAGCGGGGTCATAGACCGTTCGACTTTATCGAATAGTGCAACAGAATTTATCTCGGTATTTCAATCAAGAAACGACAGCTATTGCTCCTCCCACAGCAGCACGCTGACGCATTCACAGGAGCCGACCCCATGACCATCACCGCCACGCCGACCCCCGGAAAATCGCTTCTCTCGCCCAGCGACCACACGCTGATCCTCATCGACTTCCAGTCGCAGATGGCCTTCGCCACCAAGTCGATCGCGCCGGAACTGCTGCGCAACAATGCCGCGCTCGTCAGCCGCGCCGCCAAGTCGTTCAACGTCTCGACCATCCTGACCACCGTCGCCGAAAAAAGCTTTTCCGGCCCGATGTTCGACGAGATCACCGACGCTTTCCCCGGCCAGCCGCTGCTCGACCGCACGTCCATGAACACCTGGGAAGATGCCGCCGTCATCGACGAAGTGAACCGCATCGGCAAGGAGCGCATCGTCTTCGCCGGCCTGTGGACCAGCGTCTGCATCGTCGGCCCGGTGGCCTCCGCCATCGACCAGGGTTTCGACACCTATTTCATCTCCGACGCCTGCGGCGACATTTCGCAGGAAGCGCATGAGCGCGCCGTGCAGCGCATGATGCAGCTGGGCGCCAAGCCGATGACCTCGCTGCAATATCTGCTGGAACTGCAACGCGACTGGGCGCGCGCCGAAACCTATGACTCGACCACCGGCATCGCCCGGAAATGGGGCGGCGCCTACGGGCTGGGCATCAACTATGCCAAGACCATGTTCGGCGCGTCCGAAGGCGGTCACTGATATATTCCGCCGGCGGCGCTCCCTCGCACCGCCGGCGCCCTCCCTCCCCCTTACAAAGCAAGGATTACCCTCATGAGCTTCGTCACCACGACCGACGGCGTCGACATCTTCTACAAGGATTGGGGTCCGAAGGACGCCCAGCCGATCGTCTTTCACCATGGCTGGCCGCTCTCGTCGGACGACTGGGACGCACAGATGCTGTTCTTCCTGTCGAAGGGCTATCGCGTCGTCGCGCATGACCGCCGGGGCCATGGCCGGTCGGCGCAGGTCAGCGAAGGGCATGACATGGCCCATTATGCCGCGGACGCCGCTGCCGTCGCCCGCCATCTCGACCTGAAGAACGCGGTGCATATCGGCCATTCGACCGGCGGCGGCGAAGTCGCGGCCTATGTCGCTCGCCATGGCCAGCCCGACGGGCGCGTCGCCAAGGCCGTGCTGGTCAGCGCCGTGCCGCCGATCATGCTGAAGACCGAACGCTATCCCGATGGCCTGCCGATGGATGTGTTTGACGGCTTCCGCGCCGGGCTCGCCGCCAACCGCTCGCAATTCTTCCACGATGTCGCGGCTGGCCCCTTCTACGGCTTCAACCGCGAAGGCGCGGACGTGAAGCCGGCGGTGATCGACAATTGGTGGCGTCAGGGCATGATGGGCAGCGCCCAGGCGCATTATGAGGGCATCAAGGCCTTTTCCGAAACCGATCAGACCGATGACCTGACCGCCATCACCGTGCCGACGCTGGTTCTTCATGGCGACGACGATCAGGTCGTGCCGTACAAGAACGCCGCCGTGCTGCAGGCGGAAATCCTGCCCAATGCGACGCTGAAAATCTATGAAGGCTATTCGCACGGCATGCTGACGGTGAATGCCGATGTGCTGAACGCCGACCTGCTCGCCTTCATCCAGGGCTGATCGCCCGAACAGGAGACCGGCCATGAAAGTCTATCTACTCTCCCTCGGCGCCGGTCTCCTGGTCGGCATCGTCTACTCGCTGCTGGGGGTGCGCTCGCCCGCGCCCCCGGTCGTGGCGCTCATCGGCCTGCTCGGCATCTTGGTCGGCGAACAGATCGTTCCGCTGGTCAAAAGCTGGGCCGGCGGCCGTGACGTCGGGCAACTGGTCCAGACCGACTGCCGCAATCATATTCTCGGCGCGCTGCCCGGCCATCGGGAGCGGAACGGATGATCAGCCGCCGCCGCGCCATGGCGGGCGTCGCCGCCTCCGCCCTCATGCCTCCCCTCTTCGCCACCGCCCGGGCCATCGCCAAGGATTTCCCCATGACCGACACGATCATCGTCAACGCCAAGATCACTACGCTGGACCGCGCCAATCCGCAGGCGCAAGCCCTCGCCATTCGCGACGGCAAATTTCTGGCCGTGGGCAGCGAGGCCGACGTGCGTGCCGCCGCGCCGGATGCGACGATCATCGATGCCAAGGGGCATCGGCTGATCCCCGGCCTGATCGACAGCCACATGCACATCATCCGGGGCGGCCTCAATTTCAACATGGAGCTGCGCTGGGACGGCGTCCCGACGCTGGCCGAAGCGATGGACATGCTCAAGGCCCAGGTCGACCGCACGCCTGCCCCGCAATGGGTGCGCGTCGTGGGCGGCTTTACCGAGCATCAATTTGCCGAAAAGCGCTTGCCGACCCTGGCGGAACTGAACGCCGTCGCGCCCGACACGCCCGTCTTCATCCTGCATCTTTATGATCGCGCGCTGCTCAACGCCGCGGCATTGCGCGTCGTGGGCTATACCAAGGACACACCCAACCCGCCGGGCGGCGAAATCGTGCGCGATGCCGCCGGCAACCCGACCGGCCTGCTGCTGGCCCAGCCCAACGCGACCATCCTCTATTCCACCCTGGCCAAGGGGCCGAAGCTGCCGGAGGAGTATCAGCTCAATTCCACCCGCCACTTCATGCGCGACGTCAACGCGCTCGGCGTGACCGGCGTCATCGATGCCGGCGGCGGCTTCCAAAATTATCCCGACGATTATGCGATCATCGAAAAGCTGCATCAGGACGACCAGCTGACGGTGCGGATCAGCTATAATCTCTTCACGCAAAAGCCCCAGGAAGAGCTGGCCGATTTCTCCGGCTGGGTGAAGCAGGTGACGCCGGGGCAGGGCGACGACAGCTACCGCCACAATGGCGCAGGGGAAATGCTGGTCTATTCGGCCGCCGATTTCGAGGATTTCCGCCAGCCCCGACCCGACATGCCGCCCAGCATGGAAGGCGATCTGGAGCCGGTCATCCGCCTACTCGCCGACCATCGCTGGCCCTGGCGCCTGCACGCCACCTATGACGAGACGATCGGCCGCGCGCTCGATGTCTATGAAAAGGTGAACCGCGACATCCCGCTTCAGGGCATCAACTGGTTCTTCGACCATGCCGAAACCATCAGCGACCGCAATATCGATCGGATCGCGGCGCTGGGCGGCGGCATCGCGGTTCAGCATCGCATGGCCTATCAGGGCGAATATTTTGTCGAGCGCTATGGCAGCAAGGCCGCCGAGCGGACCCCGCCCATCGCCAAGATGCTCGCCGCCGGCATCCCCGTTGGCGCCGGCACCGACGCCACCCGCGTCGCCAGCTATAATCCCTGGGTCTCCCTCAGCTGGCTCGTGACCGGCCGCACCGTCGGCGGGTTGAAACTCTACCCCGGCGCCAACCGCGTCAGCCGGGAGAAAGCGCTCGCCATGTGGACGCACGAAAATACCTGGTTTTCGAACGAGATCGGCAAGAAGGGCCAGATCAAGGCCGGCCAGCTGGCCGACCTCGCCCTGCTGTCGGACGATTATTTCGCCGTGCCGGAAGATCAGATCGTCCATATCCGCTCGGTCCTGACCCTGCTCGGCGGCAAGGTGGTGCATGGCGAGGGCGACTATGCGCCGCTGGCGCCCGACCTGCCCAAGCCCATGCCCGACTGGTCGCCGGTCGCCACGTTCGGCGGCTATCACAAGACGCGCGAGGCCCGCGCGAAGCTGGCGACCGCCTGCGGCTGCCATTCGGCCTGTGGCGTCCATGGCCATGACCATGCCGCCGCACTGGGCGCAGACGTGCCCGCTGGCGACGTCCAGTCCTTCTGGGGCGCGCTCGGCTGCGGCTGCTGGGCCGTCTGACCCGGCCCGGTCCCTCCGGTAAGGCGAGGGGCCGGACCGCTTAAGTTCCAGATTCTGGAACAATTACATCGACTTTATACGGATCGCTCGATGCCCATCCTCTCCATAGACGGGGTGGGCAGTCGATCCGACGCGCGCCCTTTCAGCCGGAGCAGAGACATGACACGCTTCACCCTCATCATCGCCACCATCATGGCCGCAACCGCGCCGATCGCAGCGCCGGTGATGGCCCGCCCCACCACCGCCGACCAGTCTGTCGGCCCGCAATATGACACCACCCATGTCTATGTACCGGAAGCCCAATTCGACGCCTTCACGACCAGCTTCGTCGCGACGTTCGGCGGCACCATGTCGAAACAGGGCCTGTTCCAGGTCACGCCGACGCCCAGCCTCACCAAGTCGCAGCTGGTGCTGACGCCGGCAGGCACGGTTTCGGTGTTCGGGTTCAAAACACCTGTCCCCTACCCCTTCGGCGACGAACGGACCGGCTATCTGGTGCGTGACATGGACGCCGCTGTCGATGCGGCGGTCCGGCATGGCGCGATCCGGCGTATCGCCACTTTCCCCGACCCGATCGGTCGCGACGTCGTGGTGCAATGGCCGGGCGGGATCAACATGCAGCTTTACTGGCACACGGCCAAGCCAGACTATCCCGCGCTCGCCACGGTGCCGGAAAATCGCATCTATCTGACGGGCGATGCCGCCGACGCCTTCATCAAGGACTGGGTCGGCTTCGCCCATGGCAGGATCATGTCGGACGACCGCGCCGCCAAGGGCGACGAGATCGGCCAGCCTGGCAAGACGATCCGCCGCGTTGCCATCGAAAGCGGCTATGGCAAGATGACGGTCTTCGTCTCGGACGGGCAGCTGCCCTGGCCCTATGGCCGCGACATGACCGGCTATGCGGTCGCCGATCTCGACGCCACGCTCGCCAAGGCGTCGGCCGCCGGCGTCGAGACGCTGGTCGCGCCCCGGCGCGTCGCGGGCCGCCGCACCGCCATGCTCCGCTTCCCCGGCGGCTATATCGCCGAAGTCCACGGGCCGGCGGACCAATGACCATGCGCAGCAATGCAGACCCCCGCTTCGTCGATGCGATCCTCGACTGGCCCGGCAGCTGGTTTCTGGCGCGGCTGCTGCTGGTTGGCGCCTATCTGCTGGGCGGCATCGTCAAGCTGACCGACTGGCAGGGAGCGGTTGCCGAACAGGCCCATTTCGGCATGGCCCCGTCCGCCCTGTGGGCGGCGCTCACCATCGCGATCGAGTTGATCGGGTCGCTGCTGATCCTTTCCGGTCGCCTGCTGTGGCTGGGCGCGGGCATGCTGGGCGTCTTCACGCTGCTGGCCGCCTTCACCGCCAACGCTTTCTGGACGATGCCGGCCGGACCCGACCGCTTCATGGCGACCAACGCCTTTTTCGAGCATCTCGGCCTGATCGGCGGGTTCGTCCTGGTCGCGCTGGTCGGCCGGCAGGCGCAGCGCCGTGCCTGATTATTGCGCCGCCCTGCTTCTGTCCTTTTGCCTCGCCAGCCCGCTGGCCGCGCAGACGACCGAAGCATGGCAGGCACCCACCCTCACCATCACCCGCTATGATGAAGACTGGTCCGATCTCGCCAGCCCGGCAAGCCGCGCGGCGCACTGGACCGGCGCGTTCAAATATATTCCCCTTAGCGATGACATCTGGCTGTCGACGGGTCTGGAGGTGCGGGCCCGCAACGAAAATTACGCCAATAATCTCTGGGGCGGCGGCGATGCGCCGGACGACGGCTTCCTCTGGACCCGCGCCCTGCCCTATGCCGATCTGCATGTCGGCACCGGAAACGGCCTTCGGGTCCGCGCCTTCGTCCAGCCCGTCATCAGCTATGCCACCGGCGTCGCGCCGTCCGCCAGCCCGATCGATCAGAGCCGCGTCGACCTGTTGCAGGGCTTTGCCGATGTCGCCATCGGCCCTGTCACGCTGCGCGGCGGGCGGCAGATGCTGTCGCTCGGCACCGAGCGGCTGATCGGCACCCGCTACGGCCCCAACACCCCGCTCGCCTTCGACGGCGCGCGCGCCATCGTCCGGCTCGACGAGGGCGCGACGCTGGATCTGTTCGCCCTCAAGCCGGTGCAGCCCGGCCCCGACAGCTTCGATGATCACAGCGCGCCCGACCGTTCCCTCTGGGGCGCCTATGCCAGCCTGCCCGAGCTGGACCTCTATTATCTGGGTTATCGCAACCGGGCTGCCCGCTTCGGCGCGTCGACGGGCCGGGAAGTGCGCCACAGCCTTGGCGCGCGTGCCCATGGCCGTCGGGGCGAGTGGCACTGGAATGTCGAGGGCGTCTATCAGTTCGGCCAATATGATGGGCAGCGGATTGCCGCGTGGACGCTGGGCAGCGAAATCGGTCGCACGCTTTCCGCCCTCCCGCTCGCGCCCGACGCGACGCTGCGGTTCAACATCGTGAGCGGCGACGAAAGCGCTGAGGATGGCCGGCTCAACACCTTCAATGCGCTCTTCCCCAAGGGCAAATATTTCGGCGAGCTATCGCCGGTCGGCCCCACCAACATCATCAGCCTCAATCCCCGAATGGGCGCATCGCTCGGCCATGGCGTTTCCGCCACGGTCGCCGCCATGGCCTATTGGCGCTACAGCCGCGCCGACGGCGTCTATGACATTCCCGGCAATCTGATCCGTCCCGCCGGCGACAGCCGCGCCCGCTTCATCGGCAAGGAAGCGGAGGCCACGCTCGCCTGGCAGGCCACGCCCGAGCTGGAACTGTCGACATCGCTTTCGCTCTTCGCCCCCGGCCGCTTCATCCTTGAAAGCGGCCCCGCCAAGACCATCACCATGACCGGCTTCGAAGCCAATTTCCGTTTCTAGCATCAAGGACCGCCACCATGCCTTCTTCCCCCGCGCCATCTTCGCCGCTCCCCGGCCTCCTGCTGCTGCTGTCGGTGACGACCGGCCTTGTCGACGCCGTCAGCGTGCTTGGCCTCGGCAAGGTTTTCACCGCCAACATGACCGGCAATGTCGTGTTTCTGGGCTTTGCGGCGGCACAGACGCCCGGCTTCCACATTGCGCCCTATCTGGTTGCGCTGCTGACCTTCTTCATCGGCGCCCTGATCGCGGGGCGCGTGGGGCAGGGATGGAGCAAGCGCCCGCTTCGCCACTGGCTGACCGTCGCGGCACTGATCGAGGGCGGGCTGCTGTGGATCGCCGCGCTGGTTGCGCTGGACTATGACGTCGCGACGCTTCAGCCGACCATCGCGCTGTTCGCAATCATCGCCCTGACCGCCATCGCCATGGGCTTTCGCAACGCCACCATCCGCCTGCTCAAAGTGCCCGATCTCACCACCACCGTCCTTACCCTGACCGTCACCGGCATCGCCGCCGATTCCAGCCTTGCCGGTGGCACCAACCCCAATCTGGCCCGGCGGATCGGCGCTATCCTCGCCATCTTCGCTGGCGCGGCGGCGGGTGCCGTGATGGTCATGCGGACCGGCCTTGCGCTGCCGCTGTTCGTCGCGGGCATCGTCGTGCTTCTGGGCACGCTGCTCTGCGTGCGCCATCCCGCCGCCGCCGTGCCGCACGGCGCCTGATCCTCAGGGCAGCACAACCCGCGCGAAGCGGCGATCCGGCACGAACCAGAGGGCGATGACCAGGACATAGAGCGCCACCGCCAGCCAGCGGCTGACAAAGCTCAGGGGAATGGCTGCGCCATACATGGCCAGCGTCCCCCAGCCCTTCCAGTCCATGCCGAGCGCGCGCGCAAGCTTGGATTGCGCCCCGTTGCAGGCGATGATCGCGCGTTCCGTCAGGAAATAGCCGATGGCGGCCCCGCCAAGCACGATGCCATAGGCGGCGGTCGCGCCGGTGGAATAATGGCTTTCGTCCAGCCAGCGGATCACGAAAGGCACGAGGCTGAGCCAGAAGAGCAGGAAGAGATTGGCCCACAGGACCCGCCCGTCGATGCGCGGGTCGAGCTGGAAAAGATGATGATGGTTGTTCCAGTAAAGCCCGACATTCACGAAGCTCAATATATAAGCGATCAGCAGCGGCAGGCTCTGGCCCAGATCGGACAGCGATCCGCCCTGCGGCACCTTCAGTTCCAGCACCATGATGGTGATGATGATCGCGATCACCCCGTCGGTGAACGCCTCCAGCCGCTTGCTGTTCATTGCCTGATTCCCACAAAATTTTCAGGCCATTGGCGGTCCCGGACCGGTCTGGCAAGGCCGGCATGGACGCTCGGCACCCCGACACCGCACCACATGATGAAACTCATTTGCATTCTATGGTATAGCCTCTAGCATTGCGCGATGATCAGCACCGGTACGAAGAGCCGGTTTGAGGCAGGAGAGGATCGTTCATGCGCAACAGCGGCGGCAAAGCCCGATATGCGGCCAGCAGCTTTCGGCGGGGCCTGGCCAAAGGCAGCCTTGCCGCTTCCCTGGCTTTCCTCGCCGTCGCGGCAAGCGCAACCGCGCAGGCCGCACCGCGCGCGGTGACCGAGCTGGCCGACGGCTGGCGCTTTACAAAGGGCGATCCCGAGGGTGCGGAGACGCCCGCGCTGGACGACAGCGGCTGGCAGACTGTGTCCGTCCCCCATGACTGGGCGATCGCCGGCCCCTTCGATCCCAAGGCCAAGGCCGCCGGCGAAAATGGCTTCCTGCCGAGCGGCGTCGCCTGGTATCGCAAGGATCTGGAGCTGAAACCGCAGCCCGGACGCCGCTATTTCGTCGAGTTTGACGGCATCATGGAACGCAGCGGCGTGTGGATCAACGGCCATCATGTCGGCTACCGGCCGATGGGCTATGTCAGCCAGCGCTATGACATCACGCGACATCTGCGCGCCGATGGCCGCAACATCGTCGCCGTGCGTGCCGACACATCGGCCGCGCCCTCGTCGCGCTGGTATAGCGGATCGGGCATCTATCGCCATGCGCGCCTGATCGAAACCAGCGACATTCACGTGCCGCAGGGTGGCGCCTATGTGCGGGCGACGCAGATTGCCGACGACCGCGCGACGATCGCGCTTGCCACCGACATCCGCAACGACGCTGCCGCCGCCGCAAATGTCCGCGTCGAGCTGGTCGTCACCGACCCGGCCGGCCGGGAAGTGGCCCGCACCCTCGCGCCCGCCGTAGCGGTCGAGGCCGGCAGGGTGGCGACGATACCGGTCGAGCTTGCGCTGCCCAAGCCGCGCCGCTGGGACATTGACGATCCCGCACTCTATCGCGCCGCCGTCCGGCTGCTGGCCGCCGATGGCACCGTCCTGGACAATCAGACCGTGCCGTTCGGCCTGCGCGAGGCGCGCTTCGATCCGGCGACCGGCTTCTGGCTCAACGGCCGCAACTTCAAGCTCAAGGGCGTCGCGCTGCATCATGATGGCGGCGCGGCGGGGGCGGCCGTGCCGCTCGCCCTGTGGCGCCAGCGGCTCACCGCGCTCAAGGCGCAGGGCGTCAAGGCGATCCGCACCGCGCATAATGTGCCTAGCCCCGAATTTCTCGACCTGACCGACGAGCTGGGGCTGGTCGTCATGGACGAGCTGTTCGACCAGTGGAATGTCGCCAAGACGCCGGAGGATTATCACCTCTTCTTCAGCGACTGGCACAAGCGCGACACGCTCGACATGGTGCGGCGCGACCGCAATCATCCCAGCATCATCTTGTGGAGCGCGGGCAATGAAATCCACGACACCGCCTATCCGGTGCAGGCGAAGGCAGCGCTGCGCAGCATCCTCGACATCGTCCACGCCGCCGATCCGTCGCGGCCGGTGACGATGGCACTGTTCCGCCCCAATGTGACCAAGGATTATGAGAATGGCCTCGCCGACATGCTCGACGTGGTGGGGCAGAATTATCGCGAAAATGAACTGATCGCGGCGAGCAAGCAGAACCCCCGGCGCAGCATCGTCGGCACCGAAAATGGCCATAATCGCAGCAACTGGGTGCCGGTGCGCGATTATGCGCCTTTCTCCGGCATGTTCCTGTGGACGGGCATCGATTATCTGGGCGAGGCCAACCGGTCGGGCTGGCCCAATATCCAGAACCCCTCGGGCCTGCTCGACCGCACCGGCCGGCAGAAGATCAGCGGCATGGAACGGGAAAGCTGGTGGTCGGACCAGCCGGTCGTGCATGTCGTGCGCAATGCCGATCCTTCCGCCGCCGGCCCCGCCACCGATGGCGCGGGCGGCCCGAACCAGCCCGCCCTTCCCACCATGATCGCGGTGGCGACGCCCAAGCCCAGAATCGCCCTGTTCGACGACTGGACGCCGGAGGATCGCAGCCCCCATGACGAGACGATCGAGGTCTATAGCAACTGCCAGTCGGTCGAAGCCTTTCTGAACGGCCGGTCGCTCGGCACGCTGCCGATCAACCAGGATGCCTCGCCCCGGCGCTGGGCCGTGCGCTTCGCACCGGGCGAGGTGCGCGCCATCTGCCGCGATCCGGGCAAAGCGGCGGTGTCGGACAGGCTCCGCACCGCCGGAAAGCCGGTCCGTATCGAGCTGCGGCCGGACAGCGCGACGGTCGGCTCGACCTTCGACGACATGACCTATGTGCGCGCCTATGTCGTCGATGCGAAGGGGGTGACGGTGCCATCCGCCACGCAGCGGCTGCATTTCGCGGTGAAGGGCGCCGGCAGCCTGATCGCGACCGACAATGGCTCATCGGTCGATCACACGCCCTTCCCTTCGCCCGATCGTGCGGCGCTCGGCGGCTATGCCGTCGCGCTGGTGCGGGGCGCGGGCGCGGGGCGCTTCACGGTGACGGCGACGAGCGACGGGCTGAAGCCGGGCAGCATCGCGCTGCGCGCCACCCCATAGGGCCGCCGGCGGGACCGCCCCGTCAGATCCCGCGCGCCAGGGCGATCCGGTTGCGGCCGTCGCTTTTGGCGCGGTACAGAGCCCGGTCGACATCGTGGAACAGATGATCCGGATCGCGCGCGCCCACGAAGGAGGCGAGGCCGAGCGAAGCGGTGACGATACCGTGCGGATCATTGCCGCAATGGGGCTGCTTCATCGCCGCGATGCTGGTCCGGATGGCGTCGAACAGCTGGTGCGCCTCGAACGCGCGATCGGTGCGCACCGCCATCAGAAATTCCTCGCCGCCAAAGCGGAACAGCAGATCGTCCGCCCGGTGCAGATGCGTGCGCAGGATCGTGCCAATCTGCCGCAGCACCTCATCACCTGCGGCATGGCCATAAAGATCGTTATATTTCTTGAAGTTATCGACATCCATAATGGCGACCGAGCGCACATAATTGCCCCCGCTCGCCTCGACGAACGGCCGGAAGGCGCGCGAGAAGGCCAGGCGGTTGGGCAAGCCGGTGAGCTGATCGAGGCTGGCGCTCTTCGCCTCTGTCACATCGCTGAAAATCCAGATGCGGGCATGGCTATTGTCCGACTCGCGAAAAGGCACGCTGCGCCGCGAAAAGACCCGCCCGTCCTTGAACAGGATCTCGTCCTCCGACGGCTCCATGCTCTGGTGCAGGCGCTCCACCTCCGCCACAAAGCCGGCCGGATCGATGAGCTGGTCCGTCACCATCTGCAACGTCTTGCGATCGTCACGCGACCGCCAGGCGTTCGCCGGAATATTCCAGAGATGCGCGAAGGCGGTGTTCGAATAAATGATCTGCCGGCGTGCATTGACCAGCAGCACGCCGTCAGGCAGCGCGTCGAGCGCGCGTTCGAAAATCGAACATTCGGCATCCTCCGACGGCATCGAGAGGCTTAGAGGCATTGAGCGTGCCATGATACTTCCTTAGAGAAGCCATGACTTTAGCTGCTGAGTTTAAAGAATAGGTTAGTGACGCTGCGCCTGTTTACAGCGTGGCTTGGGCGGGCGCACTTTCCCCGGGAGCGAATTTCAGTCCGGCCGGGTTCCGCGCCGTTTCGCCCAGGAGGATTCGATATGGTCGCGCATCGCCCGCGCCGCCGCTTCGGGATCGCCCTTGACGATGGCGTCGTGGATGCGGCGATGCGCCAGCTGCGTCTCGCGCACATGGGCGACGCTCAGGCGGCCGGCATAGCCATGGGTATTGAGTGCCTTGCCCTGAATGCCGTCGATGATGGCCTTGCTCAGCCGATCGCCGGACATGCGCATGATGATGTCGTGAAACTGCACATCTTCCTGCACATAGTCGGCGGGCGTCTCGACCAGTTCCTCCAGCTTGTCGATCTGCGCGGTCAATTCCGCCACGCTCGCCTCCGTCGCCTTGCGCGCGGCCTTGGCCGCCATCGACGCTTCGAGTGCCGAGCGGATTTCCGACAGATTGTCGAGATAGGACAGCCCGTCCTCGCGGCGGAACAAAGCCGCCAGGATCATCGGGTCGAGCAGGTTCCAGTCGCTTGACTCTCGCACGATGGTCCCACGCCCCTGTTGCGACACGACCAGCCCCTTCTCGGTCAGTGCCGTCGTCGCCTCCCGCACCACGGTGCGGCTGACGCCGAAAAGGTCGCAGAGCATATTTTCCGGCGGCAGCGCGGTGCCGGACGGATAGACTTCGGTCACGATGGCGTTGACCAGCTCCTCCACCACCGCAACGGCCAGGCGCGGCCGGCGCCTTACCCGCTGCGTGGCCGCCAGCACGCCGCCGCTCGCCTTGTCCTCCATATGCTTCACGCGCCTTCGCTGCTTGACCCCGGCGCCCCCTGACGCCGCTTCGACCGTGAACCCGATTGACGCGCTTCGCAAGACTTGTCAAACGTCATAGATAATACATAATATGACTCAGCCGGAGCAGGCGGAAACAGAGGGTGCCCGAATGAAGATCACCGGCTTTCGCAGCCTTGTCACCAGCCACGATTGGCAGCGCCCGATCGGCGACGTCAATGGCGTGGTGCAGTCGGGAATTACCGACGTGCCGCTGTTGCTGCTGGAAACCGATGGCGGCCTGACCGGCGTGGGGCTTGGGCCCCATGCCGAAATCGCGCGGCTCTTCCCCGCCGTGGAGGGCGCCGATCCGCGTGCCGCCGCCGCCCTTTACGACGCGATGCTGGCGCTGGTGTTCAAGAGCGGCCATGCCGGCGCGACCTTCGGCACCATCGCGGCGATCGACATGGCCGTGTGGGATCTCAAGGCGAAGATGGCGGAGGAACCGCTCTGGCGCACGCTGGGCGCGGCCGACCGGTTCGTGCCCGGCTATGCCTCGGGCCTCTGCTACGGTCTCGACGACGATGCCTTTGCCGCCCATTATGAAGGCTGGGCCGATCGCGGCTTCGCCTCGGCCAAGATCAAGGGCGGCCGCGACATGGCGCGCGACATTCGCAGGCTGATGCTGGCGCGCGACATCTTCGCCCGCAACAGTCCGCGCCCCGCCATCATGTTCGACGTCAATGAAGCATGGAACGTCAAACAGGCGATCCGCAACATCGCCGAGATCGAAAGCCGGATCGATCTTACCTGGATCGAGGAGCCGGTGCGCCGTTGGGACGCGCGCGGGCTGGCCCGGATTTCCCGCGCGATCAAGGCAGCGGTCGCGACCGGCGAGAATCTCACCGGGCTGGAGCAATATGCGCCGCTGTTCGACGCGCAGGCGGTCGATATCGTGCAGGCGGGCAGCGTCTGGGGCATCACCCATTTCCACCGCGTCGCCCTGGCCGCCCATAGCCGCGGCCTGCCGGTCTCGCCCGTCGCCTATGATGCCAATCCGCTGGCCCATGCCGCCGCGGCCGTTCCCAACATGATCGGCATAGAGGTGCAGGACGTCAATATGCCGTTCGGCCTGGATGTCGACCAGCAGATCGGCGACGGCGGCATCGTCCTGGGCGACCGGCCGGGCTTCGGCATCGTCGTGGATGAAGAAGCCATCAGCCAAGCGCCTGAAAAGACTGGCTGGAATGTCAAAGGCGGACCGCATATGCGGGCACGCGGCACCGGCCTGCAACTGGCGGCCGACCGGCCGGAACCGGGCGGCACGGAATGACCCGGACAACAGGATGGAGGCGGGCGAGAGGATGACGCAGGCTGGCACCGGCGCGAACCATGTGGCGGGCGCGGCCCGGCTGCGGCTGCAACTGTCGCTGATGGTCAATTTCTTCCTGCTGATGGCGCTGTACAGCGGCGTGCTGGGCGTGCTGCTGCCCAATCAGATCGCCGAACTGTCGCCCGCGTCGAAGGAAAACAACCTCGCGCTGCTGTTCGCCATCACCTCCATCTTCTCGACGCTGGCGACGCCGATCGCCGGCGCCCTGTCCGACCGGACGCGCAGCCGGTGGGGACGGCGCGCGCCCTGGATCGCCATCGGATCGCTGATCGGCTCGCTCTGCCTGTTCGGCCTGTCCTGGACGACCAGCTTCTGGTCGCTCATCATCCTGTGGGTGATGGCGGCGGTCGCCTATAATGCGATGCAGCCCGCGATGACGACGCTGATCGCCGACCGCTTCGCCCCGGAAACGCGCGGTAGCGTCTCGGGCATCGTCGGCGCGGGGATGACGGCCGGCCTCACCGCCGGGACCGTCGTCGCCGGCTATCTGGCGAGCGAGCGGATGCTGGCCTATGGCCTGTTCGCGGGCGCGATCGCCGTCTCCTGCCTCGCCTTCGTCCTCCTCAACCGCGAGCCGCCGAGCGACCGGATGCCGGCGCGGCCGATGCTCTGGGGCGCCTTTTTCAAAAGCTTCTGGATCAGCCCGCGCGCCCATCCCGATTTCGCCTGGGCCTTCGCCAGCCGCTTCACCATCTATATGGGTTATCAGGCGGTCGCCGCCTATCTTCTCTATATTTTGCGCGACTATATCGGCCTGTCCGATGGCCAGTCGAACATCGCCATCGCCAATATGGCGCTGCTGACCTTGCTGTGCCTGGTGGTCTCCTCGCTCGTCTCGGGCTGGCTGTCCGACCGGTGGCAGCGGCGAAAGCCGTTCGTGATCCTCGGCAGCCTCATCATGGGCCTTGCCATGCTGGCCCCGCTGCTGTTCCCGACCATGGGC
Organism: Sphingobium sp.; assembly: GCA_032082785.1. Lineage (GTDB taxonomy): Bacteria > Pseudomonadota > Alphaproteobacteria > Sphingomonadales > Sphingomonadaceae > Sphingobium. The sequence continues at coordinate 93,285 of DAMDPH010000001.1, read as the reverse complement.
GGCATGTGGCTTTATGCCGGGGTGATCGGCATCGGCTATGGCATGTTCATGTCCATCGACATGGCGCTGATGACGCAGGTGCTGCCGCAGAGCGCGCTGGGCGACGAGGGCAAGGATCTGGGCGTCCTCACCACCGCGGTGAACATCCCCCAGATCATCAGCCCGGTCATGGCCGCCATTCTCCTCGGCCTGTTCGACAATGATTATAGGGCGATTTTCACGGCCGCGATGCTGTTCGTGTTCGGTTCGGCGCTGTGCGTCCTGCCGATCCGATCGGTCCGATAATCATATTACGTATTATGATAATTTGACATACCAATCCTTCCCGAGCATCTTCCCCGCATAAGAGCAAGAGGGAGAGTCGAGATGCGCAAGATGGGTTATGTTCGTCGTTCAACATCCGTGATGGCGCTGTCCTGCTGGGCGCTGGGCGCCAGCACGGCGGCCCTGGCCCAGCAGGCGGGCGGCGCACCGCAAGGCGCGGCCGAAGAGGCCATGAGCGAGCAGGACATCATCGTCACCGGCATCCGCGCCAGTCAGAAAGCCGCCATCGACATCAAGCGCGATTCGGTCGCGGTGGTGGATTCCATCGTGGCGGAGGATCTGGGCAAGCTGCCCGACCAGAATGTCGCGGAGTCGCTTCAGCGCATCGCCGGCGTCACCATCGAACGCAACCGGGGCGAGGGGCGCTACATCACCGTGCGCGGCTTCGGCCCGAAATTCAACGCCGTCACCGTCAACGGCCGCACGCTCGCCACCGACAATAATGGCCGCGAATTTTCCTTCGACGTCCTGCCGTCAGAAATCATCTCGGGCGCGGATGTCTACAAATCGCCGCAGGCGAACATCAACGGCGCCTCCATCGGCGCGACCGTCGATGTCCACACGCTGCGCGCCATCGATCAGCGCGACCAGTTCGCCTTCAGCGGGTCGGCGGGGCAGATGTGGGCGGAGCTGGCCGACAAGTTCAACCCGGAAGTGTCCGGCGTCGCCTCCTGGCGCAATGCCGACCGCACCATCGGCCTGTCGCTGTCGGGCGTCTATACCAAGCGGGATACGCGAAACGACGAATTCACCATCGGCGCGGGCCATGTGAAGCGGGGCAGCCTTGCCCGCGATCCGGCGCAGGGTCGCAATGCCAACGAATATTTCTTCAACCGCGTCGATCCCGGCGTGACGCCCTTCACCGGCGTCGACATGCCATCGAACCTCTCGCCCTTCTTCTTTGAGCGGGAGCTGGAACGTTATGGCTTTTCCGGCTCACTCCAGTTCCGGCCGACCGAAAGGCTCACCGTCTCACTCGACGGCCTCTATTCAAAGGCCAAGTTCACCGAGCAGCAGACCGGCCTTGCCTATGATTTCGCCGGCGGGCGCATCGTCGAGCAGATCGTCGACGGCGGCAGCGTCGTCAACGGTGTCCAGACAGGCGGCGAAGTGGCGTTTCAGCGGATCGACGGCGGTTTTGTCGACCAGATCATCCAATATGATCAGCGCAACGTCATGACCAACCAGTTCGGCATCAATGTCGAGTGGAAGCCGACCGACACGCTCAGCCTGCGGGTCGACGCGTCCCGGTCCAAGGCGGAGCGGCGCGGCAAGGAGAATAATCTCTTCACCACCATCCGGCGCAAGAATGTGAACATGTTCTACGATCGCCGCTCGGGCAGCCCGATCTACAGCTATGGCTTTTCCAGCCCCAATTATGCCGATGCCGCGACCAATCCGCAGGGGATTACCGCCCATTATTATATCTGGGGCGGCGGCACCGATGTGGACGACAAGATCGGCGAATATCGCGCCGACGCCGAATGGGAAGCGACGTCGAACCTGACCCTGTTCGCCGGCGGCATGATCGCCAACCGCAAGAAGACGCTGACCGGGGACGAAATGCCGTTCGGACAGCAATGCGCCTATTGCGATTCCAACCGGCAGTTGCCCACATCCCTGTTCAGTTCGACGAACCGCAATTTCTTCCAGGGCGGCGGGCCGGACAATATCATCCGTGACTGGGTGATCTATGATCCGCTGCAACTGGTGCAGACGGTGGATCAGTTCGCGACGCAGGACGGCAAGGCCTTCGATCCGGCGGTCTTCTCTCCCTCCGCCTCATCGGTCGTCGATGAAAAGGTGAAGATCGGCTATGTCATGGCCAATTTCGAAACTCGCCTGGGATCGATGCCCTTCACCATCAACGCCGGGCTGCGTTACGAAAATACCGATTATACCTCCACCGGCGCATCGCGGACCGTGCTGAGCGCCCAGCCCAATCAGGGCGGGCAGAATATCATCGTCGTTTCGCCGGTCGTGCCGGTCGGTTTTCGCGGCAAATATGACGACTGGCTGCCGTCGCTCAACCTCAAGCTGGAAGTCACCGACGAGCTGATCCTGCGGCTTGCCGCGTCCAAGGTGATGACCCGCCCAACGCTGACCGACCTGTCGCCGCGCCAGTCGATCCAGACCAATCCGGGCAATGAAACCATCCGTCGCGGCAATCCCGACCTGCTGCCCTTCCGCGCGAAACAGGTGGAAGCCGGCGCCGAATGGTATTTCTCTGACGCGTCGCTCCTGTCGGTCGCGGCCTTCTACAAGAAGATCGACAGTTTCGTGACGCTCATCACGACCCCGCAGCTGGTCGATCAGGTCACCTTCCAGGTGACGGTGCCCGGCAATGGCAAGGGCGCGACGGTCAAGGGATTTGAACTCGGCTATCGTCAGGCCTTCACCAGCCTGCCCGCGCCGTTCGACGGGCTAGGGGTCCAGACCAGCTTCAACTATACCAAGTCCAACGCCAATTATGTGAACGCCGTCGCCAACGTCTCCTTCGGGCTGGAGGGCCTGTCGAAGACATCCTACAGCCTCGTCGGCTTCTATGAGAAATATGGCGTGCAGGCCCGTATCGCCTATACGTGGCGCGACAATTTTCTTCAGGTCGCGTCGGGCCGCAATGGCGAGCCGGAATATTTCGACGCCTATGGCCAGCTCGACGCCGGCCTCTCATATGAGGTCACGCCGCGCTTCACGGTCTTTGCCGACGCGATCAACCTCAACGATGCCAAGGAGTTCATCTACTCCACCACCGAAAACCGCACGAAAGAATATCGCCGCACCGGGCGTCGCATTTCGGCGGGTGTACGCGTCCGTTTCTGATCGATCGGATCGGGCAGGACTAACAGGCGGCAGGCCGTTCGACGAAGGTCGGCGGCCTGCCGCCGCATGATATCGCCCCCCAGGCCGGATATGGCCCTGCACCGGGCCGGCATGATGAAGACGGAGATGGAGATGCAGGCATGACCGGGAACAGGCGATACTGGCAGGTGGGCGGCGCCATCCTTGCCCTGCTGGCCACTGCGCCCGGCATGGCGCAGACCAGCGCCCCGGCCATGGTCGACATCCCCGCCGGCAGTTTCGACATGGGGGCGCCTGTCAACGCCAGCCGCGACTGGTTCAACGAACGCCCCCGGCACCGCGTCACGATCAGCCGCCCGTTCCGTATCGCCGCGCGGGAAGTCAGCATCGCGCAATGGCGTCAGTTCCGTCCCGACGCCCCGATCAACGACGCCCTCGCGCCCGCTGTTTCGGGGATCAGCTGGACCGACGCCACGGCCTATGCGCGTTGGCTGTCGGACCGGACCGGGCGCCACTACCGCCTGCCGACCGAAGCGGAATGGGAATATGTCGCCCGCCTGGCCGCGCGCGATCCGGCCCGTTTCGCGACGATCGAGGGACTGGCCGACGGCCCGCAGGAATGGACCGCCGACCGGTTCGCGCCCTACTCCCTCGCGCCGCAGACCGACCCCACGGGCGCGGCAAGCGGCCCGCTGCGGGTCGCGCGCGGCGGCCAGATCGGCTTCAACCCCGTCCGCGCCAAGACCGATCCGCAAGTCCAGATCGACTATCGCAACCCCGCCGCCCGCCTCGCCTTCCCTCCAGGCTTCGCGCCCTATCCCGGTTCGCCACAAGGCGGGGGCTATCACAGCATCGGCCTGCGCCTGGTCGAAGGCCCGGCGCCCGCAACCGCACCGCTTGCGGTGACGCCGCCGCTCAACCAGATGGGGGTGCGACAGGATGCCGGCGAGGCGGCGATGGGACCGGACCCGTCCCGGCCCTATTTCCGCCGCCGCGTCTACCTGCCGACGCCGCCGGACGACATTGGCGGGAAAACGAGCGACCTGTCGGGCTGGGACGCTTTTTACCGCAACCATCATCATAGTCCCGGCATCTCCGTCATGCCCAATGGCGACGTGATGATCGCCATCTACACCAGCTATCGCGAATATGAGGCCGGCACCCAGATCATCGCCACCCGCCTGCGCCACGGCGCGGATCAATGGGATCCGCCCTCTCCCTTCATCGATCTGGTCGGCGCCAATGATCACGCCCCGCTGCTGATGCGGGACGGTCAGAAAATGTGGTTTTTCTGGGGGTCGCCCTATGTCGGCCATCAGGAATTCGGTCCCGGCGATCTGCCCTTTCACTATATGACGTCGAGCGACAATGGCGCGAGCTGGTCCGACATCGTCTATCCGCGCATCACCGGCCCCGCCGGCCCGCACAACCGCCAGCCGATCAACACCGCCTTTCGCGACAGCAAGGGGCGGCTGCTGCTGTCGAGCGACGGAGGCACCGACGAACGCGTCGAGGGCAGCAGCGACGATCAATCGCTGCTCTGGGCGAGCGCGGATGACGGCAAGAGCTGGTACGACACGGGGGGCCGCACCTTCGGGCGGCATACGACCTTCATCGAGGCCCAGGATGGCCGCCTGCTGGGCTTTGGCGGCAAAAATACCGATATGGACGGGTTCATGCCGCTGGCCACCTCCACCGATGGCGGCAAAAGCTACAGCCGCAGCAAGCTGCCTTTTCCCGCCATGGGCTCGGGGCAGAGGCCGGTCATCCTGCGCCTGAAAAGCGGCCGGCTGCTGATGATCGGCGACTATGTGCGCGCCAAGCCGATCGTGAAGCCGGTCGCCCGGCGCGGCTCCTATGTCGCCATTTCCGCCGACGAAGGGAAAAGCTGGCGCTTCAAGACGCTGCCCGGCCTCAACCGGCATGAGCGGGCGGAGCGGGCGGCGGCGATGGAAGGATCGACCGTGGGCTATGTCGCGGCGGCGCAGGCGCCCGACGGGATCATCCATGTCGTCACCTCCGTCAGTCATCCCGCCGTGGCACTGGCCTTCAATGAAGCCTGGCTGGACGCGCCGGAAGGCACCGCGCCCGGCACGGCAAGGCTGGAAGCCAATGACGTGACGCGCGTGACCGGCCGGCGCCTGCATGAGGAACGCTATCCCGACGGCACGCTGCGCGGCCGCTGGCAGGCCGGGCGCGGCGACAATGGCGCGATGGTCCTCGACGGGCCGCAAAGCTGGTTCTACCCCGACGGCAAGCCGCAATGGGAGGTCAGCTACAGGCTGGGCCGCCTGTTGGGCGCGGAGAAGGAATATGATGCCGAAGGGCGCCTGATCTCCCGCCGCGATCATGAGGCGGACGGCCGCTTCGTCTGGACGCGCTGGTGGCCCAACGGGCAGATGCGCAGCCAAAGCCATTGGAAGGACCAGGCGGCCGATGGCCGCGCGCGGACCTGGGATGCGGGCGGGCGGCTGCTGAGCGACGTCCTGTTCAAGGATGGCGTGCTTCCCGGCCAGCCCTATCCCGGTTCGGTCGAGCCGGAACCCTGGGGTTGAACTGACCTGATGCGCCTTCCCTATCCCGAGCGCCCCCTGCCCCGCCACCGCCGGCGGGTCATCCGACTGACGAAGGTTTGACGCCATGAATTGGACAAGACGCACATTCGCCGCCTCGCTGGCGGGGTCACTGGCAGGATCACTCGCCCTGCCCGCCGTCGCTCGGGCGGCGGCCCGCACCCGGCCGGCGGACGGCATCTATAATGTCCGCGATTATGGCGCGCGCGGGGACGGCGTGACGGTCGACAGCGGCGCGATCAACGATGCGGTGCGCGACGCGTCGCGCGCGGGCGGCGGCACGGTGCTGATTCCGCCGGGCCATTATCTCTCCTTCTCCATCCGCCTGCTCAGCAATGTGACGCTGCTGCTGGCGCGCGGCGCGCTGCTCGAAGCCGCCGATCCGCAGCGTCACAAGGGCGCCTATGACCTGCCCGAAAGCGACTTTGCCGAACAGTTTCAGGATTTCGGCATCACCCAATTTCATTGCAGCCTCATCTATGCCGACGGGGCGGAGAATATCGGCCTGACTGGTCAGGGCATGATCCATGGCAAGGGGCTGCTGCGCGAGGATGCCGCCGCGCGCTGGCACGGGCTGGAGGGCTATCGCTCGCCCGAAAGCCTCGGCATGACGCCGCGACAGGCGCGCCTGCGCCTCCCCAAGGAAGCCGAACTCGAAGGGCAGGGCATCCGCGCGGTGGGCATCAAGAACAGTCGCAACGTCCGGCTGTCCGGCTTCACCGTGCTGCAGGGCGGGCATTTCAGCGTGCATCTGCTGGGCGTCAGCAACGCGCTGGTCGACGGCATCACCATCGACACCAATCGCGACGGCATCGACGTCGACTGCTGCCGCGACGTGATCGTGTCCAACTGCATCGTCAATGCGCCGCATGACGACGCCATCGTCCTCAAGTCCAGCTACGCGCTAGGCCGCAAGCAGCGGTGCGAGAATATCACCGTCACCGGATGCCGCACCAGCGGCTTCGACATGGGGACGCTGCTCGACGGCAGCTATCAGACCACGTCCCGCTGGGATCGCATCATCGCCCGGATCAAGATGGGCACCGAAAGCAATGGCGGCTTCCGCAACATCCTCATCACCAACTGCCGCTGCGAGCATAGCCGCGGCATATTGGTGGGGACGGTCGATGGCGGCGTGCTGGAAGATGTGACCGTCAGCAACATCACCCTGCATGAGCCGCTCAACCATCCGCTGTTCGTGCGACAGGCCGCTCGCCTGCGCGCGCCGAAAGGCACGACGGTCGGCGCCTGCCGCCGGGTGGCCTTCAGCGATGTCATGGTGTCGGGCGCGGACATGCGCTACCCCTGCGGGGTCGCCGGCATCACCGATGGCTGGGTGGAAAATATCAGCTTCGACAATATCCATGTCACCAGCGCGGGCGGCGGCACGGCGGCCGACGCCGCCCTGGTCCCGCCCGAACGGCGCGAGTCCAGCCTGGAAGTCAGCTTCCTCAAGACGCTGCCCGCCTTCGGCTTCTGGGCGCGCTATGCCCGCAATCTGCGGCTGTCGAACGTCACCTTCGAAACCGAAAAGCCCGACGCCCGCCCGGCGGTGCAGCTCCACCATGTGGAGGGGGCGGTGGTGAACGGCCTGCGCGCCGACGCCGATCCCGCCAGCGTCCTCCGCCAGATCGATTGTCGCTACGTCGAAGCCGCGAACCTCAGCCGTCTGCGCTAAAGGCGCGGCAGCACGGCGTCACGCGGGATTGCGGCGCCGCACGCCATCGGCCAGCAAGGTGGCAAAGCCGAGCCATGCCGTCAGCGGCACGCCGGCCGCCGCCGCCGCGCGATCGACACGGGCCGCGCTGGCGACATAGGCGGCGCTCGCCACCGTCATCGCTGCGGCCGCGACCGTTCCGGCGGTGAGATCGCGCTGGCGGAAGAACAGGCTGGTCCACCCGCCGATCATCGCGCTGGTGCCGAGCCACAGGGTCAGGGCAAGGTTGCGCGGCCGCGAGGGCGGCTGTCGCAGCAGCCGATATCCGCCCACCGCCATGCCGCTCTCCAGCAAAGGCCAGACAAGGCCGAACGCGCTGTCGGGCGGCGTATAGCCGGGCTTGGAAAGCCGGTGATACCAGCGATCTATGCCCGGATTGTCGCTGCTTGGCGCATTGCGGTGGCCGATGATCGCGCTGGCGCCAAGCACGGCGGTGACGATCCCGCCGGCGGCGAGCCGGCCAAGGCCGGATGCGGAGGAGGAAGAGGCTGTCATCCCCCCTCAACCCCCGGCCCGCTCATTGGCTCCAGCGGGACACTCGGGCGGAACAAGGGTGGAAAGACGCCCCCTCCTCCCCCATATTGCCCATCAGAAGGAGGAACCATGGCCGACTATCGCAAGAGTGAGGAAGCAATTGCCCGCCTCACGCCAGAACAATTTCACGTGACCCAGCGCAACGGTACCGAACGGGCGGGCACCGGCGAATATCTCGCCAATAAAGAGGCCGGCATCTATGTCGACATCGTCTCGGGCGAACCGCTGTTCGCCTCCTCGGACAAATATGAATCCGGGTGCGGCTGGCCCAGCTTCACCAAGCCGATCGAGCCGGCCAATGTCGCCGAACTGCGCGACACCACGCACGGCATGATCCGCACCGAAGTCCGCTCCGCCCATGGCGACAGCCATCTGGGCCATGTCTTCGAGGATGGCCCGCGCGATCGCGGCGGCCTGCGCTACTGCATCAATTCGGCATCGCTGCGCTTCGTGCCCCGCGACCGGATGGAACAGGAAGGCTATGGCGCCTATCTGGATCAGGTCGAAGGGTGATCCGGACCTCTTCCGCGCGCCGGGGGTTTTGCACAATATGAACGACAGCATCGCCTATATCGGCCTTCTTGCCGACGAAGAGATCGAACTCGACAGCGCCGCGCTGGCGCTGAGCGCGCTCGATCATCAGGGCACGAGCATCGATCCCTATATCGAGCAGCTTCGCGCCATGAGCGCGGCGCTCGACAGCGCGCGGAGCGCGATGGACGAGGATGATCTTCAGTCCGGCGAGGATCAGGGCGCCTTGCTGGCGCAGGTCATCGGGCAGGATCATGATTTCGATGGCGACGATGACAGCTATGACGCGCCGATCAACGCCGACATGATGCGGGTGCTGGACCGGCGGCGTGGCCTGCCGGTCAGCCTTTCCATCCTCTATGTCGCGGCGGCGCGGCGGATGGGCTGGACCGCCCATGCGCTCAATACGCCCAGCCATGTGCTGGTCAGCATCGGTCCCGACGAAGCCCCTGCCCTCATCGACCCGTTCCGGCGCGGCGCGATGGTGCCGCCCGAACAGCTGCTCGCCCTGTTCGACGGCGCGCTCGGCCCCGACGCGCGGCCGACCGAAATCCATGTCGCGCCCATGTCCAACCGGATGACGCTGGTGCGGCTGCTGCTCAATCAGGCGACCCGTGCGGAAGAGGCCGGCGACATTGCGCGCGCCGCTACCCTGTTCGGCCGGGTGACGGTGATCGCGCCGGAACATGACGCGGGCTGGTGGGAGCTGGCGCGCCTCCAGTTGCTGGAGGACGATGTCGACGGCGCCCGCTCCAGCCTGACGGCGATGCTGGAAATCACCCGCGATCCCCAGCGCCGCGCCCATGTCAATCTGGCGCTGACGCAATTGTCGGGCCGCCCCACCGCCTGATCCTATTCCCTATTGCACCACGCAACAGCGATGTCGCGGCCCGGCAGCGGCTGAAATGGTCTAAGCTGTTGTTATAGCCGCTTATTCATCAGAATAGGAAATGCGTGAAATAGGCTTCCACCTGTCTCACCCCTGTTGCACTTAAGCCGCTCGCGGGAGCCAATTGCACAGTAGCGCGTTACCATGTCGAAACGACTTGCGGCCACGTCATTTGCGCGCCACGCAGGGGGGACAATGTTCGACAGGGCCACTTCATGACGATTTCCCGCACCCGCCTGGAAAATGGCGGCCTGATCGCCTTTCTGCTGCTCATATCCGTGGCGCTGACGCTGATCGTCTCCGGATTTCTGGGCGCGCTCTTCTGGGCGTCGCTGGCGGCGCTGCTGTTCCAGCCGCTCTTCCAACGACTGCTTGGCTATTGGGGCGGGCGCCGCAATATCGCGGCGGGCTTCACGATGCTCATCATCACCATCGCGGTCGTCATCCCCGCCTTCATCATCGGCAGCCTGGTGGCGGAGCAGGCGGCGGGCGTCTATAGCCAGCTGCGCAGCGGGCAGATCAACTTCGCCCATTATTTCCAGCAGGTCCATGACGCCCTGCCGCTGCGCCTCCAGCATCAGCTCGACAGTTCAGGCTTCGGCAGTTTCGAGCGGGTGCAGAACCGGCTGACCCACGCGATCAGCGACAGCGCCAGCACCCTCACGCGGCGGGCGCTCTCGATCGGCGCCAACGCCGCCGCTTTCCTGCTGGCCTTTGGCGTGGGCCTCTATGTCACCTTTTTCCTGCTGCGCGACGGCGAACATATCGGCCCCGCCATCGTCCGCGCCCTGCCGCTGGAAGCATCGACGGCCGAACGGCTGAGCGGCAAATTCGTGTCGGTCGTGCGCGCCACCGTCAAGGGGTCCGGCGTCGTGGCCGTGGTGCAGGGGGCTCTGGGCGCCGTCACCTTCTGGATCGTGGGTCTGCCGGCCTTCATGCTCTGGGGCATGTTGATGGCGGTGGCGGCGCTGCTGCCGGCGATCGGCCCGGCGATCATCTGGGCGCCGGTCGCGGGCTATCTGCTGGTGACGGGCGCGGTGTGGCAGGCGCTGGTCGTGATCGGCTCCGGCGTGTTGCTGATCGGCCTTGCCGACAATATCCTGCGGCCGATCCTGGTCGGGCGCGACACCGGCATTCCCGACTGGCTGGTGCTGGTAAGCACGCTGGGCGGCATCGACCTGATCGGCCTCAGCGGCATCGTGATCGGCCCGCTGGTCGCTGCCCTGTTCATGACCGGCTGGCAGATATTGGCCGAAAAGCGCCTGGCGCAGGGGGACCGCACGCCCGTCGCGCCCAGCCCCTGAGTGCGAGAGCGCCGCAGGGGATCGGATCGGCTCCTGCCGCATTGATAGGCTAAGAAACGGCAGGTCACCAAAGCCTGCCGACTTCCTCTTCGCTCGCCCAAGACTTTGTCACCTTCTATTCCATCTTATGACTCGGAAATGTCAGTAAAATAAAGCTATAGAGCGCCTAACGCATGACCTTAGTCGAGTAAGCAGCCTGATGACCGCGCCCGCCTTTCCTGCTCTCGACGCCGCGGCGCTCTTCGCCGCTGCCCCCAGTCCTTATCTGCTGCTCGACCCGGCCGGTCCCGACCATCGGGTGCTGGACGCCAATCCCGCCTATGAAGCCGCCGTCGGATCGAACCGGGATCGGCTGGTCGGGCTTCCGGTGCGGGAGGCTTTGCAGGCAACCGGCCTGTTCGCTGATGGGCTGGCGGAGCTGGACGCCTCCCTCTCCTGCGCCTCGGCATCGGCCCAGCCGGATCTGGTGCAGCGGGATGGCCTTGGCTGGTCGGCCGTCAATGCGCCGCTGCTCGATGCCGATGGTCAAGTCACCGCCATTCTCCATCATCTGGTGCAGACGCCGGGCCGCCCCGTCGCGCAAGGACTTGCCGCATCGGAAGCGCAATTTCGCAGCCTGGCCGATCATGCGCCGGTGATGATGTGGATCACCGATGCCGGCGGCGCCTGCACCTTCCTCAACGAAGCCTGGCATGATTTCACCGGCCAGAGCCGCGCCGAAGCACTGGGCTTTGGCTGGCTCGACGCCATCCACCCCGATGACCGGGCCGAGGCCGAACGCATTTTCCGCGACGCCAATCTCGCCCAGCGTCCCTTTCGCCTCGAATATCGGTTGCGCCACGCCGATGGCAGCTATCGCTGGGCGATCGACGCCGCCGCCCCGCGCTTCGGCCCTGACGGCCGCTATCTGGGCTATGTCGGCAGCGTGCTCGACATTGACGAGCGCCGCCATGCCGAGCGCGCACTGGCGGAGAATGAGGAGCGCCTGCGCCTCGCCACCGAAAATGCCGAAATCGGCTTCTGGGACGTCGACACCGTCCATGATGTGCTGATCTGGCCGCCGCGGGTGAAGGCAATGTTCGGCATTTCCGCCGATGCGCCTGTCAGCATGGCCGACTATTATGCCGGCCTCCACCCCGACGACCGCGACGCGACCATCGCCGCCTTCCAGGCCGCGTGCGACCCGGTGACGCGCGGGCTTTATGATGTCGAATATCGCACCATCGGCAAAGAGGATGGCCGCATCCGCTGGGTCGCCGCCAAGGGCCGCGCGCTGTTCGACGACGACGGCCGCTGCGTCCGCGTCATCGGCACCGCCATCGACATATCCGACCGCCGCCGCACCGCGCAGGCGCTTCAGGATAGCGAGACGCGCTTCCGCCTGATGGCCGACGCGGTGCCCGCATTGGTGTGGGTGGCCGGCGCGAACGGGCAGGCGGAGTTTTTCAACCGCCAATGGTTCAACTTCACCGGCGCGCCGCACGGTCCGATCTCCGTCGATCAGGTGGCGTCCAACTATGTCCATCCCGACGACACGGCGCCGACGCTCGAAGCCTTTCAGGCGTCAAGCGCAACCGGCGAAACCTTCCTGATCGAACATCGCATCCGTGCCGCCAATGGCCAATATCGCTGGTTCCTGGTGCGGGGCGAACCCTATCGCGATCCGCTGACCGGCGAAATCACCCGCTGGTATGGCGCGTCGGTGGACATTCATGACCGGCGGGAAGCCGAAGCGGCCCTGCACGCCAGCGAGCTGCGCTACCGCACCCTGTTCGAGGCGATCGACGTCGGCTTCTGCATCATCGACATGAAGTTCGACGCGGACGGACGCGCCATCGACTATCGGCTCGCGGAGATCAACCCGGCTTTCGAACGGCAGACCGGCCTTCATGACGCGGCGGGCAAATGGGTGAGCGAGGCAGCGCCGGGGCTGGAGCGCTATTGGTTCGACATATATGGCGATGTGGCGCAGACCGGCCGGGCCGTGCGCTTTGAAAATCACGCCGAGCCGTTCGGCCGCTATTATGACGTCCACGCCTTTCGCACCGGCACGCCCGATCAGAAGCGGGTCGCCGTGCTGTTCAACGACATCACCGCCCGCCGCAAGGCCGAGCTGGAGCTGCGCGACCTCAACCAGACGCTCGAACGGCGCGTCGACGATGCACTGGCGGAGCGCAAGCTGTGGGCCGATGTCTTCGAAAGCTCCGACGCCCTCATCGCCGCCATGTCGCCCGAGCGCCGGCTGCTGGCGGTCAACCGCGCCTATGTGGAGGAATTTTCCCGCCTCTATGGCGTCGAGCCGCGCGTCGGCGACGATCTGGCGGCGCTGCTGGCGGAACGGCCGGAGCAGCAGGCCGAAACCATGCGCATCTGGGACCGGGCGCTGTCGGGCGAGCAATTTTGCGTCACCGCGCCCTTTGGCGATCCGGGCCCGGACCGCCCCTGCTACGAGCTTCAGTTCAATACGCTGCGCGACCGGCACGGCCATATCATGGGCGCCTTCCAATATGCCGTCGACGTGACCCAGCGGCTGCGCGATCAGGCGCGGCTTGCTGAAGCCGAGGGCGCGCTGCGCCAGGCGCAGAAGATGGAGTCCATCGGCCAGCTGACCGGCGGCGTCGCACATGATTTCAACAATCTGCTGACGCCCATCGTCGGCGCGCTCGACATGCTCCAGCGCAAGCGGCTGGGCGGGGAGCGCGAACAGCGGCTGATCGCCGGCGCCGCCCAGTCGGCCGACCGGGCCAAGACGCTGGTGCAACGGCTCCTGGCCTTTGCCCGGCGCCAGCCGCTCCAGCCGGTGGCTGTGGACATGGCGCAGCTGGTGCGCAACATGGCCGAGCTGATCTCCAGCACCACCGGACCGCAGATCAAGGTCGTGGTGGATGCGCCCGACGACCTGCCGCCCGCGCTGGCCGACGCCAATCAGGTCGAGATGGCCTTGCTCAATCTGAGCGTCAACGCGCGCGACGCCATGCCCGACGGCGGCACGTTGCGCATTTCCGCCGCGCTCGACATTGTCGGCGGGCCGGACGGGTCGGGACTGGCGCCGGGCCGCTATATCAAATTGTCGGTCGCCGACAGCGGCACCGGCATGGACGAGGCGACGCTCACGCGCGCGGTCGAGCCTTTCTTCTCGACCAAGGGCGTCGGTCAGGGCACCGGCCTTGGCCTGTCGATGGTCCACGGTCTCGCCTCCCAGTTGGGCGGCACGCTCAAGATCCAGAGCCAGCTCGGCCTTGGCACCAATATGGAGCTTTGGCTGCCCGAGAGCAGCAGCACGCCGGGCACGACAACCACCGTCGCCGAGGTGGAGGATGTGCCGGCGGCGCGGGGAACGGCGCTGCTGGTCGATGACGAGGAACTGGTGCGGATGACCACCGCCGATATGCTCGGCGAACTCGGCTATCGCGTGTTCGAGGCGGCCTCGGCGGAAGAGGCGCTGCGGCTGGTGGCGGACGGGCTGGCCTTTGACCTGCTCGTCACCGATCATTTGATGCCGGGCATGAACGGCACCAATTTGGCGCGCGAGATACAGGGCCAGCGCCCGGCGACGGCGATCCTCATCGTCTCGGGCTATGCCGAGCAGGACGGTATCGACCCGGACCTCCCCCGCCTCACCAAGCCTTTCCGCCGCGCCGACCTCGCCGCCAGCATCGGCTTATAAGATCAGCGGTCGGGAAATGGCCGGCTTAGGAAGCGGGAGCCGGCAAGGCCGAAGCGCCAGAGCGTTTCCGTCCCCTGGCTGATGCCGATGCGCCTGCCGGTCGCGATCGGCAGGCCGGCTTCCGCCGCACGAAGCCGGAAGGGCGGCTCGGTCAAGGCCGCATGGTCAAGGCCGCCGTCGACCGCCAGCGCCTGACACAACCGTCCCGGCCCTGCGCAGAGCGCCTCCGGTCGCGCCGTACCGCGCCGGGCGATCATCGTCTCGATGCCATCGGTCGGCTCGATCGCCCGGATCAGCACCGCGCTGCCCGGCGCGCCACAGACGATGTTGAGGCACCAGTGCAATCCGTAGATGCGATAGACATAGGCACGCCCCACCGGGCCGAACATGGCGGCATTGCGCTGCGTCGGACCGCGAAAACTGTGCGACGCCGGATCGGCGGCGTCATAAGCCTCCGTCTCGACGATGCGCCCGCCCACGCCATCGACCAGCAGCGTCGCGCCGATCAGCGCGCGCGCCACCTGATCCACCGGCTGGCGGAAAAAGGCATCATCCAGGCCGGCAGGCGCATCGTCCATCCGCCGGCTCATGCCCGGTTATAGCCGCCCGCGCCAGCCTCTCCTCAGGGGTGCAGCGCGCGGATGAAAAAGTCGAACTGTCGGCGCGTCACATAGTCGATCGGTCCGGTGGAGCGGCCGACGCTATGTTCGCCGCCCGGCACCACCAGCAGGTCGAAATCCTTGTCCGCCTTGATGAGCGCGTCCACCACCTGCATGGTCGAGGCAGGATCGACATTGCTATCCTGCTCCCCGACGATCAGGAATAATTTGCCGTTGAGGCGTGCGGCATGATCGACGCCGGACGCCGCCGCATAGCTGGCGTTCACCGGCCAGCCCAGCCATTGTTCATTCCAGCTGATCTTGTCCATGCGATTGTCGTAGCATCCGGCATAGGCGACCGCCGCCTTGTAGAAATCGCCATGGAACAGCAGCGCGTTGAGACTGCTCTGCCCGCCGGCCGACGCGCCGTAGATGCCCACCCGGCTGATGTCATAGGACGGGTCCTTGGCCGCCAGCGCCCGATGCCAGAGGATGCGGTCGGGAAAGCCGCTGTCGGCCAGATTCTTCCAGGCGATGTCATGAAAAGCCTTGGACCGGTTGGCTGTGCCCATGCCGTCAATCTGCACGACGATGAAGCCAAGGTCGGCGAGCGCCTGCATGCCGATGACCTTGTCGCCGCCCGAATGATAGCCGAACGGCCAGAAGCCCTTGGGGACGAACGCGTCATGCGGCCCAGCATAGATATTTTCGATCACCGGATAGCGCCGCGCGGGATCATAGTCGCGCGGGCGCACGACCAGCCCCCAAATGTCGGTCTTGCCGTCCCGCCCCTTGGCCGTGAAGACATCCGGCGCGCGAAAACCGGCGGCGGTGAGGCGGCTGATGTCGCCCTTCTCGACCGTGGCGACCAGCGTGCCATCGGCCCGGCGCAATTCGCTCACCGTGGGCAGGTCGACGCGGGAATAGGTGTCGACATAATGGCTCATGTCGGGCGAGAGGCTGACATCATGGTCGGCCCGCTCCGGCGTCAGCGCCTTGAGGTTGCGGCCGTCGAAATCGATGCGGTAGAAATGGCGGAAATAGGGATCTTCGCCGGGGTTCATGCCGCTGGCGACGAACCAAATCTGCCGCCGCGCATCGTCCACCTTCACCACGTCCCGCACCACCCAGTCGCCACGCGTGATGCGGTTCCTGATCCGCCCGGTGCGGCCGTCGATCAGGTAGAGATGATTCCATCCGTCGCGCTCAGACGCCCAGATAATCTCCTCCCCCTGCCCGTTCACCTCATGGGCAAAACGGCGATCGGCATAGACGAAGGTCGCTGCATCCTCATTCACCGCGACATGGGGCGCGCCGGTCTGCGCGTCCACCGCGATGATCCGCGCCTGCCCGAAGCCGCGCCGCACATAGTCGAAGGCGACGCTCTTGCCGTCGCGCCGCCAGCGCGGGGACGACAATTGATAGGCGTTGGGGAAGAGAGAGGGATCGATGACTGTTTGCCGCCGGCTCGCCACATCGAACAGCACGGGCTGTTCCTGATCGATCCGATCGCCGGGCTTGGGATAAAGCTGCGTGCGCAGCGCCGGCTGACGCTGGCCCTCGGGCGCCGCGGCCACGCGCAGCACCTTGCGAGCAAAGCCGGGACGCACGCGATAGATGATCAGCCGCTGACTGTCTGGCGACCAGGCAATGGTCTCCGGATCGTAAAAGTCGCCTTCCGATCCGTCGCTGCTCAGCGAGACGATCTGATCGCTGCCACGCTGGCGCACGACCAGCTGATGATCCTCGACAAAGGCCTCCCACCGACCATCGGGGGAAGGGCGCAGGGCGTTGTCCGCCGGCACCGTCAGATCGCGCACCACGCCAAAGCCGCGCGGTTGGCTGCGGTCCACCACCGCCTCGCAGCGATAGTCGGTCAGCGTGCAGCGCCAGCGCTCCTCGTCGATGGTCAGGGCGATGCTGTCGCTGTTCTCCCCATAGGCAAAGGCGGTGAAAGGCAGGCGCAGCGGCATCACCGGCTTGCCGGTCGCATCGCCCAGCACCTTGGCCAACCGCGCATGGTCGAAGGCAGGCCGATGCGCCATCGTGCGCCGGTCGACCGTCTCGAAGGCGAAGCCGCCCTCGACCGTTTTGCGATAGGAGAAGGCGGCGCCGTCCGGTGTCCAGACGGCGGGCCAGGCAATGTCCCGCGTCAGATATTGCCACTGCTCCCGCAGTGCCACCGACCGCTGCACCTCGGCCGCCGAGGGGCTGGCCTGCGCCGGCGCCGCGAGCAGGCCGAGCGCCAGCCAGAGGACAGCGCCGAACCGCTTAATCCTCATCCGAATAAGGCCCCTTGCCGCCATCAGCGACCAGCTGATCAACACGCTGGTCGATCAGCGGCAGCGGCACGGACCCCAGCGCCAGCACCGCATCGTGGAATGCGCGAATGTCGAACTTCGGTCCCAGCGCCTTTTCCGCCTTGCGCCGCGCGTCGAGGAAGGCCAGCTCGCCCATATAATAGGACAGCGCCTGCCCCGGCCAGGCGATATAGCGATCCACCTCCGTCTCGATCTCATGGGTGGAGAGGGCAGTATTGTCATGCAGATAGCGCTGTGCCTGCTCCCGGCTCCAGCCCATGGCATGGATGCCGGTGTCCACCACCAGCCGCGACGCGCGCCACGCCTGATAGCTCAGCATGCCGAACCGGTCATAGGGCGTCTCATACATGCCCATATCCTCACCCAGCGCTTCGCAATAAAGCGCCCAGCCTTCGCCATAAGCGGACAGATAGGTGTCGCGGCGAAAGGCGGGCAGCGCCTTGTTTTCCATGGCCAGCGGCATCTGCATGGCATGGCCGGGCGCGCTTTCATGCAGCGTCAGCGCCACCTGCGAATAGAAGGGGCGCGAGGGCAGGTCATAGGTGTTGACCAGATAAATGCCCGGCCCGCCGCGCCCGCCGGTGTAGAAAGGCGCGATCTCATCCGGCACCGGCTTGATGGCGAAGCGCATGCGCGGCAGGCGACCGAAATATTGCGAGGCTTTGCCGTCGAAGGTCTTGGCGATCCAGGCGGCGCGGTTGAGCAATTCCTGCGGCGTCTTGGCGTAAAATTGCGGATCGGTGCGCAGGAAGGTGAGGAAGGCGGGCAGATCGCCCTTGAAGTCCACCTGCTGCATCACCTCCGCCATCTGCGCGCGGATGCGGGCCATTTCGGCAAGGCCGATCTTGTGGATCTCCTCCGGGCTCTTGTCGAGCGTCACGAATTCGCGAATCTTCGACTGATAATAGGCCTTGCCGTCAGGCAGGCTGTAGGCGTCGAGCGGCTTGCGCGCGCCGGGAATATAATCCTGCCGCAGGAATTTGAGCAGCGTGACATGCGCCGGCACCACGGCGTCGCTGATCGCCGCCTTGGCCTCCGCCTGCAAAGCCGCCCGGACGTGCGGCGCGATGGTCGCGGGCAGCGTCTTGAACGGCGCGTAGAAGGGCGACTCTTCGGCGCTCTTCGCGCTGGCGACCTGCTCGACCCCGGCGTCGCGCCCCTTCAGCGTGATCTGCGGCGGCGTGAACCCGCGCTTGAGGCCCGCGCGCATATTGGCGATCTGCTGGTCGTAAAAGCGCGGGATCTGACGCAGCATGGCGATATAGCTGCGCGCCGCCGCCTCATCCCGTAACGGCTCGCGCGCCCAGCCGGCCAGGTCGCCCCAGAAGCTGCTGTCGGCGTTCAGCGGCTTTTCGAATTCGCGATAGCGCTGCGCCGCGAGCAGCGCGTCGATCTGCTGCTTGTAGACGGCGAAGTTGATCGCCTGTTCGGGCGACAGGCGGGCGACATCGATGCCGGCAAGCTGCTTTTCCACCGCCTCCCATTTGGCGAGCCGGGCGGCCTGCGCCTGCGGCCCGACATCGGGCAGGCTCAGCCCCTCATCCTTCGGCCCATCCTCGCTGGGACCAAACTGCTTGCGCCGCCAGTCATATTCGGCGGTGTAGATGGCTTTGAACGCCTGATCGGCCGGCGATGCCGCGGTGGCTGCGCCCGGCGCGGCGGCCGCCTGAAGCGATGGCGTGGCAAGCGCGAGCAGCGCCGCGCCCGCGATGAAACCGGTCCGGCCTGCTATCTTCCTCATCGCACTGCCCCTTTTCGATCCGCTACAGTCGTTCATGCCGTCGCTCCTGCCTTGGCGGTGACGAGCCGCACGCCGAAGACCGGCCCGGCCGAGCTGCGGTCATGCGGCACGAACTTCACCTTGACGCTGGTCTTGCCCTTGGTCAGTGCCTCCGGGATCGGATAGTCAATGTCGATGAAGGCGCCGGGCTTGTCATTGTCGAGGGTCTGAGTGGCGATCTTCACATTGTCGACGAGAATGTCGAAGCTGCGCTTGCGCTCGCCGCCCCAATAGCTCGCCTGCAACAGCAGCGGGCCGGGGCGCACCTTCATCGCAAATTCGAAATAGCCGCCCGATCGGGCATCGCGTCCGTTGCGGCCGCGATAGGAGACCGGGTAGGAAATGTCCGATGTCAGCCCATGGTCGCGCTCGGGCTGCATCTCGCCCAGATGCATGATGTCGATGGAGCGGGCGGCAAGATCCTTCTGCCGCGCCTGTTCGGCGAGGAAAGCGGCCTCCTCCCGCTTCCAGCCATCCTGCGTGAACCGCTTGAAATAGACGGCGCTGCGCCGCTCATACTGGCTGTAAAAGGGCACGAAGCCGAGGTCGGCGGGGCGAAAGATACCGCTGGTGCGATAGCGGGCACGATCGGACGGCAGCGGGGTGAAGGCGGCAAGCGGATCGTCGCCGACCATCGCCGGCTCGACGCCCTTCCAGTCGATCTCCACCGGCCCGAGATCGGCGGCCATCACCACCGGCCCGCGCATCACCGCCACCACATCGGGCGCGCCCGGCGCCGCCTCCAGCCGCAGGTCGAGCGGCAGGCTCAGCACCACCCGGTCGCCCGCTTTCCAGCTCCGCTCGATCACGGCATAGCCATTGGCGGGAGTGACGGCGACGGGCCGGTCGTTGACGCTCAATGCAAAGCGCCCTTCGGCCCAGCCCGGAATCCGCAGCGCCAGCGCGAACCGCCGCTGCGCCACCTTATCCAGCGTCAGGCGGATGTCGGGCTTGAAGGGATAATGGGTGTCCAGCGTCAGCCCCACCCCCTTGGCCTGCCAGTCGGCGCGCGAGGGGATGTAGAGATTGACGAACAGCCTGTCGTCGCCCTCCCAATAGATGGAGTCGCCATGTTTGGCATGGCTTTCCATGCCGCTGCCGACGCAGCACCAGAAGGCATCCTCATCGGGCTTGCTATATTCGCGCGCCATGCCGCTCATCATCGGCGTCATATAGGTGAAGCCGGATGTCGCCGGATTCTGCGCCGACATGACATGGTTGAGATGCGCCCGCTCATAATAGTCGAACAACGCGCCAGCAGGCTGCCAGCCGAACAGATGCCGCGTGAGCTTGAGCATATTATAGCTGTTGCAATGCTCGCAGGTCGCCTCGGTGATGTGCAGCGCCACCTGATCGGGCTCGAAAAAATATTCGCGGTCGGCATTGCCGCCGATTACATAGCTGTGATGGCCTGTCACCCGCTCCCAGAAGTAGCGGGCGGCGCGCGCCGGATCGGCCTTGCCGGTCAGCTCATGGATGCGGGCCAGGCCGATCAGCTTGGGCACCTGCGTATTGGCGTGGAAGTTGGCGAGCTGGTCCTGCTGGGCGGTCAGCGGGTCCAGAACCTTGCGGTCGTAGATGCGCGTCGCCACGGCGAGCCATTGCGGGTCGCCGGTGCGGGCATAAAGCTCGGCATAGCTTTCATTCAGCCCGCCATATTCGCAGCCCAGCAGCGTCTGCATCTGCGCATCGTCCAGCGCCGCGAACACGCGCGCGAAATAGCCGGCGAGGCCGGTCACCACATCCAGCGCCTTCGCATTGCCCCAGGCGCCATGCACGTCGAGCAGGCCGGCGAAATATTTATGCACCGTGTAGAGCGGCGACCAGCTGCCATTGAGGTCGAAGCCGCCCGACTTGATCTCGCCCCGCATGACTTCGGGGAAAATCTGCTCGCCATCGACAATCTCGCCATCCTTGGTCTTGCGACCAAGCGCGCCGATATAGCCATCCTTGCGCTGCGCCTGACACAGCGCCAGTTCATCGACGATATAGTCGGCGCGCCTACGGCACTCCGCATCGCCCGTCTGCTGCCAGGCAAGCACCAGCGCCGTGATATAATGGCCCAGCGTATGCCCGGCGATCGTGTCCGATTCCCAGCCGCCATAGATGGGCGCCTTTGGCTCCAGCCCGGCATATTTGCGGAAATTGTGGAGGAACCGGTCGGGGCTGAGCGAGAGGAGATAGGCGATGTTCACGTCGACCGCCGTGGCATAGTCGGACGGAAGCAGTCGCACATCGGCGAGGGGCAGCGGCTTGGCGCGCATCGGCACGCGCGGCAGGACCGCAGCCATGCCGCCGACAGGCACGCATAAAGCGGCCGCCGCTACTCCCATCAGCCATTCCCGACGATTGGCTCTCACCAGCTATGCTCCTATCGAATATCGTATACCAACAGGATAGAAGCCGCAGCCCGGCTGTCAACCGGGCGCAGCATGACAGGATCGTATAATTTATTTGACCGTCTTAGGCTGTCGCGCCATGACCATCATATCAAGCGAAACAAGGAGTTGAAGGTGGCGGATCGACGGTCGGCGCACATCCATGCTGGTTCGGCACGCAAGCGGGCGCTATCCTTGCTTCTGCTGGCGACGGCGACCCTGACCACTCCGGCAGGGTCCGCTCCGGCGACCGCACCAGCGGCGCAGGCAGCCGCCTCGCCCGCCACGGACCGCTTCACCACGCCCAGCTTCAGCCTTGCGCTGCGGAGCGATACGCAGACGCTCGCCTCGCTGGCGCCGCGCGGCGAAACCGGCTTCGATTTCGTGCCATCGGGGCGGCTGGCGGAGCGGTCGGGCGATGGCTATGTTCATATCGGCGACCTCCACATCCGGCTGCGGCAGGGCGAAGGCGCCTGGTCCGACTTCTCCTCCGCACAGGCCCGCCGCCCGATCAAGGCGCTGGCCCCGCACGGCGCAGTGCTGGCCGCGGCCGACATCAGCGCATCGATGGGCGCAGGCTTTCCGCTGCGGGTCGAGCGGCAATGGGTGAATGACGGCGGCGTATTGGCGCTGCGCTTCACGCTCACCAACCCGGGCGCGCAGGCGGTGGAAATTGGCGGGCTGGGCATGCCGATGGTGTTCGACAATATCATCATCGACCGCGATCTCGATCAGGCGCATGCGCAGGCGAGCTTCGTCGATCCCTATATCGGCCGCGATGCCGGCTATCTTCAGGTCACGCGGCTGAACGGCGGCGGCCCGGCGCTGCTGGTGCTGCCGGAAAAGAATACGCCGCTCGAAGCCTATCGCCCCCTGCTGGAGGCCAAGGCCGCGCCCGCCGGCGACATCTTCACCGACCGCAGCCCGCGCGGCCAGTTGGCGGAAGGCTTTTACGACTGGACCATCGCCAGCAAGGGCTTTGCCGAAAAGGAATGGGCGAAGGCGGGGCAGCAATGGAATGAGCCAACCAGCTTCCATCTCGCCCCCGGCCAGAGCCGTACCATCGGCCTGCGTTTCGTCACAGCGCCCGCAATCCGCGACATAGAGAAGACGCTGATCGCCAACAGGCGGCCGGTCGCCGTCGGCATCCCCGGCTACGTCCTCCCCACCGACCAGCTGGCGAGCCTCTTCCTCAAATCGCCAAGCCGCGTCGCCGCGATCGAGAGCTTTCCCGCCGGCGCTCTGACCGCGACCCCGGCCAGGGCAGGCAAGGGCTGGGCGCGCTATGATGTGCGGGCGAGCGGCTGGGGCCGCGCGCGGCTCACCATCCGCTATGCCGACGGGCAGGCGCAGACCGTCAGCTATTTCATCACCAAACCGCTGGATCAGGTGAAGGCGGATATCGGCCGCTTCACCACCACCCGCCAATGGTTCGAGGGCAAGGACGATCCCTTCCACCGCTCGCCCGCCATCCTGACCTATGACCGGGAGGCGGAAAAGATCCTGACGCAGGACGGGCGCGTCTGGGTTGCGGGGATGAGCGATGAAGGCGGCGCGGGCAGCTGGGTCGCGGCCGCGATCAAGCAGCTCGACAATCCCGATCCGGCCGAGGTCGCCAAGCTGGAGCGGCTGGTCGATGAAACCGTGCTGGGCCATTTGCAGGTGACGGACGGCCCCCATGCAGGCGGCGTCAAGAAAAGCCTCTTTTATTATGATCCCAAGCGCTTCCCGGACCTGTACGATCCCGCCACCAACTGGAAGAGCTGGAGCGCCTGGACCAAGGAACAGGCCGACGATCTGGGCCGCTCCTATAACTATCCCCATGTCGCGATCGGCCACTGGGTACTTTATCGCCTCGCCCGCAATGAAAAGGGGCTGGTGACGCGGCACGACTGGCGCTTTTATCTGGACTGGGCCTATCGCACCAGCGTCGCGATGATGCGCGACGCCCCCCATTATGCGCAATTCGGCCAGATGGAGGGCGATGTCTTCCTCGACATATTGAAGGATCTGAAGCGCGAAGGGATGGACGCGCAGGCCAGGGATCTGGAGGCGCTGATGAAGGGGCGCGCCGATCATTGGCGCACGCTGCGCTATCCCTTTGGTAGCGAAATGGCCTGGGACTCCACCGGCCAGCCGGAGGTTCATGCCTGGATGCGCTATTTCGGCCATCAGCCGCAGGCGGACATCACGCGCGAGGTGATCCTGGGCTATGATCCGACCATTCCGAGCTGGGGCTATAATGGCAATGCCCGCCGCTATTGGGACTTTCTCTATGGCGGCAAGGTCGCGCGGATCGAGCGGCAGATCCACCATTATGGATCAGCGCTCAACGCGGTGCCGCTGTTCGACGCCTATCGCCACAATCCGGCCGACCTGCACCTGCTGCGCGTCGCCTATGGCGGCATGATGGGCGGCATCACCAATATCGATCAGCAGGGCTTTGGATCGGCCGCGTTCCACGCCTGGCCGGACATGATGCGCTGGGACGCGATCAGCGGCGATTATGGCATGGGCTTTTACGGCCATGTGATTGCGGCGGCGACCTATCTTGTCGATCATCCCGACTTCGGCTGGCTGGCCTTTGGCGGCAAGCTGACGCAGGAGGACGGGACGATCCGCGTGACGCCGCAGGATGGCGCGCGCCGCCGCCTGTTCATCGCGCCCGCTGGCCTGTGGATCACGCTGGACGCCGGACGGATCGCGCAGGCGCGCTATGACAGCCGCACGGGCAAGGTCATGCTGGACCTCGACCCCGCCGACGCCACAACGTCGGTCGCGCGCCTGATGGTCGAAACGACGACGGCGGACGGGCGGCCTTATGCGATGGACGGGGGCACGATCGAGCGGGGCGGCTACAGCGTTGGCCTGACCGCGCAGGGCGCGCAGGTCACGCTCAGCCCCCGTTCCTGAGGACATCCATCATGACCCGATTCCACGATGGCGCCGCCGCCCTCGCGCTTGCCGCCTCGCTGCTTGCCTCCCCTGCGACACTGCGCGCCGAGACGCCCGCCTGGGAAGATCCGCAGATCATCCGCGAAGGCGCGGAACCGATGCATGCGACCTTCACCGGGTTTGAAAATAGGGCGGGAGCGCTGTCACGGGACGTCGCCAGGTCCCGCTATCATCTCTCGCTCGATGGCGAGTGGCGCTTTCACCTCTCGCCCGACCCGGAAAGCCGCCCCGTCGACTTTTTCCGGTCCGACTATGACGATAGCGGATGGGGCAAGATCAAGGTGCCGGGCATCTGGCAGGCGGAGGGCTATGGCCGCCCGGTTTTCGTCGGCAGCGGCTATCCGTTTCCGCGCGACCAGCCGAAGATCGATCATCGGCTGAATGAAGTCGGCTCCTACCGGCGCGACATCGCCATTCCGGCGCATTTCGCCGGGCGCCGGCTGCTGCTGACGGTCGGCGCGGCGGGCGCGGCCTATTATCTCTGGGTAAACGGGCAGCGGGTCGGCTATTCCGAAGACAGCAAACTGCCCGCAGAATTCGACATCAGCCGCTATGCCAGGCCGGGCGCGCGCAATGTCGTGGCCATCGAACTTTATCGTTTCTCCGACGGCAGCTATCTGGAAGATCAGGATTTCTGGCGCGTCAACGGCATAGAGCGCGGCATCAGCCTCTATGCCGCGCCGCCGACCCATATGCGCGACCTCACCGTCGATGCCGGGCTGGACGCCAATTATCGCGACGGGCGGCTGGGCGTGACGGTGGCGATGGGCGGCGCCCCCGCCGCGATGCGCGTGCGCACCACCCTGCTCGACGGCAAGCGCGCCCTGCTGACGCGCGAAGCCGACGCCGCCGGCCGATTGGCGCGGATCGACGCCACGATCCGGGACGTAAAATCCTGGAGCGCGGAGGCGCCCAATCTCTACACGCTGCTCATCGAACTGCTGGACGGCAAGGGCCGGCTGGTGGAGGCGACCAGCCGGCGCATCGGCTTTCGCACCGTCGAGGTCGCGGGCGGCGAAGTGCGGGTCAATGGCCGGCGCATCATGATCCGCGGCGTCAATCGCCACGAACATGATCCGCACAGCTTCCGCATCGTTTCCGAAGCGACCATGCGTCAGGACATCGCCCTGATGAAAGCCGCCAATATCAACGCGGTGCGCACATCCCATTATCCCAACGATCCGCTCTGGTATGAGCTGGCGGACGAATATGGCCTCTATGTGATGGATGAGGCCAACATCGAGAGCCATGGCTATCTCAGCCTGTCGCAGCAGCATGATAATGATCCATCGCTGCTGCTCGGCAATGATCCGGCCTGGCGCGCCGCGCATCTCGACCGGGTGCAGCGCATGGTCGCCCGCGATCGCAATCATCCGTCCATCATCTTCTGGTCGCTGGGCAATGAAACCGGCGTCGGCGACAGTTTTGAGGCGGCGGCGAAATGGGTGAAGGCCGCCGACCCGAGCCGCCTTGTCAGCTTCCTCGGCTGGAGCATGAGCGGCTGGCGCCACCCGGTGAACGCCTATGTCGACATTTTCGCGCCCATGTATGACGATGTGCCCAAGATGATCGACTATGCCAAGGATCCCGGCTTCACCCAGCCGCTGATCCTGTGCGAATATGCCCATGCGATGGGCAACAGCCTGGGCGATATCGAAGGATATTGGCAGGCGATGCGCAGCTATCCCAAGCTGCAGGGCGGGTTCGTCTGGGACTGGGTCGACCAGACGATGGAGAAGACCGACGAGCAGGGCCGCGCCTATTGGGCGCAGGGGCCGGATTTCGATCCCGACCCCGATGCGCCCGGCGTGCATGGCGACGACAGCCCGGTCGGCGACGGCATCATCCAGTCCGACCGCACGCCCGATCCCGAATATCATGAGCTGGCCAAGGTGCAGGCGCCGATCGCCTTTACCGTCAAGGACGGCGGCTATCGCATCCTCAACCGCCATGATCATATCGATCTGTCCCGCTTCACGCTGGATTGGGCGGTGACCGAAAATGGCGTCGCCGTCGCGCGCGGCGACCTGCCGATGCCGAAGGTCGGACCCGGCGAGAGCGCGCCGCTGCCGCTAATCCTGCCGCCGCCCAAAGACGCCGCGGCCGAACGCATCCTGTTGCTGCGTGCCCGGACCAAAGCCGGCGCCGTCCCGATGCTGCCGGCCGGCCATATCGTCGGCTGGGACCAGTTCGCCCTCTCCGCCCCTGCCCTGCCGCCGCCGCCCGCTGGCGATGTCGCGCCGGTCGAAGCGGACGGCGTGCTGCGGCTGGCGGCGAGCGACATGCTGCTGGAGATCGACCGCCAGACGGGCCTGCTGCGCCGCTATGCGCGCGGCGGAACCCTGTTGCTGAGCGGCGGAACGCCCAATTTCTGGCGCGCGCCGACCGACAATGATGTTGGCGCCGGCGTCCCCAAAAGCCATGCGATGTGGCAATATTTCTCGGAGCATCGCCGGGTCGAGAGCGTGGAACGCTGGGGCAACGCCATTGTCGTGCGCCATGATATGGGCGTGGGGTCGGTGAAGGTCGAAACCCGCTGGACGATGGCGGCGGACGGGCGGGTCGGCGTGACGATGCGGTTCGATCCGCTGCGCGACACGCTGCCCGATCCGCTGCGCGTCGGCCTTGCCTTCGACATGCCTGCGACGCTGGACCAGATGCGCTGGTATGGGCGCGGACCGCATGAAAGCTATGCCGACCGCAAGAGCGGGGCGATGATCGGCCAGTGGAGCGGCGCCGTGGCCGATCAGTTCCACGATTATGCCCGGCCGCAGGAATCGGGGAATAAGAGCGATGTGCGCTGGATCGCGCTGTCGGGCGGCGGCGCCGGCGTCCGCATCACCGGCGCGCAGCTTCTTTCCGTCAATGCGCTCGCCTTCCCCTATGATGATCTGACGAAAAAGGGCGTCCGCCACAGTTCGGACATCCGCCCGCATGATCATGGCAGCTTGCTGATCGACGCGGCCCAGGCCGGGGTCGGCGGCGATACCGGCTGGAACCTGGACGCGCGGCCGCACATGCCCTTCCGCATTCCGCTCGAAAAATTGAGCTACAGCTTCACCATCGCACCGACGCGCTGACCGCCCAAAGCGTCTGCACCAAAGAAAGGCCCGGCCGCTCGCAAGAGCCGCCGGGCCTTTCCCTTTTACGGCGCACCGGTCTCTGGAGACCGGTGCGCTTTGTTCGATCAGAAATTGACGGTCGCGCCGACGAACACCGTCCGGCCCAGCACATCATAGACGCCGGGATAGGTATTGCCGTTGCCGAAGGAGGACAGGATGCCGGCGGCGATCGCCGGGGGATCCTTGTCGAACATATTGTTGACGCCCGCCCGCAGCGTCAGCTCCTTGCCGATCGCCTGCGTCAGCGACAGATCGAAATAATTATAATCGTCGATCTTGCGGTTGATGACGCTGGGCGTACCGCTCAGCTGTTCGTCGTCCGACAGGCTGGACAGCGTCGTGCCGCCGATATGCCGCCAAGCGACCGAGACCGTGGTATCGCTGGGTGCGCTCCAGGTGAAGCGGGCGACGTGCCGCCATTCGGGCGTGGGCTGGCCGCACGTATAGCCGAACAGGCCCTTGCAGTCATAGGAGCCAAGCCCCGGCACGGGCTCCGCGACCTGCTCGTTGAGCCAGGTGCCGACCATGTTCATATTGATCCGGCCCATCGACCCGATGTCGAACGTATAGTCGGCCGTCACGTCGATGCCGGAGGTCTTGAGATAGCCGGTGTTGAGCGTGGTCGATACGACATAGCCATTCTGGCCGAAGATGGCGCCCGACCGCGGATCGCGGTTGAAAAGCCCACAGAAATAGTCGGAGCCGGTCGCCGCGCACTGGTTGATGATGAGATTGGCGGCGATGGAGCCGATATAGCCCTTCACCTTGATGTTATAATAGTCGACGGACAGCGAGAAATTGCGCAGCGCACGCGGCGTCAGCACGAAGCCGGCGGTAACGGTATCGGCGATTTCCGGCTTGAGTTCCCGATTGCCGCCCGACAAGGCCGAGCAGGTATCGGCCGGGCAAGCAACGATATTGCCATATTGCGCCGGGGTCACGCCGGTCAGCGCGCAGGCTTCGGCCGAGGCGACCGGATTATTGCCGGCGCAGGGGTCCTGACCTGCGACATTGCCGATTGCCTGCGATCCGAACAGCTCACTCACATTAGGCGCCCGGATGGCGTGGTTATAGCTCGCCCGCAGACGCAGATCGTCGCTCGGCTGCCAGCTCAGTTCGCCCTTATAGGTCCAGACATTGTAGCTGGAGGTATAGCCGGTCGATTTCTGCTCATTGTCATAGGCCGAATAGCGCAGGCCGCCATTGATGGTCAGCGACCGGATGAAGGGCACATCCTCGATCAGTGGGATTTCAAGCTCGCCATAGGCTTCGGTAACGCTGATGATGCCGTCCGAATTGGTCGCGCCGCCCTGCTGCGCGATTTCGTCAGCGAAAAAGTTGAGCGTTTCGCGACGATGCTCGGCACCCAGCGCGATGCCGGCGCCGCGCGTGGCCCAGGGGCTGACGATACCGACCTGCGCGAGGTCCCCGCTCAGCGTGGCGGAGAAAGCCTGCTGCGCGTTGCGGGAGGAGGTGTTGCTGGGGGTGAAGAGGTAGCTGGCCTGTTCAGCGGTCACGCCGCCGGCGGCAAAGACATTGGCCGGGATGCAGTTGGGGTCGCTGCCGTCGATGACCGAGCGGCAGGTCGGCACGCCATTGACGCTGACGACATCCAGCGCCCGCTGCGCCTTGATGGCGTCGACATTGTTGAGATAGGTCTCCTTGAAGCGGACCAGCGAGTAGAGATAGTTCACATCATAGCTGAACCCGCTGCCCAGATCGCCGCGAATGCCGGCGGTGTAGCGATAGTCATTATATTTGAGGTCGTCCCGGCGCGGCGCGATCGACATGCGGTAACCGACCAGGGCGTCCGCCGTGCTGTCCGTTCCGGCGGCGCTGCCGCACAGCACGTTCAGCTGGCTGGCGCTGGCGAGCGGATTGTTGCACGAAATGGCGAAGGGCGAGCCGAGGAAGATGGCGGACGGGGCGACCTGCGAAAATGTATGGTCGCGCATGAACATGAAGCTGCCATAGAGCTCCGCCGCCTTGCTCAACTCGAACTTGGCGAAGGCGCCGGCGGTGATCCGCTCGTCCGAGCGCTGGAAATAATTATCCGGCGCATAATTATAGGCATAGCTATTGTCATAGGGGACGAAGGTCTGGGTGCCGTCGCGATTGTTGGTCAGCGTATCGCCTTGATTGGGGCCTTCCAGCGGGACGAACGTACCGAAGGGCGTGTTGCTCGAACCGCCGCAATAGAGACTTTCGCCACCAGTAGCCTGTTCGAGCGCGCAGGAGGACACGTCACGGCTCGACTGAAGAATGGGGCTGAAATGACGGTAACCGGCATAGGCGGTGATGTTGCCGCGTCCGTCGGCGAAATTCTTGCCCGCCGCGATGGTGATGTCCTGCTTGCCGCCATCCATGACCGAGCTGTTGGCGAGGCGATAGCCCTTCTGGCTCAGCAGGTCGCGAACCGCGCCATTTTCATTGTCATGCTGGGCGAAACTGGTCTGCGCATCGATGCGGATGCCGTCGAGATTATCCTTCAGAATGAAGTTAACGACGCCCGATACCGCGTCCGACCCGTACACCGCCGATGCGCCACCGCTCAGCACGTCGACGCGCTCGATCAGGCTGCTGGGGACGAAGTTCAGGTTGACCGCCTGCTGGGGCAACATGCGCAGGCCATTGACCAGCACGAGGACGCGGTTGGACCCGAGGTTGCGCAGGTTGATCTTCGACGTGCCGTCCGAGCCGTTGGAGACATTCTCATTGGCGTCGGCGGTAAACTGGGGCAGCCGGTTCAGCACGCCTTCGGCCGTGGTCGCGCCCTGAAAGCGAAATTCTTCCGCGCCCACGACGGTCTGGGGGCTGTTGCTCACCAGGTCGGGCCGCTTAATGCGGGTTCCGGTAACGACGATTTCGGATGCCGCACCGGCGGCAGGATCGGCTGTTGACTGAGCGGAGGCCTGTCCGGCGATCAAAGCCGATATGGCGGCGGCGCTAGCTAGAAGAACTTTCTGTTTTTTCTGCATGATTCTTGCTCCCTGAAGCGAGCAAAGAATGAGCGCGGCAATTCCGTATGTCAAATACTGTATACGAAATATGTTACACTAACATGTTGTATTTGCCGCAGAAGCAGCACAGGTCATCGACAGGCGGCAGGCGGAGTTGTGAGCGCGACGGACGGTGCCACAGGCTAACCTGGGTTGATGCCGTAACGTCTTTGGGGAACGGCCCGCCTCCCGCCGCGATTATGTGCGAAAGCCGGGCCGATAAACGGTCGGTCAGGTCGTGGGACGGATGCATGGCAGCAAAAGGCGACAGCTTGGCGCAATGGCAAAGAGCGCCCCGACCGTTCACCGGCCAGGGCGCTCCCTATCGTCAAGATCGACGCCGGCGGCGCCGGATCGGGTCAGGCGAAGACGGCGGCCGAAACCAGACGCTCGCGCAGGTCCGCCATGCCGCGGCTGTTCACGCGCACGACCTCCAGCGGATCGATCATCTGCGACAGGCGCGCGCCGCACAGATCGTCGCGCATCCACATGATGCTCGCTTCGACATCCAGGTCGTTGGCCGTGAGCCGGACCTTCTGCCCGACATGCAGCCCATGATTGCCTTCGATCAGCGCACCGCCTGCGGACAGATCGCCGACGATCACCGTCCGGCTTTCCTCACCATCATGCAGCTCGGCTTCGAACGCCGTGACGAAGCGGGTATGCTGTCGCCGCTCTCCTTTTGTACGACGGCCATGAACGATCATGTCATCTACTCCTTCCGTTCGCGGCAGCCCATGAGGAGGGATGGCGCCGCGTGACTGAAACCAACTTATGGAAGAGCGTCGCGAGCAGGGCTGCCGGGACAGCCACAATCTAGCGTCCGTCCCGGCCCGTCCTGTTGCGGCGCCTCGTGAAAAAGACCGTCGCGCCGATCGGGTTAAGCAATAGCTAGCCCGCAAGGTTACTATTGTGTGAAGGCTCTTCTTCACCGTCCGGTCGCTCCGCACGCGCGACAAACCGAGTCGGCCGGTCGGCGGCTGGAAAAAAAAGACGCGGACAGAAAATAAGTTCGGAACCAATCGCGCGCGGCTTCGTTTGGCCTTCTGTTAACGCTAGGAAAGCCGCGTCAAGTTACGACGCTGCAATGGCTTTTTGCGTCCTTAACCCTGTTTATAAACCAAAATGGTACACCATCTGAGCGATAGCGCCGCCGGGGACATTTCTCATGGCGGGCTTGGCTTAAATGGAAAAGATGGGCGTCGGCGTCGCTGCCGGCATGGTCGTACTGGCTGCGACCGGACTTTGGGCTGCGGTCACCACCGGTGGTACGCAGACGAAAAATACGAGCAAATCGGTCATCACCATTCCGACGACCAAATCGTCGAAAACGGGCAGCACTAGCGGCAAGACCGCCACGACCACCAGCCTCATGGCAATGATGACGACAAGCACAAGCGGTACGGCCACTGCCACGACGACCGGCACGCCCAGCGCTGCGCTGCCCGGTATCAATATTTCGGGTGGTGAGTTTGGCGGCAGCGCCGGCCGGTTGGGCTATGACTATATCTATCCCAGCGCGACGGAGATGCGCAGCTATGCGGCGCAGGGCTTCAAGGTGCTGCGCGTGCCGTTCCGCTGGGAACGGCTGCAACCCAGCCTCTATGGGCCGCTGTCGGAAACCGATCGCAAGGCGCTCAAGTCGGTGGTGACGCAGGCCAATTCACTCGGCCTGACCGTCGTCCTCGACATGCATAATTACGGCCAGCGCCAGTTGAGCGGCAAGGCTGCGACACTTGGCAGCGGCGAGCTTGCCGCGACCGCGCTGACCAATGCCTGGGTCATGATCATGGAGGATTATCGGTCCAATCCCAATGTGTGGATCGGCCTGATGAACGAGCCCAACAAGCAATCGCCGCAAATCTGGTGGGACATCGCCAGGCAGGTTACGAAAGACCTGCGCGCGCAGAAGATCGACAACAAGCTGCTGGTGCCCGGCACCGCATGGACCGGCGCGCATAACTGGATCGGTTCGGGCAATGCGGCGCAGGCGGACAGCTTCGTCGATCCGGCGAATAATTTCGCCTTCGAAGTGCATCAATATCTCGACGCCTGGTCGACCGGCACGACCGATATCTGCGAAACGGACTCGGGCAAGCGCGTCAATGCGATCCTCAGCTGGGCGGAAACGCGCAAGGTGCAGCTCTTCTTCGGCGAAATCGCCGCTTCGGGGCAGCCGCAATGCGCGATCGAATATGCCGACATGCTCCAGCGCCTGAACCACTCGCCGTCCGTATTGGCCTGGACGGCATGGGGCGGCGGCGCCTGGTGGGGGGCGAACTATATGTTCCGCCTTCAGTCTCGCACCGAGACGATGACCCCGCATCTGAGCCTGCTGCTATCCAACATGCGCTAAGCGACGAAGCTGCGCCCCGGTTCAGCGCCGGGGCGCAGCCTTTTTAGCTGGCGAGCCTCAAACCGGCGCGCCGGATCCCATGCCCAGCCGATAGTGTGCCGGCCCTTGCACGTCGGGCGGACGCGGTGTCGGCGGCAGCGCCGCTGCACCCTCCAATCCCCTGCCCTGCACATTGGCGACCGCCAGACGCGGGCCGGTCCGCACAGCCACATCCACCTTCTCGATCCGCACGTCCCGCATATTGGCGAGGACCATGCCCTGATCGCTGCTGCCGCGGATGTTGCGCAGTGTGAAGCGCTCGACCGGCTTGTCGGGATGGATGTTCACCGCCTGCACCAGGGTCGGGACATGATCGATGCGGACATTCTCGATCCTGATGTCGCGCACGGTCGGGATGCCGGCGGTGCCGGGCACCGGGAAAGGATCCTGCTTTCCGCTGTCCAGCAGATTGAGGCGCAGGAAGCCATCGCCAGCCCCCTTCACCTCCAGGTCGCGCATGACGATATCTTTGATAAAGGCGCCCCGGCCCGGCCGGCTCTTGATATAGATGCTGAAAGTATGCGCCTTGAGGAAGCGGCAGCGTTCCACCAGCAGCCGGCGAATGCCGCCGCTCGTCTCGCTGCCGACGCCGATACAGGCCCAGCGATGATCGATGAAGCTGCAATCACGGACCGTCACATCCTCGGTCGGGCGCGCCAGCGTCTCGCCTTCCAACCCGCGTCCCGATTTGAGCGAGATACAATCATCGACCGTATCGAAACTGCACCGCTCGATCAGCACGCGGCGGCAGGAATCGACGTCGATCCCGTCCGCCCCGCCATGCACGGTCAGGTCGCGGAACAGCACATCCTCGCAATAGACCGGGTGGATTGACCACATATCATTCTGCTCGGTGCGAAGGCCGGTCATGCTCAGCCCCTGCACATCGACCCATTCCAGCAGCGCCGGGTGGCGCAATCCGGCGGCGCCGACGCGGCCGGGGATAGCATGCGACGCGCGGATCAGCCCCTTTCCCTCCAGCCGCACATTGCGCGCCGACTGGGCGAATATAAGGCCGATATGGCCGGCTACCCAGCGCCCTTCCCAACGGACCTGCGTCACCGGATAATCGGCAAGGTCATCCGATCCTTGCAGCACCGCATCGGCCGTCAGATGGAGCCGGCAATGACTGCCCATCCGCAGCGCGCCGACCAGGAAAGTGCCGCCGGCCAGCATCACCGTCCCGCCGCCCAGCACCGCGCAGCGGTCGAGCGCCTGCTGCACCGCCGCCGTATCCTTCGTGCGGCCATCAGCCTTGGCGCCGAAGCTGCGCGGGTCGAAGGTCACGCCGCTATCGGCGGCGGGTGGCAGAACCGGCAGCGCGGGCAGGCCCGCCGCTTTCCCGGTGGAGCGGGCCGCCTCGGCCCTGCCGGCTATCGGCGCAAGCGCGGCGGCGGCGATCAATGTGCGGCGGTCAAGGGCCATGGCCGTCCTCTCAAACATCAGGACAGCATCGCCGCCGGCACCCGACCGGCGGCGGCTGGCCCATCATCAGTTGACCGGGAAGCCCCGGCGGCGGAACAGCGCCTTCACGTCCGGATCGCGCCCGCGGAAATCCTTATAGGCTTCCTTGCGATCCGTTTCGTTGCCGGTCTGCAACAGGATGGTGCGGAACCGGTCGGCGGTCGCCTTGTCCCAGACATTGCCCGTATCCTCGAACGCAGCCCAGGTGTCGGCGTCCATCGTCTCCGACCAGAGATAGCTGTAATAACCGGCCGAATAGGCGTCGGACGAGAAGAGGTGATTGAACTGCGGCAGCCGGTGCCGCATCACGATCTCGTCGGGCATCTGCAATTCCGCCAGCGTCTCGCGCTCGAACGCGTCGGGATCGGTCACCGGGCTGGTGCGATCATGCAGCTTCATGTCGACGATCGCCGATGACAGATATTCGACCGTGTCGAACCCCTGGTTGAAGGTCTGCGCCTTCTCGATCTTCTCGACCAGCGCGGCCGGAATGACTTCGCCCGTCTGATAATGTTTGGCAAAGCGATTGAGCACGTCCGGCGTCAGCAGCCAATTCTCGTTCACCTGGCTCGGATATTCCACAAAGTCGCGCGGCGTGCCGGCAAGGCCCGGATAATAGACCTGGCCGAGCAGGCTGTGCAGCGCATGGCCGAATTCATGGAACAGCGTCGTGGCATCATCCAGGCTCACCAGCGTGGGCTGGCCCGCCGCGCCCTTGGTGAAATTATTATTGTTGCTCGCCAGCACGATATCCTCACCGCGCAGCCCCGACCGGCCGCGATAGGCGGTGGCCCAGGCGCCCGAGCGCTTCCCCGCCCGCGCGAAATTGTCGAGGTAGAACAGCCCGACCGTCTTGCCCTGCCGCGTGACTTCGAACGTCCGCACATCGGGATGGAAGACCGGCACCTGACCGCTATTTTCCTTGAACTGGAGATCATACAGGCGGCCGGCGGCGTAGAACATGGCGTTCACCATGTTGTTCAGCTCCAGATAGGGTTTCACCTCGCTCTCATCGAGGTCATATTTCGCCTTGCGGACCTTCTCCGCATAATAGCGATAGTCCCAGCCTTCGACATCAATCTTCGGCCCCTTGCCCGCCGCCGCTTCGGCGTCGGCCAGCTTCTGCATGTCGGCGATCTCCTCGACCGCGCGGGCGCGGGCGGCGGGCCAGACCGACATCATCAGCTTCATCGCATTGGCCGGCGTCTCGGCCATGGTGTCGTCCATCCGGTAATCGGCATGGGTCTTGAAGCCCAGGATGGTGGCACGCTCCTGCCGCAGCTTGAGGATCTGCGCGATCACCGCATTGGTGTCGTTCGCATCGCCATTGTCGCCGCGATTAATATAGGCCTTGTAGACCTTCTCCCTCAGCGGGCGGTTGGTGGCGTACATCAGGAAAGGCTGCATGGACGAGCGGGTATTCTTGACCGCCCATTTGCCCACCTCCCCGCGCGCCTTGGCTTCTTCGGCAAGGCTCGCCTTGAAACTGTCGGGCAGGCCGGCAAGGTCGCTTTCCTTGTCGATGATGATCGCGGTTTCTTCATCGGCCAGAACCTTGCGGCTGAACTCGGTATAGGCCTTGGCCAGCTCGCCATTGATGCGGCGGATCTCGGCCTTCTGCGCCTCGTCGAGCAGGGCGCCCGAGCGCACATAGTCGCGATAGCTGCGTTCCAGCAGGCGCATCTGCTGCGGGTTGAGGTTCAGCGTCTGCCGCTTGTCATACAGCGTCTTGACCCGCTGGAACATTTTGGGGTCGAGGCTGAGTTCGGTGAAGAAGGCGGTGAGCTTGGGATTCCATTCCGCCGCGATCTTCTGCACCTCGGGCGTGGCGAGATTGCTGATATAGACGCCCCACACAGGATAGATGCGGCTGAACGCGCCGGTCTGCTTTTCCTGCGCCTCGATCGTGTTGGCGAAGGTCGGCGCGGCCGGATTGTCGCGCACGGCATTGAACTGGGCGCGGGCCTCGGCCATGCCCTTTTCGAAGGCGGCAGGGAACATGGCCGGCGTGACCTTGTCCCAGCGCGGCACGCCGTCAAAGGGGCCGGTCCAGGGATCGACCAGCGGCGCCGGGTCGGGCGCAGCCGGACGCGCCTGCGCGGCGGGTTCAGAGCTGCTTTGCGGCATGGCGATGGCGGACACCGCGAATAGCGATGT
This sequence comes from Sphingobium sp., assembly GCA_032082785.1. Classification (GTDB taxonomy): domain Bacteria; phylum Pseudomonadota; class Alphaproteobacteria; order Sphingomonadales; family Sphingomonadaceae; genus Sphingobium. Next base: position 56,774 of record DAMDPH010000001.1, on the reverse strand, counting down.
GGTGGCGGTTAGCAGGACGCCGATGGTGAGGTTCATGACAGGTTCCGGGAGTTGATGATGGCCGCAGCCTAACGTCCTCCTCCCGAACCGCGCAAGGGCGCAGCCTCACCGTCGTGCCCGGCGCGGCGGCGCGGCGTCCGCCTCCGGTGCCGGCACCACGCCCTTGGGCGCGGCTGTCAGGCGGCGGATCAGGTCGGTCTCAGCGCTGCGATAGGGGGTGCCGTCGGCGCGGAATATCTCATGAAACCAGATGGTCGGCTCCTCCAGCACATAGGGCTTTTTCCAACTGTCCCAGGGCAGGCGCGTCTGCGTCTTGCCGTCGACGAAACCCCAATTCATCATCGCCACATTATAGCCTTTGGCGATGGGCAGCGACCCGTCGAAGGTCGATCCATTGCCCCGCGCCATATATTCGGTGCACAGGATCGGCCGGCCATAGGGCAGAAGCTGCCTGATCCGCCGCTCGAATGTTTCCGGCCAATTATAGTCGTGAAAGGAAATCACGTCCGACTGCCCGAGTTGCAGCCGGTCAATCGCCGACGTCTTGCCGCCGGGCGTCCAGTCATCCCCCTGCCACACGCCCGATGTCAAAGGCTGCGACGGATCGGCGTCGCGCGCCCATTCAAAAACCTGTGACAGCAGCGCACGGACCAGCGGCTCCTTGCCCTCCTGCCCCTTATACTGGTCCGCACCATTGTCCGGCTCGTTCCACAAATCCCACCCCAGCACGCGCGGATCATCCTTGAACGCGCCGATCACACCCTGAACATAAGTCTTATATTTGGGCCAGGACGCCCGGTCGCGCAGGCCTGTCATGCCCGGCCCCTGCACCCATCCGGAATTATGCACCCCGGGAACAGGCGGATGCTGCGGCCCCAGCTTGGGATTGGGATCCCAGCAGCTGTCGAACAGGACGAAGAGCGGCTTGATCCCGTGCCGCTGCGCGATCGTCAGGAAAGCATCAATGCGCTGCTTGAACCCCTCGGCATCCTGCGCCCATAGCTGGTCGTGCAGAAAGACGCGCATCGTGTTCATGCCGATGCCCTGAGCCAGGTTCAGCTCATAATCGATGCGCCGGGGATCCCAGGTCTCCGCCTGCCACATCTCCAGCTGATTGATGGCGGAGGCCGGCGCATAATTGGCGCCGACGAGCCAAGGCTGCTTGTCATACCAGGCCTTGGCCTGCGCCTCGGTCCAGCGCGGGCGCGCCTCCGCGCTGGTGGCGATGCAGGCGGTTGCCGCCATGAAGCCGATAAGCAGCATTGTCCTCATGTAGCTCTCCCATATCCCGCCTTCGCTCGCGCGGTCTGCCGCCCAATGTCTGCGGTGCCACAGCCCCGTGAGGCAAGGCCAGCGACGGCAACCTATTATAGCGCCACCATGCTTGCTGCCGAACCTGGCGAGGCTAGGGATGGAGCCCAAGGGGCGGCCTGTTGTTCAGGAGAGGATCATGCGGCACCTATTTGCCTATTCCGTCTCGGCCATGGCCCTCATGGCCGCCGGCAACGCCAGCGCTCAGGATCAGCCACCCGCCGCGCCGCCTGCGACCGGTGCCGCCGATGTGCCGGCCGGCAATGAAATCGTCGTCACCGGCCTGCGCCGCAGTCTTGAGACAGCGCAGGCGATCAAGCGCGAGTCCGCGGGCATCGTCGACGCCATCGTGGCGGAGGATATCGGCAAGCTGCCCGACATCACCGCCTCGGCCGCGCTGGCGCGCGTTACCGGCGTGCAGGTCAGCCGGGGCGCGGGCGAAGCCGCGCAGGTGCAGATACGCGGCCTTCCCGACATTTCGACCACCTATAATGGGCGGGAAATCTTCACCGCCGAAAACCGCTTCGTCGCGATCCAGGATTTTCCCGCCGGCGCGGTGCAGGCGCTGGAAGTCTATAAAAGCTCCACCGCCAATCTGATCGAGGGCGGCATAGGCGGGCAGGTCAATGTCCGCTCGCGCCGGCCGTTCGACTTCAAGGGCTTCGAACTGTCCGGCTCGTTCAACGGCGTTCATTGGGAACAGAGCCAGGATGTCGACTATAATGGCAATCTGCTGATCAGCGACCGGTGGGACACCGGCATCGGCGAGATCGGTGTGCTGGTGAATGCCGCCATCACCAACATCGATTTTCTCGACGCAACGCGGGAGAATGACCGGTTCGTCACGCCCGCACCCGGCGATCCGGCCGACGCCTATGGCTTCACTCGGCCCAATGGCAGCGGTATTTTCTATGGCAGCGGCAATCGCTGGCGCCCGTCCATCAACGCCGCGCTCCAGTGGAAGCCCGCCAGCGATCTGGAAATCTATGTCGATGGCCTGTTCCAGGGCTATCGCGCCGAAGACCGCAATCATTGGCTGTTCGTTCCCACCTTTGGCGCGGGCGCGGAGTATAGTAACGTCGTGCTGCGCGACGATGGCAGCAACAGCGTGCGCAGCATGACGGTGACGGGGGCAAGCGCGCCCGACGGCTATGATCAGTTCACCAAGGCGCGCACCAACACCTATCAGATTGCCGGCGGCGCGATCTGGACGCCGGGCCGGCTCAAACTCTCTGCCGACGTCGCCTATACCGACAGCAGCTATACCGAGCGGCAGATGAATATCGACTATGCCTTCAGCAGTTCGCCGGTGCGCAACGTGCAGTTCGACATGCCGGGCGGCGAAGGTGGCGGCACGTTCGACTTTCTCGACTTCAACGCCGCCGATGCCGGCAATTATCTGCTGCGCGGCCTGTTCGACCGCCAGTTCCGGGCCGAGGGCAAGGATGTGCAGGCGCGCGTCGATGCCGAATATGAAACGGACATCGCCTTCCTCCCCAAACTGCAGGCCGGCTTTCGCTTCAATGATCGCGATGCCGCGCGCTATAGCGGGCAACGCTATGCGCCGCTGCTCGATCAGGGGATCGGCTATGCGCAGCTGCCGGTACGTATCGGCCCCATCGCGCGCGGCTTCCGCTTCGATCGCGACCAGCCGGAAAGCGTCTTTCCCGGCGCCACCTTCGGCAGCGTGTTCGACAATCTCGACGCGCTGCGCGGCATTGCCGGTTTCCCGTCGGGCGCGGTGCCGTTCAACGAGTTGGAGACGTTCACGGCCTCGGAACGAGCCTGGGCCGGCTATGGTCAGCTCAACTATGCCTTTGCGCCGGGCGGCATCAGCGTGGACGGAACTGTCGGCCTGCGCGTGATCCGCACCCGCACAACGGTCAACGGCAACAGCTTCGACGCGGAAAGCGGCAGCTTCACCCCCATCGGCCAGACCAACAGCTATACCGATTATCTGCCCAACGTCACCTTGCGGGCGGAATTCGCGCCGGGACTACAGATGCGCTTTGCCTATACGCAGACGCGCACCCGGCCCAATTTCATCGACCTCAATCCGTCGAGCAATGTCGGCACCGTCCCGCTCGCCTGCACGCCGATCGCCGGCAATCCCGACACCGGCCCCGACGCGCCCAATTGCATTATCGACATCAGTTCGGGCAACCCGAACCTCAGCCCGCTGCAATCGGACAATTACGACCTGTCGCTCGAATATTATTTCTCGCCGACAGGCTCGCTGACCGCCGGCATCTTCCGCCGCGATGTCAGCAATTTCATCTTCCGCAACACGACGCTGACCGAAATTGCCGGCGAGCCCGACCGGCGGGTGAATGCGCCCAGCAATGGCGGCGATGGCCGGGTGCAGGGGCTGGAAGTCGCGTTCAACAGCTTTCTCGACATCGACAGCCTGCCCGAATGGGCGCAGGGCTTCGGCGTTCAGGCCAACTATACCTATATCGACGCGTCGACCGAGTTGCAGCCCAGCTTCCAGGATCGGCTGCCGGGGCAGCAGCCCTTCCCCAATGTCTCCAAACATGCCTTCAATCTGGTCGGCCTGTATGAGCGGCCCAATTTCTCGGCGCGGCTCGCCTATAATTGGCGCTCCCGCTTCGTGCTGGAATATCAGGACCTGCAAAATGGCTTCCTGTCGCCACTCTACCAGAAGTCGCTGGGCGTCATGGATTTTTCCGCCACGGTAACGCCGGTGGAGAATATCACCGTCGCCTTCGACATACTCAACCTGCTGGGCACCCCCATCCGCACCGAGCGCGCCTATAATGCGGCGGGGGACAGCTATCCCTTCCAGGTCCGCTATATCGAACGCACCTATTCGCTGGGTGTACGTTTCCGCTTCTGATCAGGGCCATGACGATGCTGAACCTTTTTCGCTATTTCGCCGCACCGCTGGCGCTTCTGCTTGCGGCACCGGCGGCGGCCGACAATCCGCAATTTCAGGGCGCCGACCCGCATGCCATGGTGATCGGCGATGAAATCTGGGTCTTCCCCACCGGCGGCCCGATCGGCGCCTGGGATGCGGACCGGTTCGCCGCCTTCTCATCCCGCGATCTGGAAAGCTGGCAGACGCGCGGCGAACTGATCCGGCGCGATCAGATCAAGTGGATCGGCGATGATGGCGCGCCCGACCATTTCCTCTGGGCGCCCGGCGTCGCCACGCGCGATGGCCGCTATTATCTCTATTATTCAGTGGGGCCGCAAAACCCGACGCCCAGCCGCATCGGGGTCGCCGTCGCCGAGCGGCCCGAAGGCCCCTATCGCGACAGCGGCAAGCCGCTCGTCACCGGCGGCAACGGCTTCGAAGCCATCGACCCGATGGTCTTCACCGACCCCAAGTCGAACAAGACGTATCTTTATGCCGGCGGCAGCGCGGGCGCGCGGCTGCGCGTGTGGGAGCTGGGCCGCGACATGATGAGCATCCGCCGCGAGGTCACAGTCGAACAACCCCCGCATTTTACCGAAGGTCCGTTCATGCATGAACGGGACGGCATCTATTATCTGTCTTACAGCCATGGCCGGTGGAACGGCCCCGATTATTCGGTCCATTATGCCACCGCCGCGTCACCCACCGGACCCTGGACCTATCGCGGCAAATTATTGTGGAGCGACCAGACGCATCAGGGGCCGGGGCATCACAGTTTCATCCGTGATCCGCAGGGCCGCTGGCTGGTCGTCTATCACCGCTGGGAACGCCCGCCCGGCCCCGCCCCCTTCGAAGGCGAGCGGCAGGTGGCGATAGAACAGCTTTTCTACCGCGCCGACGGCAGCATCGCGCCGATCCGGATGACCGACAAGGCCGCACCGACGCTGAAAGCCGGCGCGAACTGACGCTTTCAAGCCGGTTCGTGGCGGAAGATGGCGACGATCTGCCGCGCGATCTGCGCGGGCGTCAGGCGGCCGGGCCGATACCAGGCGGCGGCATGATTGATCTGCGACAAGAGAAGGATGCGATAGAGCGCCCGATCGATCCCGGCAGGCAGCGGCAGCGCCTCGACCAGATCGCGAAACAGAGCCTCGAACCGGTCGCGGCGCGCGGTCAGCGCCGCCCGCACCCTTTCGGGCACATGGTCGAAATCATTCATCATCGGCGTCGTCAGCGAATGCGGGTCGAGCTGTATCTCCACCAGCGTGACGCAGGCGGCCTCCAGCCGCTCCCACGGCTCCGCCTGCCGGGCCACCGCCGCAGCGATCCGCGCCGCCGCCGCATCGAGCGCCGCATCATGCAGCTCGACGAACAGCGCGTCCTTGGAGCGGATATGATGATAGAGCGATCCGCCCAGCACGCCCGCCTGTTCGCCAATGTCGCGCATCGACGTACCGCGATAGCCCTTGCGCGCGAACAGCTGCGCGGCGACCTCCAATATCTGGCGCCGCCGCTCGCTGCTATCCTGTCGTTCCGCTTCGCCCGCCATGCGCTTCCAGTCTCCGGCCTGCCTTGCTCGTTAGCATTGCAGGGCCGCATCGCAAGCGGCATGGCGAAGGGAGGGGGCGCCGCAGCCGGCGCCCACCCGTTCAGAGTTTCAGCTGTGCGCCCAGGAAGATACGGCGGCCGGGATAATAATATTCGATCGGCCGCGCCGCATCGATATAGGTCTTGCTATATTCCTTGCCGAGGTTGAGCGCCTCGACCCAAACGCTGAACCGGTCGGTCAGGCGGAACAGCACCTTGGCGTCGATGAAGGTCTCGCCCCTGCGGTAGATGGGGCTGTTGCCGTTATTAGCGTTGGACGCCTCGACCAGCCAGGAAGAGCGGCGGTTATACATGATCGACGCGTTCAGCCAGTCCTTGTCGTAGAACAGCCGGGCGTTGTAGGTGAATTTCGACAGGCCCGGAAATTCCTTCAGCGGCTCGCCGGTCGACTGGTTGGTCAGCGCCGTTTCCAGCGCCCGCGCATAGGTGATGTTGCCCGATGCGCCAAAGCCGTCGAACGGCGCGGGCAGGAAGCTGAACACCGTCTGCGCGCTCGCCTCGATACCGTCCAGCTTGGCGCCGAAGCCGTTGATCGGCTGCCGCACCGTATAGCGCACGCCATCGTTGAACAGGTCCACGCCCGTGCGGGTCTGGTTGCGGATGATGAAGCTCGTCAGATTCTTGTAATAATAGCCGACGCTGACCATCGTGTCGGCATTGGGATACCAGGCGACGTTCAGATCATATTGATCGGCGCGATAGGGTTTGAGGTTCGGGTTGCCGGCGGTGCAGGTGTCGTCGGCGCCGATCGTGTCGGTAAGGTCGAACACGCAGTTGATTGACGGCGACAGGTCGGTGACGACAGGCCGGGCCAGATTTTTGGCGTAGGTCGCGCGGATGAACAGGTCGCGGAACGGCTCCAGCGACAGGTTCACCGCCGGCAGCCAGTCGTCATAGGTGTTGGTCAGGGTGATCTGCTGCACGCCGGTCGTCACCGTCTCGACGATCGCCGGGATCAGCACGCCATTCACCACCTGTCCGGTGCCGGGACGGATGCGGGTTTCGCGGCGGGTGTTGGAACTGGTGCCGCTATCCTTGGTGCGGGTGTAGCGGACGCCGAAATTGCCGGCGAGCTTCATGCCGCCGATTTCCTGTTCGAAATTGAACTTGAGATAGCCGGACGCGATCGTCTCATCGATGCGATAGGCCGGGATCTGCGGCAGACCATCGGCCTCGCGCACCAGATCCTGATCGAAGCCCGACAGATCGAAATAGCGCGACAGCGCGGTCGCGTCCCAGATCGGAATGGCGAGACGACCGGGCGCGCCGTCCGGCGAAACCTGCAATCCGGTGAACAGCGGGGCGCCGCCGGTGACGCCGCTATTGCTGGCGACGAACTGCTGGAATTGCTCGGGCGTCAGATAGACGGTGTTCGGCGCCGGGCCGGTGGCGGGCACGGGACCGACCACCGAGTTCAGGCTGACATTGGCGCTGCTCTGATAAACGGCGGGCGAAGCGGGAATGCCGGCACCGGGCACGGCCGTGACAGCCGGCTGCAACAGCCGCGCGCCGCCGCCCGTATAGCTATAATAGTTTTGATCGCGATATTGGCCGCCGACCTCGATCTTGCTGAGGAAGGGGATAAGGTCCGTCGTGTCATAGTCGATATCGAGCTTGAGCTGCTTTTCGCTCGTGCCTTGATCGGATGGACGATATTGAACATTCGGTCCGGCGACGAAGAGCGGCTGGCCATTGGCCCCGGTGCGCGTCAGGTCGGCATAGACCGCCGGATCGGCCGCGTCGAAATTGTTGGGGAACTGGAAGACCGGGATGCCCGCCGCATTGCTGCGGTCGACGGTGATGCCGCCGACGCTGGTCGACAGGCCGACAAGATTGGTGTCGTTGGTCAGATGTCCCTTGCTGTGCGAGGCAAGGCCAACCATCTTCATCCGGCCCAGCGCCCAGTTGAACCCGCCCTGCAGATAGCGCGTATCCTGATCGTAGCGGAAGTCGCGGCGTTGCACGCCCACGATATTGTTCGCGCCATTATAGTTGGGTGCGGCGGCGGTGCCGACATTGAGGCCGTTGAGCTGCGTCTGCCAGCTGGTGACGGTGTGGCTTTCCTCGTCGATGGTGAAGGTGCCGGGCGTGATGCGCGGTCGCGACGTCGCGCCGACGCCATTGGCGGCCAGCGGCGCATCATAATTGAACCGCTCGAAGCGGTCGGCATTGATCGAATAATTGGCGTCGCGCAGCCGCTGCGACCGGTTGTTGATGGTCAGCTGGCTGAAAATGTCGAAATTGTCGGCGACCTTGAACTGCGCCTGGAAATCGGCGGAGGTGCGCTTGTCGCTGCGATCGAGCGTGCGATAGCGGGCGATGGTCGGCGCCCAGTCGAAAAACTGGGTTTCGCAGGCAAGACGGTTGGCGGTGGCGGCGGAAGCGCTCGCCCCGGTGACGCCGGCGCAGCTTTCATAGCTGTCGAAACCGGCATAATCGGGGTTGGCGATGGTCTTCTCACTCGAACGATCGAAATCGGCCAGCCGGCTCCAATTGGTATTGGACGCATAATCCTGCCGTGTATCGACCTGATTATGCGTCACATTGATCAGCACGCCCAGTCGTCCGCCCAGCAGATCATTGCGCGCGGCCAGCAGGTTGACGCGGGGCTTCCAGGTTTCGGTGAGGTCCAGCCGCTGCGCTTCGCCCTTGATGACGAACATCGGCTTGGCGATTTCCAGCGGACGACGCGTTTCGACGCTGACGGTGCCGCCGATGCCGCCTTCGGTAAGGTCGACCGTATAGCCCTTCCACACGTCGATGGATTTCACCAGTTCGACCTGAAGCTCGCGGAAATCGCCGCTACGGGCGCCATTGGCGGACTGTTGGCTGACGCCGTTGATCTCGATCCGGTTCAGCGCCGGCTCGACACCGCGGATCGACACCTCGGTTCCTTCGCCGAAATCCCGGTTCAACTGAACGCCGGTGACCCGCGACAGCGCCTCGCCGACATTCTTGTCGGGAAAGCTGGTAATATCTTCCGCGACGATCGAATCGACCACGGTGCCCGCATTTTTCTTGCGCGCAATCGCCGATTGCAGGGAGGCGCGGGTGCCGGTGACGACGATGTCGCTGGCGGGAACAGCCGACACCGTCTTGTCGTCCGCCCGTTGGCCCGGCGCGCTCCGCTCCGCCGGCGCATCCTGAGCCAGAGCCGCCGGCGCGCAGGCACAAGCAATCAGAGCCAGAACGGACGTCGAAACGCGACGCGCGGCTACGCTACGTAAATTCATGCAAACCTCCCTGTACATCACTCTCCGGTGGTCCGGGTTCCGGCTGGTATTCCAGTCCTTCAATCCGGCTCACGCCACCAATCCCCGGGCGGCGATTTGTCGGGCTTAACGAAGCTGTCGCAGGGGCGCAATCATAATTCCATTATGTTTCAATGCGATCCACATCATGGGACATGGTTTGACATCCGCTTGATCTACCGACATAATTTTCAAATCAGCACTGATCGTCCGGAGCCAAGCCGTGCGTCAGCTGCGACCAATTAGAACAGCAGCGCCGGGCTGAAAGACATTTTCGTGCGGCATTTTGTCGGGGTGAGGAGAATCGGAATGACCATCAAGCGCGTGCCCTGGGCGAACCGCACCGCAGCCGCCGCCATGCTGATGCTACCGCTGCCCGCCCTCGCGGCCCCCGCCCCCTCGCCGTCCCGTCCGGTCGAGAGCCTGGATCGTGGGCTGGTCGCCGTGCCGGCCGCATCGGGCGGCGGCAATCATGTCGCCTGGCGCCTGCTGCGCGGGGAGGAGGGCACCCGCTTCACCCTCTGGCGCGACGGCGCGCCGCTGGCCCGGCTCGACGCCAAAGCCGCCAGCAGCTTCCATGACCCGGACGGCACGCCGCAGTCCCGCTATGCCCTCTCGCTTGCGGGCGGCAAGCCCGCCGGCGCCGGCATCACGCCCTGGGCAAGCGGCTATCTCTCGATCCCGCTCGATCCGCCGGCGGACCGCACCACCCCGGATGGCGAGCGCTACAGCTATAGCGCCAATGATGTCGGTGTCGGCGATCTGGACGGGGACGGCCGCTATGAGCTGGTCGTCAAATGGTATCCCTCCATCGCCAAGGATAATGCTTTTGGCGGCTATAGCGGGGAAACGCTGCTCGACGCCTATACGCTGGAGGGCAAGCGGCTCTGGCGCATCGACCTTGGCCGGAACATCCGCTCGGGCGCCCATTATACCCAGTTCATGATTTTCGACCTGGATGGCGACGGCCGGGCGGAGGTGGCGATGAAGACAGCGGACGGCACGGTCGACGGAACCGGCCGCCCGATCGGCGATCCCAGGGCAGACTGGCGCGAGAAGGATGGCGAACGGCCGCAGGCGGACCGCACCGGCGCCACCACCCTGCCCGACGGCCGGCGGGTCGCGCGGGTGAAGGGCCGCATCCTGTCCGGCCCCGAATTTCTGACCATATTCGACGGCCGCACCGGCCGCGCGCTCGACACCGCGCCCTACAGCCCGCCTCGCGCCGACACGCTCAAGCCCAGCGAGGAGGAACTGACCCGGCTCTGGGGCGACGGCTATGGCAACCGTTCCGACCGCTATCTGGCGGCGGTCGGCATGCTCGACGGCCGCCACCCCAGCCTGATCTTCGCGCGCGGCTATTATGGCCGCACCACGCTCGCCGCCTGGGATTTCCGCAAGGGCAAGCTCAAGCAACGCTGGCTGTTCGACAGCGCCAACGCGCCCGACTATGGCGGTCAGGGCAATCACCAGATGGCTGTCGCCGATGTCGATGGCGATGGCCGGGACGAGATCATCTATGGCGCCATGGCGCTGGACGATGACGGCAAGCCGCTCTGGACCAGCGGGCTGCGCCACGGCGATGCCATGCATGTGTCCGATCTCGATCCGACGCGGCCGGGCCTGGAGAAATTCGGCGTGCATGAAGATGTGCGCAGCAATGGCGGGATCGGGGCGGCCTTGCTGGACGCGCGGACCGGCGAGCGGCTGTGGACCACGCCGGCGGCCAAGGATACCGGCCGCGGCCTGGCCGCCGACATCGACCCGCGCCACCCCGGCGCGGAAATGTGGGCGAGCAATTCGGCCGATCTTTATGACGCACGCGGCGCGATCATCCCCGGCGGTCATCCGCGCGCCGCCAATTTCGCCATCTGGTGGGACGGCGATCCGCTGCGGGAGCTGCTGGACGGCACGACGATCAGCAAATGGGACTGGAGCAAGAGCCGCGAAATTCCGCTGCTCACGCCCCAAGGCGTCGCATCCAACAACGGGACGAAGGCGAATCCGGCCCTGTCCGCCGACATTCTGGGCGACTGGCGCGAGGAACTGGTCGTGCGCAGCGCCGACAATCGGGAGCTGCGCATCTATACGACACCGCATCCCACCGCGATCCGTCTGCCGACGCTGATGCATGATCCGGTCTATCGGCTGAGCATCGCCTGGCAGAACAGCGCCTATAATCAACCGCCTCACCTGTCCTTCGCGCTGCCCGTGGATCCGGCCATGCCGCCGCCGGAATGATCGGGCGCGGGGGCGCTGCGGCGTTGCCGATTTGGCTTGGCGCGGCGAGCCGGCATCGCCTATCCTTCGGGCCATGATCAAAGCGCTGACACTCCGCTCCGCCCTGACGGCGATCGCCATCGCCTCCGCTCCCACCCTCTACGCCGCCGCGCCCGCCGCGAACGACGACCCCTATCTCTGGCTTGAGGAGATTGAGGGCGAAAAGGCGATCGCCCAGATCGAAAGCTGGAACAAGGACACGGAGGCGCAGCTGCGCGCCGCCCCCGGCTTTGAACAGCATCGTGCTCGGGCACGCGCCATCCTCGACGATGAACAGCAGATCGCGATGCCCGATCAGGTGATGGGCGACCGCATCACCAATTTGTGGCGCGACGCGACCAATCCGCGCGGTCTGTGGCGCTCCAGCGACCTCGCCTCCTATCTCGCCGGAAAGCCGCAATGGACGACGATCATCGATGTCGACGCGCTCGGCAAGGCGGAGGGGAAAAGCTGGGTCTGGCACGGCGCCGACTGCCTGGCGCCCGATTATACGCGCTGCCTCGTCTCGCTCAGCCCCGGCGGCACCGACGCCGATGTGGTGCGGGAGTTCGACCTGACGACCGGCAGCTTCGTCGCCAACGGCTTCACCCTGCCCGAGGCGAAGAGCGACGTCGCCTGGAAGGACAAGGACACGCTGCTCGTCGCCACCGACTATGGCACGGGCACGCTGACTGCGTCGGGCTATCCGCGTCAGGTGAAAAGCTGGAAGCGCGGCACGCCGCTCTCCTCGGCGACGCTGGTGAAGGAAGGCGAGCATGGCGACATTGCCGTTCGCCCGCATGTGGTGCAGGACGGCGATAAACGCTGGGCCTTCATCGATCGGGGCCTCAGCTTCTACAGCAGCGAACTTTATGTTCAGGCGGCGGACGGCCGCCTGGTGCGCACGCCGGTGCCCGAGACCGCCGATTTCCGGGGGCTGATCGACGGGCAGATGATCGTGCTGCTGAACCAGCCAATGGGCGACATGCCCGCCGGCTCGCTGGTCGCCTGGCCGGTCGCCGATGTTGCGGCGGGCAAGGCGGGCGCGCCGCAGCTGGTGCTCAAGGCCACCGCGACGACGGTGGTGGAGGAAGTGCGCACCACCGACAATATCCTCTGGGTCAAACAGCTGGACGATGTGTCGGGCGCGCTGCTGGCGATGACCCGCGATCCCGCGACCGGCCAGTGGAGCCGCCGCGCCATCCCGCTCGCCGACAAGGCAACGGTGCATCTGGCCGGCACGGCCGATGCGCAAGATATGGTCTTTGCCGCCGTCGAAGGCATGCTGACCCCGCCGAGCCTGATGGCCGCCAGCGCGACCGGCCCGGCCAGGACGGTGCAGCAGCTGCCCGCCCGCTTCGACGCCAGCCAGTTCAGCGTCGAACAGCGTTTCGCAACGTCGAAGGACGGCACGCGCATCCCCTATTTCCTCGCCCGGCGCAAAGGGGTGGAGGGTCCGGTTCCGGCGCTGATCCACGCCTATGGCGGCTTTCGCGCGGCGCAGACGCCGACCTATCTCACCACCGAACCCTATCGCGCCGGCCCGCTCGGCCTGTTCTGGGTCGAGGATGGCAATGCCTATATTCTCGCCAATATTCGCGGCGGCGGCGAATATGGCCCGGCCTGGCATCAGGCGGCGCTGCGCGAGAAGCGGCAAAATGCCTTTGACGATCTGGCCGCCGTGGCGGAGGATCTGGTGCGGACCGGTGTCTCGCAAAAGGGGCGGATCGGCATTTCCGGCCGCTCCAATGGCGGCGTGCTGGTCGGCGCGGCGATGACCCAGCGGCCCGACCTCTATGGCGCGGTCATCGCCGGGTCGCCGCTGGAGGATATGAAGCGCTACTCGCATCTGTCTGCCGGCGCGTCCTGGGTCGCCGAATATGGCGATCCCGACAAGCCGGAGGATTGGGCCTTCATGTCCAAATGGTCGCCCTACCAGAATGTGAAGCCGGACGGGCATTATCCGCCCGCCTTCTTCTATCTGTCGACCAAGGATGACCGGGTGCATCCGGGCCATGCGCGCAAGATGGCGGCCAAGCTCAAGGCGACCGGCAGCACCGTCTATTATCATGAATATCGCGAGGGCGGTCACTCCGTCGGCGCCGATCATGCCGAGGATGCGGTGCGCGCCGCGCTGCTCCACGCCTTCCTAACCCGCGAGCTTGTCGAGAAAAAACCCTGAGGCATGAAAATAACCCCGCCGGAGCAAGCTCAACGGCGGGGCCAAGGTTCAGGGAGGTGTCACTCCAGAGGGGGGAAGAGTGACACACCCTATTTAGGGTGGCTGTCGGCCGCTTCAAGCGGCGACCGGACTCGGTTCGTCGCTTTCCTGATAGCGCTCACCGTCAGCCTTTACCGACATGCTCGGGCTTGCCCTTGCGCTTACCCTCGGCAAGCTCTTCCAGCTGCGGCTCGCTCATCGATTGCGCCATGCTTTTTGACGCGCCTTTCAGCTTCGACTTGGGCGTATCGCCGCGCTTGGCGCTGAGGGCGGCGCCGGCGGCTTTCTGCTGGGCGGCGGATTTGGCGGGCATGGCATCTCTCCTGCTATGGATCAGGCCCGATCAACGCCCCGCCCGCCCGCCGGCTCCAATGGGCTCAGCCGGTGACGCGCGCCCCATTCACCCGCACATTGTCGAAACGCAGATTCTGGACGCCTTCGCTGGTCAGCTCGGCCTCGCCCAGCTGCACATCGATATCCTTGAACAGGATGTTGCTGATGCTCGTCTGGCCGGGATTGGGATGGATGCTGCCAAAGGCGCCGAAGCGGCCCCGGATGCCGGTGAAGCTGATATTGCGCACCACCGACTGCGGCGGCTCGGCCCCCTTCAGATCCTTATATTGGGTCCAAGGCGCGATGGTGACGATCGCCCCTTCGGCGCTGTCCAGCTCGATATTGCGGAAATGGACATTCTCGTAATTTTGCGGCGTGTCGGGGCGCAGTTTGAACATGGCAAGGATGATGTCGCCGCTGACCTTGCAATTTTCCATGACGATATCGCGCACGATCGTCGCCTCGCTGCCGCAGGCCAGCGCATGATGACCGCGCCGGAAATGGCAGTTGCGGATGCGCAGCTGTTCCACCGGCGGACTGTCCTTGTCCTCCCGCGCCTTGACGCCCTTCGATCCCTTGGCCGCGATGCAATCGTCGGTGACAGAGAAATAGCAGCCATCCACCGTCACCCGGCGGCAACTGTCCAGGTCGACGCCGTCTGAACTGGGTGCCTGTTTATAATCGTCGGGCACCACGAACCGCGCATTGCGCACCAGCACATCCTCGCAGCGGTAGATATGCAGGTTCCAGAATTGCGAATCCTTGAAGGTGACGCCTTCGACGATCACGCCCTTTGACCGCTCGATCAGCGCCAGCCGCGTGCGCGGCAGGCCCAGATTGGGGAAATTGCCCGGATCGGGCGCGGCATTGCGCAGCTGCCAGAAGCGATCCCAGATCGGCCGTCCCGCTCCGTCCAGCGTGCCTTCGCCGCTGATCCTGAACCCGTCGCAGCGATCGGCATTGATGAGGGCGGGGGTGAAGCTCTCCTCGAAATGCCCCTCGATGCGCGTTCGGCGGGGCGGAAAGTGGCTCATGTCGGTGGTGCATTGCAGCACCGCGCCCTTGTCGAGATGCAGGTTCACGCCCGGCTTGAAGAAAAGCGCGCCGGTGACGAACACACCCGCCGGAACATGCACGGTGCCGCCGCCCTGCGCCGCCAGCAAATCGATGGTGCGCTGGATCGCGGGGCTGTTCACGGTCTTGCCGTCGGCCACCGCTCCCAACTGCTGGATCGACAGCTTAGCGCCCATGGCATCGGCCGCCCGGGTAACCGGCGCCCATAGCGGCGCACTTAGCGCCCCCAGGGCGAAATTCCGCCGACTGACCGTTCCCGACGACGCCTTGCGGCCGCCTCTCCTGCTGCTGAGCATCTACTCGTCCCACATATTGTTCCTTTGTTTCAGAATATCGTTCTGAAGGAACAGGACAAGTCTAATCATCGGCTCGCGGGGGCAGCCGGGCATTTTACCGGACGGCTTCAGTGGTCCAGAAGCGCTTCTCCTCCATCAGCGCCGCCTGCGCCTTGCCTGCGCGGCGCAGCAGCGTCTTGCGGGACGCCCCCTTGGTGCGGACCGGCGCATCGATGCCCAGCCGCTCCGCCAGCGCCTGCGTGGTGACGCGGTCGTTCAGCGCCCCCAGATGATCCTGAAGCCGCTCAAGCCGGCGGAGGAAATGCCGGTGCCGCTTGACCTGCCGGGCGCTTGGGAACAGGCCGGCGAAAAATTCGACGGCATAGCGCAGCTTCTTGCTGTCCTTGCGCAACCCATGGCGCTGCGCATCATCCTGTCGTTTCAGTCCCTTGCCATGTTTGCGCACCCGTCGCCGCATGCGATCGAGCGCAGCGGCGGCCGCGACCTCGGCCGGCAGTTCGCGCAAAGGCGCGCGCATCGGGTCCGTCGCCCACTCGCCCAGCGTCAGCCATTCGGCGAGGTCGAGCATCAGCCAGCGCGCCCGCTCCAGCAGCGCCACCGCCATCGCCTTGTGCGCCGCCGCCCGCGCTGCGATCAGCTTCGCGTCCGCCTCTCCCACAGGAGTTGCTGCCTGCATGACGTCGAGATCACGCACCGCACCAAGCCGCCCCGCCAGCCAGCGCAGTTCCGCCGCCAATCGCCGCGATTGCGGATCGTCCAGCATCGGTCGGAACAGGCGGAAGGCCGAGCGCAACCGGCGCAGCGCCACCCGCGCCTGATGCACGGCCTCCGCGTCCGGCTCCGGCGCGGCGAGCAACAGGGCCTCGTTCTGGCGATAATGGCAAATGCAGTTGCGCGCGATGGCGGCAAAGCCCTGCTGCGCGGTCATGCCCCGTTCCAGCGCGACCGGCACCGATTTTTCGGCGCTCGCCACCGGTTCCAGCAGAGCATAGCCGCGCGCCGATTTGGTCAGCACGCCCAGCCGTACCGGGGCAAGGGCATCGATCTCCCGCGCCAGCGCGAACAGGGCGGCCGGATCGCCCGACCGCAACTCCAGTTCCACCTCGCAAATTGGCGCCTCCCGATCAGCGACACTGGCCGCGCCCCGGTCGAGCGCCAGTTCGACCTCCGCCCCGTCATGGCTGAGGCACCGGGTCAGCCGCTTGACCGCCACGTCGAACAGGGGCGCGAGGCTGGCGGCGCCCTCCTCCCCCAGCAATTGCAGGACGGGGCCATCGCCATGCAGGCGCGGGGTGAAGTCCGCCACATCCTCTTCCCATTCGGACCGGGCGAACAATCCGGCCGCCGCGCCGCCGCCGGCCTTGACCGTCTGCACATGGCGCTTGCCCCGCCGCCGCACGCGCAGCGACAGGCCGTTTCGGCGCAATTGCTGGTCGGGCGTATCATAATAGCGGGCGAGGAGAATCTTGCGCGTCGGCCGCCCCTGCCACAAGGGCGCAGCCTCCAGCCGCTCGGCATCCGCGGCGCTCAGTTCGAGCTTGAGTTCGACCTCCACCACCATGCATCGCTGATTAGCATGAGACGGAGGCGGAGTCACAAGGTCAGGACGGCATCGTCCCGCTTCAGGCCAGCCGGTCCGGCACCGACCGGGCTTCCTCGACGATCGTCTCCTGCGCGCCTCCCTGTTCCCAGGGAAAGACGAACCAGCGTTTGTCGCTCTCACGGTCGATCATGGCCGCCCAATAATCGACCTGCGCCCGCGATCGGCTGTTGTTCAGCAGCACGGCGAAGCGCAGATTGTCGGGCGCGCAGCCATGGTCCGCCAGCAGCCCGCGCATATAGGCGATGGTGCCGCCGCTGTCATTGATGTCGTCGACGAACAACAGCCGGGTTCCGGCCGCGCTGTCCGACGCCACTTTCGCCAGCAGATCGTCGGCAAAGCCGGGGACCTTGCTGCTATGGTCGATCGACAACATCGGCAGGTTCAGCCGGTGCGAGATATAGACCGCCGGCACCAGCCCGCCCCGGCCGACGCCGATCACGAAATCCGGGCGCCAGCCATCGGCGCCGACCTGATCGGACAGCGCCGCCACATCGGCGAGGAACTGGTCATAGGCGATCGGATGAAGCTGGGGTTCGGCGGGGCTGCTCATGGGCGAATCCGGGAAATCTGCGGCACAAGCGCGCGCGATAGAACATCATGCGCGAAAGAGGGAGCCGCTTTTGCGGACGGCAGGCCGCCCGCGCCTCGCCGCTGTCAGGCGGCCGGCTCGGCGGCGCGCAGCAACTGGCCGATCATGCCGTCGAAATGTGTGTCCATCGCCGCCGCCGCGCCCGCAGGATCGCCGCGCTCTATCGCTTCGGCCAGCGCGCAATGCCAGTCGATGGCCGCGGCGCGCTGCGTGGCACTCACGCGGGTGCGCCAGGCTTCCGGCACCGCGATCCGCATCATCGGCGCAAAGGACTGGACGATCTGCGAAAAGAGCCGATTGCCCGCTGCCTCGGCGATGGCGGCGTGGAAGGCGATGTCGAGCGCCGTCATCTGCTCCATGTCGCCCATCGCTTCGGCCATGCCCCGTGCAAGGCCGACGATGCGCGCCGCCTGCTCCATGCTGCGGCGTTCGGCGGCCAGCGCGGCGATCCGCACCTCGACCGTGCGACGCACGTCCCACACTTCGGCAACGCTGATCTGCGCGGTGGAAACGGCATGGTCAATCGACGCCCCCAGCACCGATCCGTCGATCGCGCCCACCCGCGCCCGGCGGCCGTTGGCGACGTCGATCAGGCCCAGCGCCGCCAGTGCGCCAAACGCCTCCCGCATGACCGCGCGGCTGACGCCCAATTCCACCGCGAAAGCGCCTTCGGCCGGAAGCGGTGCGCCGACCTTGAGGTCATGGTCGCGAATATGCGCCCGCACCGCCTGCACGGCCCGCTCGACCAGCGACGCCCCCATTGCCCCATTACCCCCGCTCATGCGGCGAGACGATGCATGCGATATTGGGTCGGCGCAATGCCGAAACGGCGGACGAAGGCGCGGGTGAAGCTGGTGTTGTTGAGATAGCCGCAGCGATAGCCGATGGACGATACCGGCAGGTCGGTCGCCACCAGCATCTCGCCCGCCTTGTCGAGCCGCTGGGTCGCGATGGCGTCGGCCACCGAACAGTCGAACAGATCGCGGAAGCCGCGCGTCAGCTTGGCGCGGTTCAGCCCGCAGGCCCGCGCAATGGCGTCGAGCGTCAGCTTTTCGGCCCAGCGTTCCTCGATCATCCGTCGCGCCCGCAACAGCCGCTCGCTATCGGCGCGCGACAGCAGCGCATCCTGACCGATGGGCACCAGCCGGCCGGCCACGCTCTCCCGCAGGATTTCGCAGAGAAGTTCGATGCTCTTGGCGAGGCGATAAGGCTCCGCCGCCGCCGCAGGGTGCGCGCAATCGCGGATGGCAAGGGCAATGGCGCGCAGCGGGCCGGGCAGGAAATAGGCGCTGTCTGCGTGCAGGCCCAGGGCGCCGCCGGCAATCCGCTCGCACGCGCTCCGCTCGACCAGCAGGATGATGCGGCTGCGCATGTCCAGGTTCAGCGCGGCGGTGGAAGGCGCGGCCACCATCCGCAGCGACGCCGCTTCCTCGAGCGCGCCATAATGGAGGAGGAAGGCGACCGGCGCATGCAGCGCGGTCCTCCCTTCGTCCAGGACCTCGCCCTCTCCCACCAGGGTCAGCATTTCGGGCGACACGATGATTCGGTGCATGGCGTTCCCTCTCCTTTGAAGGGAACATGACCTATCTGACAGGTCTGCGCAAGACCTATCAGATAGCTTTGCCCGCGCGCCGCATCGCCAGCCAGAAGGCGAAGACCGAGATGAAGCTCACCACCGCCCCCACCATGGCCAGCCCCTCGCCCAGATGCTTCTCGCCGCCCAGCATCCCGCTGATCGCCGTCACCAGCACCGGCGCGATGCCAAAGCCGATCAGCCCGGCGATGGTGATGAAGATGCCGATGGCAAGGCCCCGCACCTCATTGGGCAGCATCACCGTCAGCGCCACCGACGTCACCAGCCCGGTGACCGTCCCGCACAGCATCAACAGCCCCAGCATGGCGCCGAAGAGCGGCACGGACGGCATCACCGGGAACAATGCGCCGCCAATCCCCAGCGCCGCCGCCACCACCGCGCCCAGCATCAATCCCGCCGGGCCGGCCCGCTTCATGCCGAGATCCGCCGCCCCCGCGCCAAGGATCGTGCCGGCCACGCCGGTCCCGAAGACCAGCACGCCCATCCAGCCGGCAAAGCTTTCCGGCGGAATGCCATAGCTGCGCGACAGCACCGGCGGCGCCCATATCGCCGCCGCCGCATCGGCCATGACGACGCTCACCTGTCCGATGAAGAGCGGGCCGAGAAAGGCGCGCCGCGCCCAGAGCTGCGCCATCACCACGCGCCAGGGCGCATGCAGGCCGGCCGATACTTCCCGCCGCGCCGGCTCCCGCAGCAGCAGCAGCGGCAGGCTGAGGGCAAGGCTGACGATCGCCAGCGTGTAATGCGTCGCCCGCCAAGCCGTCGCCCCGCCGAACCAGCCGGATTGGGAGGCCAGGAACAGGCCCAGCAGCCATCCCGACAAGGTCACGGCCGCGCCCTGTCCCAGCGTCTTGCCCAGCGTCGGGATCAGCAGCGCGCGCCCGCGCTGCTCCGGCACGCACAGATCGGCGGCCAGCGACAGGGCGGCGGTCAGCGCCCCGGTGGTCCCCACCGCCGCGAGCATCCGCGCCAGGAACAGCATCGGCACGCTCTGCACCATGGCGGTCATAAGCGTGCCCAGCGTCCACAGCAGCGCCAGACCCATGAACAGCCGCAGCCGGTTCACCCGGTCGACCATCAGCCCGATGGGAATGGAAAAGAGCAGCATCGGCACCGCCGCCGACACGCCCTGCACCAGAGACAGTTCAAAGTCGCTCAGGCCCATTTCGGCCTTGGCGGCTTCCTGCACCATGCTGAACGAGCCCATCATGGCGAAGCCTGCCGCCATCGCCAGAGACAGGATCATGAGCGACGGCAGCGACCGTGCAAAGGACGGTGCGGTCGCGGGCGCTCCCAGGGCGACGGTTCCGGTCATGCTCAACCTTCCTCTCCGGCCCGCTGCGGGCGCGCTATGTCGTTAATATGAGGGGTGGCCATGCCCCCTTTGATCGTCAAGCCGCGTCGAGCGCGAAAATCTTGCCCGGATTGAACAGATCGTGCGGATCGATCGACCGCTTGATGAGGCGCATCATCTCGACCGCCTCGCCCAGCTCGTCGACCAGCGCCGCCTGCTTGCCGATGCCGATCCCATGTTCGCCGGTGCAGGTGCCGTCCATCGTCAGCGCGCGGTCGACCAGCCGCTGATTGAGCGCCTCCACCTCCGCCATCTCCTCCGGCGCATTGGGATCGATGGGGAAGATGACGTGGAAATTGCCGTCGCCGACATGGCCCAGGATCGTGGCCGGCAGGCTCGCCTTTTCAAGGTCGGCCTTGGTCTGGGTGATGCAGTCGGCCAGCCGGCTGATCGGCACGCAGACATCGGTCGCCCAGCCGATCGCGCCCGGACGCAGATTGACGGTGGCATAATAGGCCTCATGCCGGGCCTTCCACAATTTGGAACGCTCTTCGGGCAGGTTGGACCAGCGGAAGGCGCCGCCGCCATTGCTCCCGGCAATCTCCTCGACGGTCCGCACCTGCTCCGCGACATAGGTGGGCGAGCCGTGAAATTCGAAGAACAAGGTCGTGAGTTCAGGATAATCGAGCTTCGACCAGCGGTTGACGGCGCGCATCTGCACATCGTCCAATATCTCGACCCGGGCGAGCGGCACGCCGATCTGGATCGACTGCACCACCGTGTCGACCGCCCCCTGCAAGCTGTCGAAACTGCACACGGCCGACGAGATCGCCTCGGGAATGGCATGCAGGCGCAGCGTCACCTCGGTAATGATGCCCAGCGTCCCCTCGCTGCCGATCATCAGTCGGGTGAGGTCATAGCCCGCCGCCGACTTGCGCGCCCGCCGCGCGGTGCGAATGTCGCGCCCGTCCGGCGTCACGACGCGCAGGTTCAGCACCGCGTCGCGCATCGTGCCATAGCGCACCGCATTGGTGCCCGACGCCCGGGTCGCCGCCATGCCGCCGATGGTGGCATTGGCGCCCGGATCGATCGGGAAGAACAGCCCCTGATCGCGCAGATATTCATTGAGCTGTTCGCGCCGGGTGCCCGCCTGCACGGTGCAGTCGGAATCCTCGGCATTGACCGACAGGATCGCATCCATCCGGCTGAGGTCGAGGCTGACGCCGCCGCGCAGCGGCAGCGTATTGCCCTCGATCGACGTCCCCGCGCCAAAGGGGATGAGCGGCACCTTCGCCTCGACGCACAGATTGACGAGCGCGACCACTTCCTCGGTAGAGGTCGCGAACACCACCGCATCGGGCAGCATCGGCGCGAAATGCGCCTCGCTCTGCCCATGCTGGCTACGGATCGCCTCGCTGAGGCTGAGCCGATCGCCGAACAGGTCCCTCAACCTGTCGACGAAGGGCTGGGGCAAAGGCGCGCGAGGCGCGGGAGCGGCCGCTTCCATGATCAGAAGCGCAGGCTGGCGCGGACGCCATAGCGACGCAGGTCGCCGATGATGCCCAGGTCCGATGCCGGCAGGCCGGCCAGTTGCAGCGTCGTCTTCTCGATATAGGAGTCGTAATATTTCTTGTTGAACAGGTTGTTGCCGAACAGCGCCAGTTCCAAATCGCCGGTGCGATAGCTGATCGACCCGTTGAAAAGGACATAGCCCTTGAGGATGGTCGGCGTCGTCTCGTTGAGGCTGGCGGCCGAGCGGGCGCCCTTGCCGTTCATGCTCGCGCTGAAGGTCAGGCTGTCGTCGCCCAGCGGCACGACATAGTCGGTCGCCAGATTATACATCCAGTCGGGCTGGAAGGTCAGCCGGTCGGTGGCCAGCTGCCGCCCCGTGATCCGGGTATAGGCCGAACTGTCGGTCAGCCGCGCATGCATATAGGTCAGCCCGCCGGAAATGGTCCAGGCATCGGTCGGACGCACGCTGAACTCCAGCTCCGCGCCATAGCTTTCGACATCGCCCGAATTGAGATCCACCGTGACAAGACCGCCGGTCGAAGCCGGGGCGATCGAGTTGAGGCCGATATAGTCCTTGTAATCGCTGTAGAAAATGTCGCCCGACAGGGTCACGCGCCGATCGGCGGAGGCATATTTGGTGCCGATTTCATAGGTCCAGGCGGAATCGCCCTTATAGACGCGGACCGGCGCCGTCACCGCGTTGAAGCCGCCGCCGCGATAGCCGCGCGCAACCGACGCATAGGTCATCAGCTCGCGATCCCAATGCCGGGTGATCGACAGGCGCGGTTCGACTTCGTTGGACTTGAGGCCGACCCGCGACGCGTCGCCGCCGTTCACGACGCCGACGGACTCGCGATCCTCATGATCGTAACGCATGCCCAGCGCCACTTCCCAATCGGCATTGGGCTTCCAGAAGGCGGTGCCGAAGACGGCATAGGTGTCCGCCTTGGTGGCATTCTGCGCGCTGTTGTTGATGGCGACCGGCGTCGGCCCGGCCGGCGGCGGCAGCGGAAGGGTGAACTGGATATTGGTCAGCTGGTCCGCCCGCGTCGTCTCCCGGCTGTAGAACAGGCCGAGCAGGGTGGAGAACTGATCGCTGAACTCCGTGTCGAAGCGCAGCTCGAGCGTCTTGGTGCGCAGCCGGTCGGTGCTGCTCTGGCGCACGGCCGGAACGGCGGTGGTCGCATCGCTGGGGCCGAAATCGCCATCGGTGTCGGGCGCGCTCGTATCGCGCGCGTCATAGGCCGCCAGCAGCGAGACATTGGTGTTGATCGCGTCGATCGGTGTTTCGATCCGGGCGTTGACGCCGCGATAGCGATAGCGGGTCGTGCCCAGCGTATCGAACTGGTTGCTGCGCGAATAATCGGTCGGGCCGGTGACGCGGGCATAGGGAACGTTCGCGCCCTCGACCCAGTCATAATAGCCGTTGACGACGATGGTCAGGTCTTCGCTCGGCGTCGCCCGGATGGTGGTGCTGAGCGAGTCGGTGTTGAAGCGGTTCGCCTTGCCGCCGATATTGGTGTTGTTGATGAAGCCGTCCTGCTGGCGATGCGAACCGCCGACGCGGATAGCCAGCTTGTCCTGGACGATCGGTGTGGACACCGAACCGGACAGCAGCCAGCTATTGTCGGGACCGGCATAGCTGCCCGCGACGCGCGCCTCGAACTCATTGCCCGGCTGGCGGGTGATGACGTTGATGGCGCCGCCCAGCGTATTCTTGCCGTACAGCGTGCCCTGCGGCCCGCGCAGCACCTCGATCCGCTCGACATCGAGCAGCGGGTTGTTGAGATAGGCGGTATTGGGGCGATAGATGCCGTCGACGAACAGGCCGACTCCCGGCTGCACCGACTGCACCAGCGTCACGCCGACGCCACGGATCGACACAAAGGCCCGACCGGCGCCGTCGCTGGAAATATTGAGGCCCGGGGACAGGACCGCGGCTTCGCGCACGCTGTTGATGTTACGCTTGGCCAGCGCCTCGCCGCTGATCGCCGTCACCGCGACGGGCACATCGAGCAGCGTTTCCTGCCGCTTGCGCGCGGTGACGATGATGGTGTCGCCGCTGGTCGCCCCTTCAGGCGCGGGCGCCTCCTGAGCGATGGCTGGAATGGACACGACACATGCCGCGCCGGCGAATAGCAGGCCCTTGAGCTTCATAAATCCTCCCCTTGCTCGCGCCCGGGAGAATCATGCCTTCCGGGTCGCTTCTGGAGCTATCTGATAGGTTAGAGCTATCTGACAGGTTTGGGAAGCCGGGAGGGCTTTGCCGAACGGCGCTAACGCTTGGCCGATCGGATAGGAAAAATGGCAATCACCTGTCTCACCCCTGTTGCATTACCAACAGCTGTAGCCGCCATCGGCCAGCACGATGCTGCCCGTCATCAGGCTGGCGGCGTCCGACGCGAGGAAGGCGACCACCGACGCCACCTCCTCCACCTCGCCCAGCCGCGCCATCGGCGTCCCGTCGATCCAGCGGCGATACATTTCCCCCTGCTGATCGGCAAAGGCGTTGAGGGGGGTGCGAATATAGGTGGGCGCCACCGCATTGACCCGGACGCCCCGGTCGGCCCATTCCGCCGCCAGGCTCTTGGTCAGCTGATGCACCGCCGCCTTGGACGCGTTATAATAGCTTTGCGGCTGCGGCCGGTTGACGATGAAGCCGCTCATCGACCCCACATTGACGATGCTGCCTCGCCCGGCCTTCAGCATGTGCCGGCCAAAAGCGCGCGCGCACCAGAAGGTGCCGTTCAGATTGACGTCGATGACATTCAGCCAATGTTCGTCGGCCACATCCTCCGCCGCCGTCTCGCTGCGGGCGATGCCGGCATTGTTGACGAGGATATCGATCGCGCCCAGCGCGTCGGCGACCTGCGTTACCATCGCGCTGTCGGTCACATCCATGATGAGGCCTTCTGTCTCCAGCCCCTTCTGCGCCAGCGTCTCGCGCGCCGCGTCGATGACCTGCGGCGTCAGGTCCGCGATCGTCACCCGCGCGCCCATTTCCGCCAGCGCCTCGACACAGGCAAGACCGATGCCGCTTGCCCCTCCCGTCACCAGCGCGCGCCGACCGTCCAGCTTCAACCGTTGCAGATACATGGATTCATCCTTCAGGAGAGAAAGGGCGCGATGGGCATGGGCGGCTCATGCTCGGCAACGCCCGCCGCCAGCCGGTAGACCTGCCGGTCCTCCCGCGTGAAAGGAGACCAGGGAAGGCGGCCGTCGACCGCGAAGTCGCGCCAGATGCCATGCACCCGGTCCGCCAGCGCCTGAGGCGGCGCCTCGCCGCACAGCCCCTCCGCCCCGGTCACGCAGGCGAGCGTGTCGAACACGAAGGGCAGTTCCATCGCATGCGCCGCGCCCAGGCCGCCGAAGCGGGGCGAGCGCCACTCGAACTCATAGAAATGCGTGCGCCCCTGATGCTCTTCGGCGAACCGTCGCGCCGGCCAGCGGAAGACCAGATCATGCGCCGCATTGGTGAAGGCATGGCCCGGCCGCACTCCCTTCGCCCCCATGCCATAGGCCTTGAGCAATTTGCGCGCGCCGGGCTGATGCTTGTGCACCACATAGGTGGCGAGCAGGCGGCCGATCTTGTCCCGGACGCCGGTCGGGATGAAATAGAGGTTCATCTCCTCGGCATTGGTGCCGATCAGCAGGTCGACATCCGCGCCCGCGCCATCGCGCAGCAGGTCGAGCGTCGGCGCGGGCAGCACATCGTCGCCATGCACCGGAATGAAGCGGCTGATGCCGAACACCGGCTCCACCCCATTGGCGTCGCGCAGGTCCAGCCGGGTGGTGGGCAGGCCGACCTTCTCCACCGCGTCCAGCATCGCGCCGGCCTCTATGGATCGGAACCCCTCGGCATCGGGGCTGATGCGCAACAGCTTGGCGAGCTTGCGGACCAGACGCCGTGCGACGTCGATGTCGCGGGTCATCCGGCCATGGCCGCTCTGCACGATGGCGCGGCGGAACAGCCCCTGCGCCAGCGGTGAGGCGACCAGATTGGCGACCGACATGCCGCCGGCGGACTCGCCGAAGACAGTGACATTGTCGGGGTTTCCGCCGAAGGCCGCGATATTGTCCTGCACCCAGCGCAGCGCGAACAGCTGGTCGCGAAGGCCGAGATTGGTGGAAATGCCGGGGATGGGCAGAAAGCCTTCCGTTCCCATGCGATAGTTGATGGCGACCATCAGCACACCGTCGCGGGCAAAGGCGCTGCCGTCCTGCACCGCGGCATCCTTGCTGCCCAGCACGAACCCGCCGCCATGGATGAAGACCATGACCGGGAGCGCGCCGTCGGCGTCCGCCGGCGCCCAGATGTTGAGCGTCAGATAATCGTCGCCCGCTCGCCATCCCTCTCCAATCAGCGGCTCGACATCCAGCCCCGGCACGGCGCGCACTCGCTGCGGCGCATTGGGGCCGGGCAGGGTCGCGTCGCGTACCCCTTTCCACGGTTCGGGCGGCTGGGGCAGCGCAAAACGGTGGTCGCCCACCGGCGGGGCGGCATAGGGGATGCCGGAAAAGCGGACGATGCCGTCCTCCACCGTGCCGCGCACCTGCCCCGCCTGCGTCGGGGCGATCCTATGCTCTGCCATCCGTCTCTCTCCCGCCTCTATGCTTTTCCGTCTCCCGGCGAAGCGAAGCGCGTCGTGCGCTTGCGCTGTCGTCGGCGACGCCGTTCGCGCGCAGCCTAACCATAAAAGTCAGGTTGTTGGAGGGCACAGGCTGTGCCGGGCCGCACGGACAGAATGCCGATCTGTCGCTTGCGGCCTCGGCAGCAATGGCCAGCCGCAATGAAAACAAATTTATTTATTTCATCGAAGCGCACGAAAAGCGTCACAAAAGGCCGCCAATGGGCGAGCGCCGCCTGATCGGCGGCCCGAACTTCAGAGGGGCCTCCATGCTTAAGACCGTTCTCGCTACCGGCGCTGCCATCGTCGCGCTCACCATCGCAACCAGCCCTGCCCTCGCCCAGACCGGCACGATCGACGCCGCGCCGCAAGCCGGCGCCGATGGCCAAGGCGACATCATCGTCACCGGCTCGACCCGCGCGCAGCGCCGCTTCGATGTTTCCTATGCGATCAACACCATCTCGCCCGAAGATGTCGAAAAGATCGCGCCGGTGAACTTCGCCGACCTGATCGGCCAGCTGCCCGGCTTCCAGACCGAGATTACCGGCGGCGAGGTCCAGAATATCTATCGCATCCGCGGCCTGCCCAATGATGGCGGCTTCGTGAGCTTCCAGCAGGACGGTCTGCCGCTTTTTCATGAGAATGACGGCGTCTTCTTCCGCGGTGACGCCATCCTCAAGCAGGATCTGATGACCGACCGGGTCGAAGTGGTGCGCGGCGGCCCTGCGCCCGTCTATGCCAGCTATTCCGGCGCGATCATCAACGCCATCACCGTCAGCGGCGGCGAAACGCCGCGCGGCAAGGCGCAGGTGACGCTGGGCGACACCGGCCTCTATCGGCTCGACGCGATGCAGTCGGGAAAGCTCGCGCAGGACACTTATTACGCAGTCGGCGGCTTCCTGCGTTACCATGATGGCTATCGCGACAATGGCTTTCCCAATGACAAGGGCGGCCAGTTCCGCGCCAACATCAAACATGTCACCGACAATGGCTTCATCAAGTTGAACCTCAACTATGTGAACGACCATAATGTCTTCTACCTGCCGATACCGACAGCAGACCCGCGCAACCCCAGCGTGTCGCTCGATCGCTATATCGACTATTTCAAGGGCACGATGAACTCGCCCGCCTTCCGCAACGCGAACCTCATCTATCGCGACGGCAACGGACAGATCCAGAGCCGCACCTCCGACCTTTCAGACGGTCGCCACATGCAGATGGTGAATTTTGGCGCCCATTATGAAGGTGATTTCAACGACTGGCTGGTGACCGCCGCCGCCGGATACACGCAGGGCAAGCTGGACTTCACCGCCTTCTACTCGACGACCAACCCGGCCGATGCCGATGTCTATGCCGCAGGCTTCCTGACCCGCGCCACCGCCGCATTCGGTCCAATCAACCGGTTCGGCTATACGCTGGCCGGGACCAACACCGCCTATGATCCTGATGCCGCCTCCGGCCTCGTCATGCAGGGCCAGTATCGCGACATTCATTCGAAATTCTATTCCGCACAGGCCAATCTCTCGGTCGCTCGCCAGTTCCAGACCGGCTTTGGCAGCCATGACATCAAGCTCGGCGTCTATGGCAGCCTCTATGGCGAGGACAGCCGCACCCTTTACCAAAATTATCTGATCGAAGTCGCTGGCAAGCCCCGCACGCTCGATCTCGTCGCCTATAATGCCGCCGGGGTGGAGGTCGGTCGCGTGACCGACAATGGCGTCGTCAACTATGCCGCGACGCTGAACCAGGGGGATTCCGATGCAAAGATGGTCGCCATCTATGCCAACGACACCTGGGAGATTACGCCCGGCCTGCGCATCGACGGCGGCATCCGGCATGAACGTTACAGCTATAAGGGCTGGGCCGCGCTTACGGAGCAGGCGAACCTTGGCGATGCCACTACGCTTGCCGACGACACCACCCGCGCCTTCACCGGCGTCATCCTGAACCAGAAGCGCAAGACCGACGTCACCAACTGGACCATCGGCGCCAACTACGACTTCAGCAATCATGTCGGCATCTACGGCCGCGCCTCGCACCTGGAAACGCCGCCCAATGTGCAGACGGTGATGAGCATCAACCCGACCGTCATCACCACGGTCGCCGACCAGTTCGAAGCGGGGCTCAAGCTGGCGTCGGGCCGGTCCTATCTCTACGTCACCGGCTTCTACACCAATTTCGATCCGCTGAACGCGTCCTTCCTTGCCTATGACCCGACGACCGGCCGCAATGATGTCAATGTGCCCTTCATCGGCGAGGCGCAGGTCAAGGGCGTCGAGTTTGACGGCGCCTGGAATGTGACGCCCTGGTTCACGCTCAACGGGGCGCTGACCATCAGCGATCCCAAATATAAGAATTTCCAGAGCGCAACCGGCGCCGACCCCGAACAGGCGGAAGGCAACCAGATCGTCCGCCAGCCCAAAGTTTACGGCAATATCCGGCCGAGCGTCGACTTCACCACCGGCGATACCGACGTGTCGGTCTATGGCCGCTACACCTATATGGGCAAGCGCTTCGTCGACCTCTACAACAACACCGCCCTCCCCGCCTATGGCACCATCGGCGCGGGCGTGACGGTGAAGCATGGCAGCTGGCAGATGCAGGTCGTCGGCGACAATCTGTTCAACGCCCATGGCCTTACCGAAGGCAATACCCGCACGGACTCACTGGCGGGTCAGGGCAGTTCGGAAGCCATTTATGGCCGGCCGATCTTCGGTCGCAACTTCCGCTTCGTCCTTAGCAAGTCCTGGTGATCCGGGTGTCTCTGACAAAGAGGGCGATCGCCGCCGTGGCGCTCCCCCTCATGGCGGTCCCGGCTCATGCCGGGGCCGCGCCCGCCGCGGTGCAGGACACTCTGCTCAACCAGCTGTCGCAGCGGCTTTTCCCGCTGTTCGACGCCATGGGCCGCACGCCGGCGATGCTTGATGGCGTCAAGGCGCGGCCGGGCGTCGCGGCCATGCTGCGGGTGCGGGCGGAGCGCCGGGCCGCCTGCGGCGCGGATCTTGCCTGCCTTGCCCAGGCGATGCTGTGGAGCGACGGGGAGACCAGGACCCTCGCCGCCGCCATGGCGGGGAAGGCGGCGGACGACGGCCCGACCGCACAGGCCACGCGCGAACTGGGCGGCGTCAACATGATCCTGCGCACCTATGGGCTGGGTCAGGTTCCGCCCTATCCGCAGATCGACGGCGTCGGCATGATCGACCCGCAGGAAAGCCGCGCCCGGCTTCAGGCCGCGACCTGGCTTTCACAAACCCCGCGGGGCGGATCGCTTCAGGCTCTGGACCCGAGTTTCGACTATGCGATGGCCCTGCTCGACGGCGCCGACCGCACCGATGCGATCGGCTTCCTGCCGCTGACCGGCGGCCTCAATGCAGCCGCCATGACGCGGGCGAAGAGCATCGACTGGAGCGGCTACCGGTACAGCGCGATCCTCGTCACCGGCGTCGGGCCGGAAGTGGCCGGCATACCGCTCAGCCCCTATGGCAAATATCATGTGCGCCTCGCCGCCCAGCGCTATGCGGCTGGCGAAGCGCCTTTCCTGATCCTGAGCGGCGGGCGCGCCCATCCGCGCGACACCCGCTTCACCGAGGCGGAGGAGATGCGCCGCGCCCTTATCGACCGCTATGGCGTGCCGGCCGATGCCATCATCATCGAACCGCATGCGCGGCACACGACCACCAATTTGCGCAACGCGACCCGCCTCCTGATGACAATGACGGCGCCGCTCGACCGGGATATGCTGATCGTCTGCAATCCCGACCAGAGCGCCATGATAGCCGACCCCGCCTTCATCCGCCGCAATGAAAAGGAGCTGGGCTATCAGCCCGGCACGGTCGGCGCGCGCCTTTCCCCGACGGAGCTGCTGTTCCGCCCCTCGCCTTCATCCGCGCGCGTCGATCCGCGCGACCCGCTCGACCCCTGATAGTGGAGAAGCCCCATGCGTGCCCTCTTCCTCGCCACCCTCGCCGCCTTGACCCTCTCTCCTTCCGCCGCGATGGCGTGGGGCGACACGGCGCATTCCGTCATCGACCGTGCCGCCATCCAGTCGATCCCGGAGGATGGGCCGACATTCCTGCGCCGGTACGAGGACTATATCGCGGCCTCCTCCGTCCTGCCCGACAGCTGGCGCGGTGCGTCGGAGAATTTCTCCAAGATCGCCGAAGATCCCAATCATGGCTGGTTTCGCGAGCAGTTCACCTTCCTCAAGCGCATCCCCCGCTCACGCTATGAATTTGTGATCGCGCTCTACAAACATCATGTCGCGATCAAGGACAGCGATCCCGCTACCGCCGCGCGCACCAATATCCGCTGGACCGGCACCCTGCCCTATGCGGCGATCGAGGCGTATGACCGGATCGTGGTGTGCATGCGCGCCGTGCGGCAGGCGAAGATCGACGGCAGCGACGCCTCCGTTCCCGAACAACATTGCGCCTTCGACGTCATCCGCCTCGGCCATTATATCGGCGACGGCGCCAATCCCATGCATGATTCCGTCAGCAGCGACGGCTGGCGCGGTCCTAATCCGCATGGCTATACCACCGATCCCTCGGTCCACGGTCGGTTCGAAGGCCGCTTCGTCGACGGCATGCAGCTGACGGTCGCCGACATCGCGCCGCGCATCGGCGCGCCCGGCCGCACGTCAGGCGACATGTTCGAAGCGGTGCTCGCCTATCTCAACGCATCCGGGGACAAGGTGGGCGAGGTTTTCGCGCTGGAGAAGCGCGACGGCTTTGCAGACTTCTCCGACCAAAAAGTGCGCGAGATGATCTATGAGCGCACGGCCGCCGGCGCCGCCATGCTACGCGACATGCTATGCCGCGCCTGGGCGGAGAGCGCCACGCCGCCGGCGCGCGTCGACCCGTCGCCCCTCGACTTCGCCAATCCCGCCTTCAACCCCGAAACCGGCTCTGCCCCCGACTAATTTGGTTTGATAGGCTGGGCGCCTCGCTTCAACCGGCGTCGCTCAGCCGCTTCGCAACCAAAGGCGCGACGCGGCTGGCGATCTGGGCGACCCCGTCCGCATTGGGATGGATGCTGTCCGGCAGCATCATCTGTCGGCGTCCCAGCACGCCATCAAGGAAAAAGGGATAGAGCGGAACGTCATAGGCCTTGGCGAGCGCCGGGTGGATGGCGTCGAACGCCGCGACATAGTCCGGTCCCAGGTTCGGGGCAGCCCGCATGCCCGTCAGCATGGCGGGGATGTTCCTGTCCTTCAACATCGAGAGAATGGCATCCAGATTGGCGCGGGTCTGTTGCGGATCGATCCCCCGCAGCATGTCATTGCCGCCCAGCCCGACCAGCACCAGATCGGGTTTGCGCGACAAGCCGTCGAGCGTGAAGGCCAGCCGCTCACGCCCGGCAGCGCTGGTGTCGCCGGATACGCCAGCATTGACGACCTTCGCCTTCACCCCACTCCCGGCCAGCGCCCGCTCGAGCGCGGGGGCAAAGCCTTTACCCTCGTCCAGATGATAGCCCGCATAGAGGCTATCGCCGAAAGCCAGCACCAACCGCACATCTTCCGCAGCCGGCTGCCCTGCTCCCACCGCCGTCGCCGCCGCCGGGCGGGATGAAGCCTCCACGGCATTTGCGGGCGGCCCATCGTCCCGCCCTGCGCCGCCGCAACCGACAAGCAGTTGGACAAGCAGCAGCGCGCCGCCATATTGCCATGATCTGCCCGCCAAGGAGTGTCCTTTCTTCATGCCCAAAGCTTCTGACGCAGATCATATCGCGATCCGTGCGCGCAATGTCACGCTGTCACTGGGCGATACCGCCATTTTGAAGGGCCTGGACCTCAATGTCGTGCAGGGTGAGAGCCTGGGGATATTGGGTGCATCGGGTTCGGGCAAAAGCTCGCTCATGGCGATCCTATCCGGGCTGGAGCAAGCAACCTCCGGGTCCGTCCATGTCGCAGGGATCGACCATGGCGCTCTGGACGAGGATGCGCTGGCGCTGGCGCGGCGCGGTCGCATCGGCATCATCCTGCAATCCTTTCACTTGCTGCCGACCATGACGGCGCTGGAAAATGTCGCCGTGCCGCTGGAGCTGGCGGGCCATGCCGACCCGTTTGCGCGTGCATCTGCGGAGTTGGAGGCGGTCGGCCTTGGGCATCGCCTGCATCATTATCCGGCGCAGCTTTCGGGCGGCGAGCAACAACGCGTCGCGATCGCGAGAGCCGTGGCGCCGGCCCCCGCCATTCTGTTCGCCGACGAACCCACCGGCAACCTCGACGGGGCGACGGGCGCGGCCATTGTCGATCTGATCTTCGCCCGCCGTCAGGCGAGCGGCGCGACATTGGTGATCATCACCCATGACCCCGCACTGGCGGCGCGATGCGACCGCATCATAGAGATGCGCGACGGCGCGATCCTGCCTGAGCTCGGGGCATGACCCCTATGGGTTGGCGGATGGCCTGGCGCATGGCCTGGCGGGATCTACACCCCAGATTGCGGGGTTTGCGCCTGCTCTTTCTCTGCCTGTTTCTGGGGGTTGCGACGCTGGCCGGCATCGGCAGCCTCACCTCCGCATTGACGAGCGAGATTGGGGCGCGCGGCCGCACCTTGCTGGGCGGCGACATCGAAATAGCGATGAGCCAGCGGCAAATGGCGGCGGCAGAGCGAACGGCCGTGGCCCGGCTGGGCCAGTTGAGCGAGACGGTGCGCATGCGTGCCATGGCTCGCCCCCTCCCCTCCGGTTCCGCCGGGGCACCCATAGGCGAGCCGGTGCTCACCGAGTTCAAAGGGGTCGATGACGCCTATCCACTCTACGGCCGCCTGGACCTTGTGAAAGGCACCTATCGCCCCTTGGCCGCCGACCAGATTCTGATCGCGCCGTCGTTGGCGGAGCGGATGCGGCTGCGGGTTGGCGATCGCTTACGTTATGGCAAGGCGGATTTCACGATCACCGGCATCATCGCGCAGGAGCCCGATCGGGTGGGCGAAGGCTTTACCCTCGGTCCCGTCGCCATTGCGTCGATGGCAGGGATAGAACGAAGCGGGCTCGTCCAGCCCGGAAGCCTGATGCGGGCCAAATATCGGCTGCGCCTGCCGGAAGGCAGCGACCCGGCCGCGCTGCGGGAGCAGCTGGAGCAACGCTTCGCCGATCAGGGCTGGGATATTCGGGACCGCGAACGCGCCGCGCCGGGCGCCAGTCGCTTCATTGAACGGATGGGGCAGTTTCTGACCCTGATCGGGATTACCGGGCTGGTCATCGCCGGCATCGGCGTCGGCAACGGGGTCGCCGCCTATCTGACCCTGAAGCGCAGCAGCCTCGCCACATTCAAGATATTGGGCGCGACCTCTCAGGACATTGTGCGCATCTATATGGTGCAACTGGGCATCGTCTCGCTGCTGGCGGTGGCGCTGGGATTGGTGGCGGGGGCGCTGGCGCCCGTCGCCGTGGTCGCGCTTGCGGGGGATGCTTTGCCGGTACAGCCCGGCTTTTCCTTGCACCCCCGGCCGCTGCTGACCAGCGCCATGTTCGGCCTGCTGATCGCCCTGATCTTCGCACTTCCTCCACTGGCAAGGGCAAGACGCACGCCGGCGGCGACGTTGCTGCGGGCGCAAGTGGAGCCTGATGCGCGACTGGGGCGCGGCACGCTGATGCTGATCGCGGGGGCGGCGGCCAACATCATCGCCATCCTGCTCGCCGGCGCCCGCGATCCGCTTTTCTCCGCCGGCGTGCTGGGCGCGATCGCCGCCATGTTGCTGATCCTTCTCCTGATCGGCCGGGCAGTCGTCGCACTGGCACGCCGTCTCCCGCGCCCACAGCGTCCGCTGCTGCGCTTGGCACTCGCCAATCTGCATCGGCCGGGCGCCCACACCGGCTCACTCATCATGGCGCTGGGCCTGTCGCTCACGCTGTTCGTAACGCTGGCAGCCATTCAGACGAGCCTCAATTCGGAGGTCGAACGGAGCGTACCGAACCGCGCGCCCACTTTGTTCGTTCTCGACCTGCCTTCTACGGCTGAAGACATGTTCCGAACTCTTGTTGTGGGCAAGGCGCCCGAAGCGGAACTCAACATCGTTCCCTCGCTCCGCGGCACGGTGGTCGCCTATGGTGGCAAGCGCGTCGCCGATATGGCGGAAAAGCCCAGCGGCGCCTGGATCCTGCGCGGGGAGCGCGGCATCACCTTCAGCGACGAACTGCCACAAGGCAGCCAGTTGGTTGCCGGACAATGGTGGCCGCGCAACTATGATGGTCCCCCGCTTCTGTCTCTGGACGCCGATCAGGCAAAGGCCCTGGGCGTAGTTGTGGGCGACACCATGACCGTCAGCGTGCTGGGCCGGGAAATCGACGCGCGTGTCGCATCGCTGCGCCGGCTGGACTGGGACGGTATGGGCTTCAACTATGTCCTGCTCTTCTCACCCAATGCGCTGGCCGGCGCGCCATACCGGCTGACCGCAACGATCCGCGTAAAGCCGGAGAACGAATCAAGGGTCACGCGCGCGCTCGTCTCCGCCTTCCCCGAATCGTCGGTTATCGCGGTGGGCGAGGTTATCGAACAGGTGAGCCGTCTCCTTGGCCAGATGGCGACGGCGATCTTTGCCGCCGCGTCGATCACGATCGCGGCCGGCATGGCGGTACTGGTCGGTGCTATTCTGGCAGCGCGTCAGTCGCGGGCCTATGACAGCCTGTTGCTCAAGATGATGGGCGCGACGCGGCGCCAGATCTTGCTGGTTCAGGCGCTGGAATATGGCCTGCTCGCCGCGCTTCTTGGATCGATAGCCTTGATAATAGGCGTTTCTTCGGCCTATTTCGTCATAGTCCATCTCTTCGAATTCGGCTGGGCTCCGGACTGGTTTGCGGTGCTTGGCACGCTTGCGCTGGGCATTGTCGGGACATTAGCGGTGGCGCTGGCGGCTTCGCTTCCCCTGCTGTCGGTCAGACCTGCTCGGGCTTTGCGGCAGCTTTGATTTCATCTTTGCTGCGCGAGAGCGGATGCGGCTTCATGACCCATCTGGCGCTATTGTCGAAATGAACGCATTCTGCCATAGTTTCCGTAATTAAGCTTCAACTCCTTTTACGGGAAATGGCATGAACGCAATAGTGGATCAGATTGGGGACCTGGCCGACGCGGGCGAGAAGATGGTCGAGCGCCTTAGGCGCAAGGCATTCCTGCCGGACAGTCGTAAGGAGCTCAATGTCCGGTTTGGCATCGCTGAAGTCGCGCAGCTGCTCGGCTGTTCCACCAACCGCATCCGCATGGCGGAAGAAGATGGCCGCCTCCCCCCTGCTCCACCGACCGAAAATGGTCGCCGTCCCGGTTATAAGGTGGAAGAACTGCTGAATATGCGGCAGGTGCTGGGCGCCTCGCCCGAACGGGCGCCGATGGATGTGCCCGCCATTATTGCGGTGCAGAATTTCAAAGGCGGCGTCGGCAAATCGACAGTCACGACGCATCTGGCCCATTATTTCGCCGTTCAGGGCTATCGCGTGCTGGTCGTCGATTGCGACAGTCAGGCGACGACGACGACCTTGTTCGGATTCAACCCGCATTTCAACATCAAGCGGGACGAAACCCTCTATCCCTATTTGTCGATCGACCCGACCCAGGCCGATCTTCTCTATGCCGTCAAGAAAACGGCATGGCCCAATGTCGATCTGATCCCATCCAACCTCGAACTGTTCGATGTGGAATATGAACTGGCTGCCGCCGGCAGCGACGGCGGTTCGGTGCTGGCTGCCCGGTTCCGCAAGCTCAAGCGCGGCTTGCTCGATCTCGCGCGCGATTATGATGTCGTGCTTCTCGATCCGCCGCCGGCTTTGGGCACGATCAGCCTCGCCGTCATGCAGGCGGCCAACGCGCTGCTGGTGCCGCTTGCCGCGACGACGCCGGACTTTTGTTCGACGGTGCAATTTCTCTCGATGATGGACCAGGTGCTCGGCCAACTCGCACAGGCGGGGATCGAGGTCGACTATAGCTTCGTGCGCCTGCTCTGTTCCAAATTCGACGCCAATGATCCGAGCCATGCCATGGTCCGTGCGATCATGGAGCAGAGCTTCGGTCCTGCCCTGCTGCCGGTGCCGATCCTCGACAGCGCAGAGATCAGCCATGCCGCGCTGCGGATGATGACCATCTATGAACTGGAAAAGCCGATCGGGACGCCGCGCACGCACAAACGCTGCAAAGCCAATCTTGATCAGGCGCTGGGACAGATCGAGGCTCTGGTCCGTCAGGGATGGGGACGGATCGCACCCGCGCGAGAAGAAGATATCGTCAATGCGGCCTAATGTTCGCTATTTGTTCTTGAGGACCAGCCATGGCGCGTAAGCAATCGGATTATCTCGCAGCCCTGCTCGCCGACGAAGCGCCGGCGGCTGATACGCGCCCACCCGAGGCTGACCCGGTCGCGCCAGTGCGGGCGGAACGGGCAAGGGGCACGACCTTGCTGGGGCGGGAAAGCGCACTGGCGCGTGTCGCCAGTGGAGAGGTGCGGCAAGTCACCCAATTGCTGCTGGACCCTGCCCGTGTTCGGGTATGGCCGGGCAACGCCCGTATGGTGTCGCACCTCAACGAAGATAATTGTCGTGAACTGCTAGACTCGATCGTGGCGGAAGGCGGTCAGAAAGTCCCCGCTGTCGTTCGTCGGATCGAGGGCGACCCCGACCACGATTATGAGGTAATCGCCGGAACGCGGCGGCACTGGTCGATCGGCTGGCTGCGCGCCCACAGCTATCCTGAGATGATGTTCGTTGCGCAGGTTGTGCAGCTGGATGACGAAGCCGCCTTCCGGTTAGCCGATCTGGAAAACCGCGCACGCAAGGATGTTTCCGATCTTGAACGCGCGCGCAACTATGCTGAAGCCCTGCGCACCCATTATGGCACGCACCTGACACGGATGGCTGAGCGGCTGAAGCTGTCTAAAGGCTGGCTCAGCAAGATGATCAAGGTAGCCGCGATTCCCGATAGCGTCATCAGTGCCTTCGCCTCCCCTGCTGATGTCCAGCTGAAGCCGGCCTATGCGCTGGCGCAAGCGCTGGATGATCGGCTCGCTACCAGCAAAATAGCGGCCGCAGCCCGTCAACTGGCTTCGGAACAAAAGGAACGCCGCGCGCGCGGAATGGAACCCATTGCTTCGGCCGACGTGATTAGGCGGCTGTTGGATGCCGTGAAAGAGCAGGGCGCAGAGGAAAAGGGATCGCCCTTCCTCTGGACCTCCAATCATGGGCGGCTGGGCCTCAGCGTACAGTCGGTTAATCGGCAGGGCGT
Source organism: Sphingobium sp. (assembly GCA_032082785.1). Classification (GTDB taxonomy): domain Bacteria; phylum Pseudomonadota; class Alphaproteobacteria; order Sphingomonadales; family Sphingomonadaceae; genus Sphingobium. The sequence continues at coordinate 19,114 of DAMDPH010000001.1, read as the reverse complement.
GACGATCCGGCTTCACGCTGGTTCAGGTGCAAGCATCGATGAACTGGCGGGTGCCTTCCGCGAAGCCCTGGAGGCGCTCGAAGGGCAAGGGGTCGGCCTCCGGTCGTGACCGCCACGCTCCTGTCTTCTGTTTCCCCGGGGAAACACGATACCCACATTTGGGAATATGCGGCTGTTTCCCCGGGGAAACAGCCTTCTTTCCTGACATCAGCATACATCACTTCCTCTCCGGCCTTGAAAGACAAGCCATGACGCGCGCAACCAAAGGGAGCGTCAGCGACCAATTCGACATGTTCCTCCCCTATATAGCGGACATGCCGCTGCGCGATCAGCGGGAGATGATGGAACGCCCCTTCTTCAGCCTCGCCAAATCAAAGCGCACTAAACCGATCGACTACACCTCGCCCGATGGCAAGGCCTGGGTCCATGTGTCGGCCAACCCGGATTATGGGATGGCTACGATCTGGGACGCAGACATTTTGATCTACTGCGCGTCCACGCTCGCGGACATGGCGCGGCGCGGCATCAACGATATCCCGCGCAAACTCCACCTCATGCCCTATGACCTGTTGCGCGCCATTCATCGCCCGACGACGGGACGCGCTTATGAACTACTGGGTCAAGCCCTGGACCGGCTGGTCGCCACGACGATCAAAACGAATATTCGGGCGGAGAACCGCCGCGAAGCGACGTTCAGCTGGCTCGATGGCTGGACGCAGCTCGTTGACGAGCGGACCGAGCGGTCCCGAGGCATGACGATTGAACTGAGCAACTGGTTCTATGAAGGCGTGATCATGCAGGGCGGCGTGCTCAGCATCGACCGCGCCTATTTCGATCTTACCGGCGGACGTGAGCGCTGGCTGTACAAGGTTGCTCGCAAACATGCCGGGGGTGCCGGTGACGCTGGCTTTGCCATATCGATGCCGACATTGTTCGAAAAGTCAGGTGCTGAAGGCGCCTATCGCCGCTTCAAATTCGAATTGCTCAAGATCGCTGAGCGTGATCCCCTCCCCGGCTATGCCCTCATAGTAGAACAGGCCGAAGGCAAGAAAGAGCCAGCCATTCGTATGCGCCGTCGCACGGCGGATGCGAAAGCCCCCCTGCCCTCCCTGTCTCCGCGATCAGGTGCCGTTTCCAAGAAGAAGCCCCTTGCCCCTGCCCCACAAGCAGCAAAGGACGAGGACAAGGGCGAAGACAATGCGTTGCTCAGTGCCGAAGAATTGCGCGATGCCGGCCTGATGATCCGGCGTAGCATCACCGGCCTGTCGACCAGAGCAGCTTCCCGCGAAATTGCTGATGCAACTTTGACCTTGCTCCGTTCGGAATGTCCCGGCTGGGATTATCAGACGCTGCATCAGGATTTCCGCAACTGGATCGACGCCGACGCGGCCCGCACCCCGGTCAATTATCAAAAAGCCTTTATCGGCTTCGTTCGCCGGCACCATAAAAAGAACCGGCATCTCCTCGGCTGATTGCTTAGGTTGAGCAATATAGGTGGCGAGGTCGTAAGCCTGTCACCATCTCAGTCCATGACTAGCTCACGCGACCGGCCGCCGCGGTTGGCGTTCCGCTTTGCAGTGTGCCGCATCAGAAGCTCACAGCGGATTATGTGGAGCGGTCTACCATAGTAAGCGAGGGACAAAGGGAGGTGCGCTCGGCCTTCTACCGGCCGTCGCGCGCTCCAGCTTCCACGATGCTTCACCATCTGACGATCTGACGCCCTCTCTTCCAGGACAGCTGACCCCATACATCGCCAATGTTGAGCCACCCGGGCTGTCACCTGCAATTCAGGCGTTACCCCGGCCGAAGGCCAACAGCATCTGCTCCACTCAAGATATTGCTTCTCTGAAAGCCAAGATGGAAATCCGCCGTCATTTGGCCGATATCGCGCGCTCCGTTCCCAAAGGGTCGAGTGGATGCCGGACAGCGCCTCTCATGCGCACCGCCGAACCATAGAGCGTTCCTGAAATGTCGGCTTCCGCGGCGACGGCAACAGCGGCTCGTGAGTAGGGCGAGTTTCGGACCGGATTTTTGAACGACATCAAAGCTGGTCGGCAGTGAAGTGATTCAATGGCTGGGAGACCAGTTCCGTGCAATGGCTTGCTTCGATCCATCAGGTACGCCTGTCGACCTTTTGGGAACAGGTGCCCGACACATCAGGGACACTGCGCCCGATCCTTCGGGAACGCTAAGGCGACACTTCGAGAACAGGAATGGTGCCCGAATCGTGAGAATTACGCGATTCGTAACATCGCTAACTCTCTAACAGATTCATAAAGGCTTTAACGTGGTGAGACATATACAGATTTTGGAAGAGGAGAAGGAAATGCGCCATAAGCACATCCTCGCCCCTTCTAGCTCAGCTTGTCGAGCAAAGCGTCGAGACCGGCCATTGCCTCGTCAAACTCTGTCAGACTCCTATCCACCACCGGCAACCTTGCTGATCCGGTTGAGCCGCTATCATAATCTGCGATGCGCCAGAGCTTGGCTTCGTCGCGGTACAGCAGGCCCATGTCACGCAAACTCTCCAGCATTCCTACGGCACCCAGGCGCGAGACGCTCAACGCGCGCTCGAGTTGCTTTGGCCGGCATGCTCCCAATGTACGTACTAAGGCGAAAGCCAGCGGCGCTCGGGACGTTTTTCGCAAGCCGGCAGAAGCAGCGCCGAGCTTCTGAGCATCCCGGCGCGCCGCATCAATGTGCGACTGCAATCGCGCCGCCGATTGCGATAGTGCCTGAAACAGGCCGGCCTGACCCTCGGTTACATCCGCCTCCCAAGCTCTCAGCCATTCCTCCTGCACAAGGCCGGTGAGCGGGACAGGGTAGGGGAGTAGCTCCAGTCGGTGAAGCAATCGCCCGACATGCAAATTGATCGCCCAGGTCAGAGGACGCGTCGCCTGAACTTCCACGCTCTTGATGCCGGCGGGCGTTTCCAGATCCTTCAGCTCACGCGCAGAGCGACGCCAAAGAGGATCAACCGCGACCGCCCCAACGAACCGCATCAGTCGCTCCAACGCTGGATCTTCGACGTCCCGCCCAATGTGGACTTCAACCTGCTGTAGGGCAGCCCCCAGGGCCTCTGTCGCAGCCTCTCTCTCTTCCGACCGGTCGCTCGCGCGATTGGGAGCCGGGCTTGGCTCGACAAGGACGTTATACAGGATAGCTGAGGCATTGGAGAGCGGCCCCCAACGTGCCGAGCGCAGTTCGCCCAGCGTAAGGGCGATCATCCCACTTTCCCCTGCTGAGGGAGCAAGAGGTACGCTATTGATGGCAGCCACTGACGGAGAGATTATGGGCTGAGGGCTACGGGACACCGAGCTTTCAAGCGCTTGAGTCAGAATATCGCGGGCTAAGGCGAATCCGAGATGAAGCGCCGCATCCGCAGGAAGCATCTGCAACTGGCCGGCAACGCGCCCCAACTGGTGAGCGGCAGAGAAGGCAAAGGCAGGTTCGAAAGGGGGCGAAAACATGCCGACTATATAGCTAAATAGGAGTAGCTATATAAGAGCTGATATCGCATTCAGGGCACTTGCAATAATCATATTGCTGGGTGATGGAGGCAAGCTCCAGCACCGATAAACGCAGCATGAGCCCGTGACGTCAAGCCTCTTAAATCCCGCCTCCGACCTCAAGCGGCAGCTTGCGCAATGGGCTCCCCAGCCGAGCGACCTTCTAGAATTGGATGCCGCGTGGGACGCTATGGCTCCTGCGAGCAGACTGGCCCTGTGCGCGGACCTGCAAAGCTATACGCTCTTCTGCACGCGAGCGCACTGTGCACCGATGCCGGCCGCCTCCGACAGGCTCTGCGACTTTGCCGACGCTTTGCAGGAGGAGGGCCGCAAGCCCGCTACCATCCTGCGCAAGCTCGCATCCGTTCGGCGAATTCACAAGATGCTGAGGTTGCCTTTTCCATCTTCGGCACCTGCGCTTCGCCAAAAGCTCAAGCAATTGCGCGGCGAGCGTAATGCACAGGGCAGCAGGGCAGGGGGGCTCCGTCTGTCGGGGGCCAACTCGACTCCTTTGACGTTCGGCGCCCTTATCGCTGCCTGTGGCGATGATCTGCTGGGGTTGCGCGATGCCGCGCTGTTGGCGACGTCTTATGCGGTCGGCCTGCGAGCGGCAGATTTGGCGCTCCTCTGCGTCGAGCATTTCAGCTTGACGGCGGATGGAACGGGTCGCCTGATGCTGCCGGCCGCGACGGGGGAGGTGCCGCAAGTCTTGTTGCTGGAAGCCGGTATCGCGCGCCATATCCAGTCGTGGATCGATGTTGCCGCCTTGGGCGATGGTCCGCTTTTTCGCCGTGTGGCCGTCAATCGGCGCAAGGCACGTCCCGCTCAGGCAGCCCGCACCATCGCCGATCTGGCGCCCAACGCCAAAATCGATCATGGCCGCATGGCTGCACGGCCAGCCGAGCCGGCGCGCGTCGAGTATCTGGTCGGGGAGAAACCGCTTACGCCCCATGGCGCGACGCATATTTTGCGACGCGTGGCGGCAATAGCGCTGGCTGAGGCTGGCCAAGACGAAAAGGTTATCGCCGCTTTGCTCCCGAGCCTCAGCTTGCATGCGCTCCGGGTGGGATTGGCGCAGGACCGGCTTGCGGCCGGGGAGGGGGAGGGGAGTGTCGCCCGCGCGCTCCGCTTGCGGACTGAGGCAAGTGTCCGCCGTTACGCGCAAAGCTTGCCCTTGCCGAACGAATGAGCGCTTTGTCAGGTCGATATCTGCCGCGGCAAGCCAATTGATTCCTAGGGTTCCGCCACCAATCGATAGCCGACACCAGGTTCGTTACGGATGAGGATCGGTTTTCCCGGATCTCGCTCGAGCTTCCGTCGCAGCGCGCGCACCGTTACCCGAAGATATTCGACATCCTCCTCATGGGCGGAGCCCCAGATCAGGCGTAGCAGCTGGCTGTGCGTGACAACCCGACCCGCATTGCGCACGAGTTCGGACATCAGTGCATATTCTTTCGGTGTGAGATGTATCTCCTCATCTGCCCGGCAGATACGGCGTTTGTCGAGGTCGATATCCAATCCGTCGATGGTCAGATGATGTACTTCTCGGCGCGCAGCCTGCCGGTGGCGGAGCGCCGTGCGGACACGCGCGAGCAGCTCCTCGGTATCGAAAGGCTTCGTCACATAATCATCCGCACCGAGATCAAGAGCTGCGACTTTCTCGGCGATGGCCTCCCGAGCCGTCAGAATGATGACTGCCGAACCCGCACCGCTCAACAGCGGGATCAGTTCAAGCCCATCGCGATCCGGCAAGCCAAGGTCCAGAAGAATGACATCGAAACAGCTTTTCTCAACGAAGCGCATCGCAGCTGCCGCATTATCGGCTTCCTCCACCATCAGACCGGATCGTTGCAAGGCGCGGGCAACCAATAGCCGGATCGCGGGCTCATCATCGACGACCAGGATGGAGCGCCCTTCATTCATGCCTGATCTTCCCTTGGTCGAAGCAGGAGATTGTCCGGAAAATAGAGGGTGAAGCGCGCGCCGCTGCGATCGGTGCGGTTCTCCGCTTTCGCACTTATACCCATGGCTGTCGCAAAGCCCTTCACGATTGCCAGTCCCAGCCCAGTGCCGCCCGTTCGATCGCTGCCCTCAATGCGGGTGAAGGTGTCGAAAATGTCCCGCTCGTGCCCCTGCGCCAGTCCTCTCCCCTCGTCCAGAATCGACAATGTCAAGCCGTCAGGTTCACGCCTGCCTTCCAGTCGAATTTCAGAGGCTGGGGCGCTGAACTTCACGGCATTGTCGATAAGGTTGATGAGGATGTGATGGAGCAGATTGGGGTCGGTGCGCACAAGTGGAAGGCTGGGCGGGACGTCGAGGCGCACAGACCTGTCCTCCTGGGCGGAGCGGACATCATGGATGGCTGCCGCTACTGCGTCAGTAAGGTCCGTCGGTTCCAGACGGGGCACGATCGCTCCTGCCTCGATCCGGGTTACGTCGATCAGATTGTCGAAGAAGCGACCCAAGCGCCGCGCTTCTGTGGAGATGGTCGACAGTAGTTGAGGGTTGCCGCTGTCGCTCCGAAGTGCCTCCACGCCTGCGGTGACGGCGGTCAGCGGCGTCCTGAGATCATGAGCGATGGAAGACAGCAAGGTGGCGCGCAACGCATCCCTTTCCTTGAGCGCCGCCATGTCCCGCATATCTGCTTCAAGCTTGAGCCGTTCATGGGCGAGCGCCGCCTGATCGACCAGGCTCATGAACAAGGATGCCCGGTGCGGGGGGAGGGGGTCGGTGGCATCGGCTTTGGCGATACCCAGAACGGCTAATGTACCAAGTGCCGTCGTAAGAGGATGAAAGCGCCATTCCGATGCGGCCAATGTGCCGGTCCCGCGTCCGGTGGGCTCGGCGTGGGTCCAGGTCCAACCCGCGGCTGCACGATCAACTGCCGTCAATCCACTGTCCGTTGGGAAGCAGGCAAGGGTATGCAAGGCGCCTGCGTCCTCCACCAGCAATATGGCCTGCACGTCCAGCAGCTTGGCGACTTCGGCGCAGACGGTTTGGGCGGTCTCCTGCTGGGTCGATAATGCTCCAAGCCGGCGCGCAAAACCGGCAATAGCGGCATTTTCGCGCGCGCTGCGGGCGCCCAGATCCGCTTGTGCCCTGACCCTGCCGGCGAACTGACTGCTGATGACCGCGGTGGCGGTCAAAACGAAGAAGGTGATGACATTTTGCGGATCATAGATGGTGAAGCTGTGAAGCGGGGGTACGAAGAGGAAATTATAGGCGAGGGCAGAGCCGATCCCGGCGATGACACCCTGTCGAAGCCCCAGCAGCGTCGCCGCGGCGACCGTAGGAATGAGGAACAGCAGGTCGATGGATCGATAACCGATCAGCGGCTCGATCAGCTTACCAAGTGCCGCCATCAGCGCAACGAAGGCCAGGCTCATCGCATAATTTAGAGGCCGTTCAGCCGGGCGAGCGCGATGCTGTTTATGGGCCGGACCATTATCCCGCCCGTTCCCACGTCCAAGCGGAAGGACGTAAACTGCAAGATCTTCGCTGCGCCGCACGATCCGGTCGACGATGGAGGGGTGGCGCCGCTCAAACCACCAGTTGCGGGCCGATTTGCCGATGATCAATTGCGTCACCCTTTGCTCGGCGAGTTGATCGAGCAATCCGCCAACCACGGTTGCGGCAGGGATCGTCATCAAGGTGGCGCCCAGCGTGGCGGCCAAGCCCATAGCCTGGGCAAGGCGCTCCTGTTCAGAAGGCGTGAAGCGGGCATTGCGGGACGTTTCGACATGCAATGCGATCCATGGCGCCCGCAGCGCGTCCGCCAGTCGCCGGGCCGACCGGATGAGGGCATCGGCGCCTGGCTGCTCGCTGACGGCGACAAGGATACGCTCGCCACCGGCATAGGTGCCGGCCATGGCATGCGCCCGCAGATAGTCCAGCATCTGCGCATCCACCGTCTGCGCCGCGCGGCGAAGGGCAAGCTCGCGCAGCGCGGACAGGTTGGATTTGGAGAAGAAATGGTCGAGCGCCCGGCTCGCCTCGGCGGGGATATAGACTTTGCCGTCCCGCAAACGCTCGATCAGTTCGTCGGGTGGTATGTCGATCAGCTCGATTTCGGCGTCGTCGAGGACACTGTCCGGGAGCGTTTCCCGAACGCGCACTTTGGTGAAGGAGGCAACGACGTCGTTCAAACTCTCGACATGCTGGACGTTGACGGTCGAGTAGACGTCGATCCCCGCGTCGATCAGTTCCGCTACATCCTGCCATCGCTTGGCATGGCGACTGGTTGGCGCGTTGCTATGAGCGAGTTCGTCGATCAGGACCAGCTGCGGCCTTCGGCTCAGGATCGCATCGAGGTCCATCTCGGTAAAATGGCGGTTCTCATGGAGTATCGTGCGCCGTGGCAACAGCTCCAGGCCAACGGTCAACGCCTCAGTCTCGGCACGTCCATGGGTTTCGATCAAGCCGATGACGACATCAACGCCCGCATCGCGCCGCGCGGCCGCCTGCCGCAGCATTTCATATGTCTTGCCGACCCCCGGCGCCGCGCCAAGGAATAGTTTGAGGCGCCCGCGACCTTCCTGCGCAGCGGCGCGCAGAAAGGCTTCGGGTGAAGGGCGATCAGGTTCAGCCATCATGCTTGGCCATGCGCCGAAAAATAAGCTTGTTCAACGGCTTCCCATCGCATCGAGCGCGAGATTAAGCTCTAGGACGTTGACGATAAGATCATGGGTCAGCGGGCCGCCAGGGGCGAAGGCCTGCCTGTCTATCGTTCGCATCAGGGTCGCTACCGGCATGCCGCGCGCTGCGGCTACCCGGCTCGCTTGATAGCGTGCGCCCGCTAGGCTGATATGCGGGTCCAGCCCGGCACCCGATGCTGCCGCTAGATCGGACGGCAGGGGCTTTTGAGGCGTAGCGTCATAGCGACCGACGAGCGCAGCGCCTCTCGCGGCAAGATCGCTCGACGTCGGAGACTTGTTGCTCCCGCCTGCGCCCGCCGCATCATAGTCGACGGCCGAAGGACGCGGCCAGAAATAGCGGTCCGTGCTGAACCGCTGCGCAATCTGGCCGCTGCCGATGACCCGACCTTCCCGGTCGCGGATAAGATTTCCGTTGGCGCTTACGGGCATGACGGCCTGCGCGAATGCGAGAATGAGGCACGTGTAGCCGGCGACGCAGATAAGGAGAGTCGCTGCGGTGATCCGAAGGGTGGCGATAAGAGACGTCATGAGCATCACTCCGTCACATGAAGAGAAGATGTTCGGCAACGGGGCCGAGCGCGGCTGCCGGGAAGAAGGTGAGGGCGCCGAAGATCAGGATGCAGATCACCAGCATTGCGCCGAAAGTGACATCCTCGACACCCAGCGTACCAGCGCTTGGCGCCGCGCGGCGCTTGCCAAGGAAGGATCCGACGATCGCCACCGGCAGGATGATGGGGATGTAGCGCGCGAGCAGCATCACGATGCCGGTTGCGATGTTCCACGGCACATTATTATCGCTCAGCCCTTCAAAGCCCGAACCATTATTCGCGCTGGCAGAGGTGAACTCATAAAGTATCTCACTAAAGCCGTGCGGCCCGACATTGTTCAGGGTGTCCGTTCCCCAGCTGGTTGCGGCAAATAGGGAGGTGCCGCCTAGAATGAACAAGGCATGCGCGGCCAGGGCCATGATCGCCAGTTTGACCTCGCGCCCCTCGACCCGGTGTCCCAGATATTCGGGCGTACGGCCGACCATCATCCCCGCGACGAACACGGCGATGATGATGTAGAGGAACATGTTGATCATCCCGACTCCCACGCCGCCGAAGGTCGCGTTCAGCCACATGCCGATCATCGGCATCAGCCCTGTCATCGGATTGAGACTGTCATGCATTGCTCCGACAGACCCATTGCTGGTTGCCGTGGTAAGCACGGCCCATAAGGGGCCACCAGCCGCACCGAAGCGCAATTCCTTGCCCTCCAGATTGCCGACATTCTGGGCGATGGGGAGGGAGGCGAATGCCTGGGTAGGAGCGGTTTCAAAGGCGACGGCTCCCACAGTCTTGGCGCACAGGAAGGCCAGCATGACGGCGAACAGCACGGTCGCATGGCGAGGGCGGCCGATGATGCGGCCGAACATCCACACACAGGCCATGGGGATGATGATGATTGCCGCCATCGACCAGGCGTTGGTCCAGAAGCTGGGATTCTCGAACGGATGGGTCGAGTTCGGACCGAAAAAGCCGCCGCCGTTGGTGCCGATCTGCTTGATCGCGACGAAAGCCGCTACTGGTCCGCGCGCGATCGTCTGGGCATGACCTTCAAGTCCCACCGCATGGACTGCTCCGGCAAAGGTCATCGGCACGCCGCCGATCACCAGCCCGATGGCAACTATGATCGCAAGGGGCAACAGGATGAAAAAGCTGGCACGCTGCACGTCGATGAAGAAGTTGCCGAGATTGCCTCGGCCGCTCAGGCCGCGCGCCATGGCCGTCAGTGCGGCGATCCCGGTCGCTGCCGACACAAATTGTAGCCACATCAGTGCGCCGAGCTGCGAGAAATAGCTGAGCGTCGCCTCGCCCGAATAATGCTGAAGATTGGTGTTGGTCGTGAAGGAGGCGGCGGTATTGAAAATAAGGTCGGGCGTAAGCGCGCCCATTCCGTCGGGGTTAAGCGGGAGCTGCTGCTGGAGCGCCAACACAGCGTAGACGATGAGGAACATCGCCGCGTTGAATGCCAGCAAGGAGAATAGATAGGCTTGCCAACTCTGTTCGGCAGTGGCGGCCCGGCCCCCAATCTGTTTGAACCAGCTTGTGGGTCGCGTCGCACCGAGCGGGTCCATCGCCCAACGCATATATCGGCCGAACGGTATCGACAGCGCCGCAGTGCCGCCGACGATCAGAAGGACGAGCAAGATTGCATCGTTCATAGCGAAAATCCTGTCAGGCGCGGCCGGCGAGCATCACGAGCCCGGCAAGCAGCAGAAAGATGAGGAGCCCGAGGGCGACGTAGAAGAAGAGCATGCGATGATGTCCGACTGGCTCAGGCAAGGCCGAGCGCGTTGACGGCAAGGTCGATCAGCTTGATGCCCAGGAAGGGCGCCAACAGGCCGCCGATGCCGTAGAGGGTAAGGTTGCGCACCAGCAGCTTCGTCGCGCCGACAGGGCGGTAGGGCACGCCCCTTAACGCCAGCGGGACTAGCATCGGGATGATGATCGCGTTGAAGATGATGGCGGATAATATAGCACTTTCCTGACTGGCCAGCCCCATCAGGTTGAGCACCGAAAGTTGCGGGTAGAAGCTCACGAACAGCGCCGGAATGATCGCAAAATATTTGGCGACGTCATTGGCTATGGAGAAGGTGGTGAGCGCCCCTCTCGTCATCAGCAACTGTTTGCCAAGGCCCACAACTTCGATCAATTTCGTAGGATCGCTGTCCAGGTCCACCATATTGCCGGCTTCGCGCGCGGCCTGGGTGCCGCTATTCATCGCGATGCCGACATTGGCCTGCGCAAGGGCAGGGGCGTCATTGGTGCCGTCCCCGCACATGGCGACGAGCCGTCCCTCGGCCTGCTCTTTACGGATCAAGGCCAGCTTGTCCTCGGGTGTCGCCTCCGCCAGAAAGTCGTCCACTCCCGCCTCTGCGGCAATGGCTGCCGCCGTCAGGGGATTGTCGCCCGTTATCATCACCGTTCTGATGCCCATCCGGCGCAGTTCGGCAAAGCGTGGGCGAATGTCGGCCTTAAGGACGTCTTTCAGATGAACGACACCCAGCAAGCAACCGTTGCGCGCCACGCCCAGGGGCGTGCCACCGGCACGCGCGATGTCCTCCGCCACTTTGCGTAGATCATTGGCGGCGGGCGTCTCTGCGGTCTGCGGATTGGCCTTCAGAATGGAATCGACCGCGCCCTTCTGGATCAGCAGATTGCCCTGATGCAGGCCCGACAGGCGCGTCTGCGCGCTGAACGGGATGATCTCCGCATCCGGGTCGAGCGATGCCGTCAGCCCATGAACCTCCTGAGCGAGCCTGACGATGGACCGCCCTTCCGGCGTTTCGTCGGCGAGGCTGGCGGCGAGAGCGGCTGCGGCGAGTTCGCTCTCCTGGATGCCGCCCACGGGGCGGAACGCGACCGCGTGCCGATCTCCGACGGTGACGGTGCCCGTCTTGTCGAGCAGCAGCACATCGATGTCGCCTGCCGCCTCGACCGCGCGCCCCGACTTGGCGAGCAGGTTGAACCGCATCATCCGGTCCATGCCGGCGATGCCGATGGCCGACAGCAGGGCCGCGATGGTGGTGGGAATGAGCGCGATGAACAGGGCGCAGAGCAGCGCGACCGGAACGCTGCCCCCGGCATAGGCAGCAAAGGCGGGAATGGTCGCTACCGCGATGAGGAAGATGATCGTCAGGCCGACAAGCAGCACGTTAAGCGCCACCTCATTGGGCGTTTTGGCACGCTCTGCCCCTTCCACAAGGGCGATCATCCGGTCGATAAAGCCTCGCCCCGGCTCCTGGGTCACGCGCACGCGCAAATGGTCGGAGATGACGCGCGTGCCGGCGGTCACTGCGGAACGATCGCCTCCCGCTTCGCGGATGACCGGCGCGCTTTCGCCGGTGATCGCCGCTTCGTTGACCGAAGCGACTCCTTCGATCACCTCCCCGTCTGCGGGAATGAGCTCCCCCGCTTCGACCAGCACGATGTCGCCCGACTTGAGCTGTGCCGCGCCGATTTGCTCATATCCTTGGCCCAGCGCGCGTCGGGCGACCAGCTCTGCCTTGGTCGAGCGAAGAGATGCCGCTTGCGCCTTGCCGCGTCCTTCGGCCAGTGCTTCAGCGAAATTGCCGAACAAGACCGTCAGCCACATCCAGAAGACGAGCTGAAACTGAAAGGATGCTGATCCCGGCGCGAGGCCCAGGATCAGCAAGATCGTCAGCATGAGCGCGACGATAGCCGTCGTGAACATCACCGGATTGCGGACAAGGGTTCGGGGATTAAGTTTCCTGAAGGCGTCCAGCATCGCTGGCGCGATCAGCGCCCAGGTGAAGAGAGAGGAAGACGTTTTCGTCTCGATCATGATGTGGGCCTTCAAAATCGTTCTGGCCGCGCCAGGGCGGCGAACAGATAGAGGAGCAGGCCGAACGCGACGCTCGCGCCCAGCCAAAGTTCGGTGGTCATCAGCGATGGTCCATTTAGAAGGAGGTCGTGAGGGACATGAGCAGGGTCGATCCGGCGATGTGACCCGAACCATCCTGTCCGCGGGAGAAGCCGGGCTGAAGATAAGCCGCTTCGCGGGGTGAAATGTCAGTATCGACATAGGCGATGCCGAGAGTCATGCCTTGCAGTGGCACGATGTCGGTACCCACCGACCAGTCCCAATAGCTGCCGGTCGGCGCTAGACTGGTACCATTTGGGCCAAGCCCGGGATTGCCCTTGGAATAGCCGATGTGGAGCCTGCCGCTGATCGGCATATCGGGCATCGCCCAGCTGCCATCGCCGGAGACGTAGAGATTGTCTTTCTTGTCGTTGGGCCTCGCCGGGATGCCGGCCTGTGCGGCTACTCCGCTCGGATAGACGTTCCCCAAAGCGCGTTGCGCCGGCGCATAGGCGATGCCCGCCGTCAGGCTGAGTGGGCCCGTCGAGCCGGACAGGCGGGCGAAAAGCTCGCCAAAGTCGCTTCGGTCCGCTCCGCCGGGATAGAGATACCAGACCAGCCCCGTGTCGAGCGTGCCGCCGGCGACTGGCAGCTTCCGGCCGGCAATCAGGTCCAGCTCCATGTTCGGGCCGCCAAAGCTCCCCCAGCCCGCCAGGTTCGAACCCCAGCTTCCGACATAGAAGCCGCTGCGATGCGTTATGGTGACGCCAGCTTGAACGGCGATATTGTTGTCTGTCTGCGACACGCCGCGAAAGCGATAATCCGACAGGAGCGCCGCGCTGCCGCTGACCGTCAGTGGGCCGGAGCCGTCATCGCGACTACCATCCTGCGCCAGGGCTGACTGGGTCGCGAACAGGGCCAGCGGGCCCAATAGGAAGCGATACATCAATTGTCCTCCACATCCGCAAAGCTGCGGACGGGGACCCCAGTCGGACAGAAGGGCGTAAAGCCGCCATGGGAAGATGACGGCTTTCGCATAAAGATTTCATAAGGATGAGCGGGGAAGGGCGGCTGCGTCGGCACATCATCTTCAGCCACGAAGCATCAGTGGCCCTTCCGGGTCAGCATCTGAAAGAGGCTGGCGGATGCCGAAAGAGCGATGCCCAGAGCCACGACGCCACTCCACCCGGCGCTTGTCCATGCGGCCATCGTTGCTGCCGATCCGAAGGCTCCGCCAAGGAACATCGACACCATGAACACGGTGTTGAGCCGTGCCCGAGCGTCGGGAGGCAAGGCAAAGACGATATGCTGGTTCGAGATGAGCGCGCTCTGGACGGCGAAATCGAGCAATATGACGCCGACGATCAGCCCGGCGAGCGACAGCCACAGTCCGAAGATGATCCAGGACAGCAGGGTCAGCGCCGCACCCAGTGCGATCACGTGAGCCGGACCGACCCTATCGGCGATCCTCCCTGCTATGGGGGCCGCGACGATGCCGGCTGCTCCCACGATCCCGAACAGGCCCGCAGCATCGGCGCCAAGGGCAAAGCGCGGTTGTTGAAGACGCAGGGCCAGCGCGGTCCAGAAGACGGTGAAGGCTCCGAAAAGCAGCGCTTGGGTGATGGAGGCGCGGCGCAACTGGGGAAATGCCTTCCACAGCGATGCCGTCGATTTCAGGAGCGCGGCATAGCCCATGCCGGGCGCTGGACGGCTGGAGGGGAGGCGCCATGCCATCAGCGCGGCGGCGCCCATAGCCATCGGAACAGCCAGCCAGAACATGTCGCGCCATCCGGCATGGGTCGCAACAAAGCCCGCAAGGGTCCGGCTCAGCAGGATACCTCCCAGAAGTCCGGCCATGACGACGCCCACGATATGACCGCGGCGGTCCGGCGAAGCCAGATGGGCGGCGAAGGGGATGATCTGCTGCGCCACGGTTGCCATCAGTCCCACACCCAGCGAGGCGATCAGCAGGAGCAGTCCGCTTGGCGCAACCGCTGCACCCGCCAAAGCCAGCGCCAGCAGGAGAAATTGAACGACGATCAGCCGCCGACGTTCGAACAGGTCGCCGAGCGGCACGATCAGGAACAGCCCGGCGGCATAGCCGAGTTGCGTCGCGGTGGGGATCAGGCTGGTTAGTGAGCCGGGAAGATCCCGTTCCATGATGCCGATCATCGGCTGGTTATAATAGATGTTGGCGACACCGACGCCGGCAGCCGCCGACATTGCGAACATCAGTGGCGCTGACAAGGCGGGCTGTGTCGCGTGGGAGGCGTGTTCAGAGGCTAATGGCCGGACCGCTTCAATGGTGGTGGGAACGCTCATGGCGAAGCTCCTTGCTTGGGATGCGTCGCAAAATGGCGTTTATTCATTGGCAGCGGTAGTTGCTCAAAATGATCAACCATCATAACAGAAACCGTTATGATGAACCTCGCCGATCTGACGATCTTTGTCGAAGCCGCCAGCGCCGGGAGCCTTGCGGCTGCGGCACGCCGCCTGCAAATTCCCGCCATGACCGCGTCCCGTCGCCTCGCCGCTCTGGAGGCGGAACTGGGTGTTCGTCTCATCCATCGCACGACCCGGACCCTGTCCCTCACCAGCGATGGCGAGGCACTGCTGCCCCACGCTCAGATGCTTATCGAGGGCGAACGGTCCCTGCGGGCGGCCGTGCAGCCATCAGCCGCTTCGGTCGAAGGGATGTTGCGGGTGACGGCCTCTGTTCCCTTCGGGGGAAAGGTCGTAACGCCGTTCATCGGCCGCTTCTTACAGGATCACCCCGCCTTGAAGATCGACCTGCTCTTGCAGGATGGCATCGTCGATATCGTCGGCCAGGGGATCGACTGCGCGATAAGGATCGGCATCTTGCAGGACAGTAGCCTCATCGCCCAGGTGGTCGCAGACAATCCTCGGACCCTCTATGCCGCGCCTGACTATCTCGCCCGGCTTGGCTATCCTGGCGAGATCAAGCAGCTCGCTGCGCATCAATGTCTGGTACAATCGGGGACGACGCACTGGCGTTTTGGCCCTCGCGAGGTGCGCCAGCCCGTCCAGGGTTGTTTCTCATCCAATTCCGTTGAAGCACTGCATCAGGCGGCGCTGCATGGCATGGGGATCGCCCTTCTGTCGGACTGGGCCGCGCGGGACGATGTCGCGGCGAGCAGGCTGGTGGCGCTCCCGATGCCAGAGGGACCGCCGGAGCCTCTCAAAGTCTGGGCGATTTACCCCAGCCTCCGGCTCGTCCCGGCGAAGGTCCGCCTCTTCGTTGCCGGCCTCAGGCGTTATCTGGCCGAGGGTGCAGATGTGGGCGCAACAGATTAGAACCGCCCCGCTCAGGCGGACAGCAACGGATGATCGAGGCGCAACTGATCGAGCAGATTTTCGATAGTGGCTATTTCCTGCGCGCTGCCGGTCGGCGCGGCGTCCCAATTGCAATGCGGATGCGTTGCGCGATCGTAGAGGCGGATAGCGCCGATGCGGCCGCGCCAATGATGTTTGGAGCGGCCATGATCCCGCACGAGGCTGGCGACCAGCAGGTCCGTCAATCGGTCACGTGTCATCGCCATTATCGTCCTTGCTGATGGTCCAGTTGCCGGGGTGATCGAGATAGGCTTCCAGTTCGCGCCAGTGCCGGTCCCAGCCCGGGCCTTGCCGCTCCTTGGGCACGTGGCGCTCGACCATATGCCGCGCACGGACCACGATATTATCGGGCGGGTGGCGCAGTCGATCCAGGATGGCGCGGAAGGGCCGCGCTTGCGATACCGTCATGAGTGCAGCCGCTTCATGTATAGCGACATAAGCGGAGCGGCTTTTTGCTTCAACATGTTGACGTGACAGGACGGACGTCTGTCATTCAGGTGACGGCAAGGGAGGCTTTGCCACTGCGCGCAAGGTTAACGCTCCGCCTCTTGGCGCGCGCGCTTCGATGTGAAAGAAGCCGTGCCGGGCGCGACAGGATGCCGGACGACAGGAGCATGGCCTTGCCGAACGACAGGAAGATATATTCCCCATTGCGCGCCTTGGGCGCTGCGCTGCTTTCTGCCATCCTTGGTTCCGCGCCGGCGATCGCGGCCGACCCGCCGCCCTTCGAGCTGCCTGGCCCGACGCTTCGCGTCAGCGTTACGCGGGAAGGCGAGACCTTGCCCATCGGACAGGTGCCCAGCCTCGCGGAAGGCGATACGCTGTCGATCGAGGCCGATCTGCCGGAGGATCAGGGCGCGCGCTTCATTCTTGTGTCCGCTTTCCTGCGCGGCGCGACCAACCCGCCGCCCAAGGATTGGGTGGAGACGGCTGAAACCTGGAAGAAGAAGGAGAAAGACCGGACCCTGTCGCTCACCGTGCCGAAGGGCGCCCGGCAGATGGTGTTGTTCCTTGTGCCGGATACTGGTGGCGCGGAAGGAACCCTGTCGGATGCGGTGCGGGGAAAACCCGGCGAGTTTCTGCGGGCCACGCAGGATCTCAATCAGGCCTCACTCGACCGGTCACGGCTGGACGCTTTCATGGCGGCGATTCACGCGCAGGAAAATCGCCACCCCGAATTTCTGCGGAGCGTCGCCCCCGCGCTTGCCCGCAGCCTGTCGATGAAGCTCAACGAAGAATGCCTGTCCAAGGTGATCGAGCTGCAGGCCGCCTGTCTGCTCGACAATCGCGAATCGCTGGTGCTGGCCGATGTGCACAGCAGTTCGATGGCCGAAACGCTGGCCGGCGCGCCGACCGATCTGGTTCTGCAATTGAGCGCGACGCGGGAAGCCGGCTACGGCTTTTACAGCCCCTATATCGGCGTCATTCGCGACGTTGCCCGGCTGTTCGGGGCGTTCAGCAATCCCCAGTTCGATTATCTGCCAACGCTCAGCATGCGTCATGGCGACAGGATGAAGCTGCTGCTCAATTCCGCGCCCTCCTTTCAGAAGCCCAAGTCGGTGCTGGTGGTTGCCATGCCGTCGATCGAGGCGAACAGCCCGCCGCGCCTGCGTAGCATGGCGAATGGCCCGATTTGTGCGGTCGGCGCGGGAACGGTGCTGCCGGTTGAAGGGGCGCCGCTCATCTATTCAACCGATTATGCCCGCACCATGATGGTGACGCTGACCGCCGCCAATGGCGAGACGGCCGAGTTGCCGGTACGCGCTCGCGCAGACCGGGGCGGCTATGTGTTGATGCGCGACCGGCCCTTGCCGCCCGCTTTTCAGGGCACGGTTAAGGGACATCTTTACGGGCAGTGGGGTTTCGACCGGTTCGAAGGACCGGATTTCGCCCTCCAACTGCCCGATACATCTGGCTGGTCGATCGCCGGCGAAACGCCGATGCTGGTGGTCGGGCGCGACAATCTGCTTCCGTTGAAGGGCGCCGCCCCTGCCTGCGTGGAGAATGTCACGCTGCGTCAGGGGAAGGGGCAGCCGCAGGCGATTGGTTGGAAGGTTGAGGGGCAGGACAGACTTGCGCTCACCTTGCCGCTTGCTGAGCGCAAGCCGGGCGAGCTGAGCATCGAGGTAAAATATCAAGGCGTGGCGGAGCCGTCGCGCATCGACTTGCGCAGCTATGGCGAAGCGAGCCGGCTGGACGGGCTGCGGCTCCATGCTGGCGACAAAAGCGCGCTGCTGAGCGGCCAGCGGCTGGATCAGGTGGAAAGCATAAGTCTGGGTAATCTGCGCTTCCGTCCAGCGGAGCTGTCGCGCGACGGCAATGTCGATCGGCTGCATCTCGAATTGGAGGGAGCGGAGAACGCGCCGCAGCAGGGAATGCAGGCAACCGCTCATGTGCGGCTAAAGGATGGACGGAGCGTCAAATTACCGGTCGAAGTCGCGGCGCCGCGACCACAGCTTAGCCTCGTGAGCAAAACCGTTACCGCCGGGCCTGCGCCGGCAGGCATGCTTGCTTTGACCCTGACCGGCGACAGCGTGCTGCCCGATAATGGGCATCTCGTCTTTTCGGTCCGCGCGGAGGGGAGCGCGCGCTTCACGCCCTCCGATCGGATAGAGGTCGCCGGGGCATCGGGCGAGGCCGTGCTTCAGCTGTCGAGCGGCAAGGGCTTACGGATCGAGAGCGCCGGCATCCTGGTGGCGACGCTTGATTCGGCGCAGCTCGCGCCCTCCCTGTTCGGACCTTTGCGCTACCGTTTGGTCCAGGGCGAAGAAGCCAGCGATTGGCAGCCACTGGTCACCCTGGCCCGTCTCCCCCGGATCGAGAGCGTCGATTGCGACGCGACGTCCCAGGCCTGTGTCGTGCGCGGCCGTGAGCTGTTCCTAGTCGAGGCACTCGGTACGACGCCCACCCTGGAGCAGCCCGTTACGGTCGCACATGGCTATACCGGATCGACGCTCAAGGTCGGGCTGCCGCAGGATGGGAGAATCTACCTGCGCCTGCGCGATGCGTTGGACGTGATCGCTTCGCTGCCCGCAGCCTGAGTCTCGCCGATTCTCGGTCTCTGGCTCGGGATTCGGGACAGCCGCGCTTCTGCTCCGCCAAGCCGAGTGAACGTCGGGTGCGGCCGAAAGCCCCGAATTTCCGCTGTTTCGAGACAAATTTCATCCGTCTGTCATTTTTCTTATTGACCGAATCTGCGTCCTTACCTAGATGCCCTTTCACCGGACG